>JAIESI010000207.1 GCA_019746135.1 Xanthobacteraceae bacterium
GTGGACCAAGAAACGAGTCCGCCAAAAGCCCTTCAAAGGCCGCCGTATCACTCAGCTCTGATTCCGGGTACTAGGCCACCGGCGGCAGGCGGGCCAGCCGTTGCCAACAGCTCCGGTGTCGGGTGCACCCTGACACCGCGGTGGGATAAGCTCGTGGCATCGCAGGATGGCATCGATGACATCGCACCGGCACTGGACCTTTGGCGACACCTCGCTGCAACGGGTGATCGAGTCCGAAGGCCCGCTCCTTTCACCGTTCGAGATTTTCCCCGACTGCACGCAGGCGCATCTCGACGCCAACCGGAACTGGCTCGTGCCGCGTTTTCAGGACGCGGCGAGCGGGCTTCTCACCATCACCATCCAGAGCTTCCTCATCCGGCGAGACGGCCTCACCGTCCTGGTCGACTCGTGCTCCGGCAACGACAAGGAGACGCGGGCGCGGCCGCAGTTCCGCCGCGCGCAGTGGCCGTGGCTCGAGCGGCTGCGCGAGGCGGGCGTCAGCCCTGAGGACATCGACATCGTGCTGTGCTCGCATCTGCACGTCGATCACGTCGGCTGGAACACGCGGCTCGACAACGGCCGCTGGGTGCCGACGTTTCCGAACGCGCGTTATCTGATCTCGCGCCGCGAGTGGGAGCACTGGCAGGCGGCGGGCGCCAAGGCGCTCGAGCGCACCGGCGACTACATCACCGACAGCGTGCTGCCGGTGTTCGCCGCGGGGCAGGCCGAGCTGGTCGGTGACGAGCATGCGGTTGCGCCCAACGTCTCGGTCGAGCTGGCGCCCGGCCACACCCCCGGGCAGATGATGGTGCGGCTCGGCGAGGGCGGCGCGCAGGCGATCCTCTGCGCCGATCTGATGCATCATCCGCTGCAGGTCCGCTATCCCGCGTGGAGCACGCGCTTCTGCACCGATCCGGGCGCGGCGCGGACCACGCGCATCGGCTTCTTCAAGGCGCATGCCGACACCGGCCGGCTGATCTTTCCGGCGCATTTCCCGACGCCGACCGGCGGCACCATCGCCCGCGACGGCAAGGACTTCCGCTTCACGTTCTGCGGCGAGGACCACGCCTGCTGTGGCGGCTGAACGGCACCGCGCGAGCATCTTATAATTGTTCTAAGCGACTGATAATGAACGGACTTTCACTTGACTGGCACGGGTGACGGGCCCAGTTGAGCGCTATCGAAGCGACGCCGGACCCCGTCCCATGGCCGACAATCCAGCGCCCAGTTTTGCGCCGGCGAATGGCGAGGAGCGCACGCCGCTCGGGCTTGCGCGGCGCGGCTTCCGCGGCACGATCGGCGCCATCGCGGTGACCGACGGCCACGGCGTGTCCGCCGCCGAGATCGAGCGGCGGCTGCTCGAGCTCGGCTTCGTCGAGGGCGCGCAGGTCGAGGTGCTGCACGAGGGCCCCCTCGGCCGCGACCCGATCGCGGTGCGCGTCGACAACACCACCATCGCGCTCCGCCGCCGCGAGGCGATGGCGGTGCTGGTGTCATGAGCGCGGTGGTCGAAACCGGCACTTGGCGCTCTTGGCGCTTCGCGCTGGTCGGCACGCCGAACAGCGGCAAGACCGCGCTGTTCAATGCGCTGACCGGCAGCCGGCAGAAGGTCGCGAACTATCCGGGCGTCACCGTCGAGCGCAAGGCGGGCACGCTGCAGACCGCCGCCGGCCACCGCATCGATCTCGTCGATCTGCCGGGCACCTATTCGCTCCGCGGACGGAGCCCCGACGAGGAGATCACCCGCGACGTGGTGCTCGGCAAGCTCGCCGCCGAAGCACCCGACGTCCTGCTTTGCGTCGCCGATGCCACCAATCTTCGCGTCGCGCTGCGCCTCGTCATCGAGCTGAAGCGCACCGGGCGGCCGCTGCTGCTCGTGCTCAACATGATCGACATCGCCCGCCGCCGCGGCATCGACATCGATCTCGACAGGCTTTCGAGCGAGCTCGGCGTGCCGGTGGTGACCTCGACCGCGGTGCGCCGCGGCGGCACCGAGCAGCTCACACGCCGCATCGACGAGATCGTCGCGGCGGTCCCGGACCAGCGCGAAAGCACCTGGCAGCCGCCCAGCACGTCCGACCTGCGCGCGGCGCAGCGCGAGGCCGACCGCGTCATCAAGGCCGCGGTCGGCGAGCCGGTGCGGCCCGACACGCTCACCGGCCGCGCCGATGCCGTGCTGCTGCACCCGGTCGCGGGCCTGCTCATTCTGCTCTGCCTCCTGTTCGTCATGTTCCAGGCGGTGTTCGCCTGGGCGCAGCCGTTCATGGACCTGATCGAAGCGGGCTTCGATGCGCTCGGCGCGCTGGCCGCCGCCCATCTGCCGGAAGGGCTGCTGCAAAGCTTCGTGCAGAACGGCGTCATCGCCGGGGTCGGCAGCGTCATCGTGTTCCTGCCGCAGATCCTGATCCTGTTCCTGTTCATCCTGCTGCTGGAAGACCTGGGCTACATGGCGCGCGCGGCCTTCCTGATGGACCGCATCATGGGCGGCGCGGGACTGCACGGCCGCGCCTTCATTCCGCTGTTGTCGAGCTTCGCCTGCGCGATCCCCGGCATCATGGCGACGCGGGTGATCGACAACCGGCGCGACCGTCTCACCACCATCCTCGTGGCGCCGCTGATGACCTGCTCGGCGCGCATCCCGGTCTACACGCTGATCATCTCGGCCTTCATTCCGAACAGGCAGGTGTTCGGCTTCGTCGGCCTGCAGGGCCTCGTGATGTTCGCCCTCTATGCCGTCGGCATCTTCAGCGCCCTCGGCGTGTCGTTCGTCGCCAATCATTTCTTCTGGCGCGAGAGCGCGACGCCGCCGTTCATGCTGGAGCTGCCCGACTACAAGCTGCCGCGGCTGCGCAGCGTCGCGATCGGCCTCACCGCCCGGGCGATGATGTTTCTCAAGCGCGCCGGCACCACGATCTTCTCGATGATGGTGCTGATCTGGTTTCTGGCGTCGTTCCCGCGGCCGCCGGCGGGGGCGACCGATCCCGCCATCGACTACAGCCTCGCCGCGATCATCGGCAAATGGCTCGAGCCGGTGCTCGCCCCGGTCGGCTTCAACTGGCAGATCAACGTCGCGCTCATCCCCGGGATGGCCGCGCGGGAAGTTGCCGTCGCCTCGCTCGGCACGGTCTACGCCATCGAAGGCGGCAAGGAGGCCGCCGAGCAGATCGGCCAGGCGCTGGCCGGCAGGTGGAGCCTCGGCACCGCGCTCGCGCTGCTGGCCTGGTACGTGTTCGCGCCGCAATGCGCGTCGACGCTGACGGTGATCCGCCGCGAAACCGGCGGCTGGCGTTTCATGTTCATCACCTTCGCCTACATGCTGGCGCTGGCGTATCTCGCGGCGTTCATCACCTATCGCGTCGCCGTGGCGCTCGGCGCAGGCTGATCACGGCACCGGTTGCGGCTCCGGGAATTTCCACTTGCCGCTCAGGATCTCCGCGCGCGGCCGGTAGAGCCGCACGGTGTAGTTCCAGCCCTTCATGATCGGCAGGCAGTTCGGAATCTTGCCGTCGCAGCCGCCGAACTGGATCGCCACCGCGCCGTCTTCGGATTTCTTGGCCGTGACGCTGTTGAACGAGTAGGCGTCGTACGGATTTTTCTCGTAGTAGCCCTGCGCGTTGTAGAGGCTGACCGACCAGAACCCGTCCACCGGCACGTCCTTGACGTTGAGCTTGTGGACCGTGGTGCCGTCGTTGTTCGCCGGCGTGATGTTGAGATAGACCGCGTCCTTGTCCGGGTTGCCGCCCCAGGCGGCGGCGCTGGCAACGAGATGCCGCACCGGGTCGACCTGCGCCTTGGTGCCGAACGATTTCCTGAAGTCGGGCATGGTCGAGGCGAGCACCAGCAGCGCGTCGCGCACCTTTTTCTGGCTTGCCGGATCCCAGTTCGGCACCTCGAACTTGCCGGGACTCTTCTGGCTCGCCTTGATCGCATCCTGCAGCGCATGCACCTGCTCCACGTCCTTGGGATCGTTCGGATCGACCAGGATGCGGACCGCCGCCGCAAAGTAGCGCGTGCCGGTTTTCTTGCGGTCGACGGTGACGGTGCCCGCGCCGTAGCGGACCTCGGGCACGTAGTGATCTTCGTTGATCAGCATCAGGGTCATGAACCGCTGGCCCGCATCGGGCATGGTGATCGTCACCGGGCCGCCGTTGAGATCGAACAGGGCCGACGAGTAGAGCGTGTCGCGGTTGAGCCGCACGACGGTCTGGTTGTCGATCCGCGCCACCTCGCGCCGGTGATTGAACTGGCCGATGCCGCCGGCGTCCTTGATCAGCCCGCCGAAATAGAGGTCCGACTCGGCGCGGATGAAATTGTCGACGGTGACGGGAGCGGTGTTGCCGGTTGACGGTTGCGCCTGTGCCGCACCGCCGGCCGCGAGTGCCGAGACCAGAGCGGCGATGACGAGCCTGGTGTTCATCAGTATCTCCTTTCGAATTCAGTTTGCGCGTTGCAGGGCCGGGGCCTTCCATTGGCCCTTCAACGCCGCGGGCTTCGGCCAGTAGAGCCGCATCGCCATGAAGAACGGCCCTTTCGGCGCGGGCAGCCAGTTCGATTCCTTGTCCTGGCCGGGCGACTCGTTCTGGATCGTGAGTGTGATCCCGCCGTCGGCGTCGCGCTTGAGCTGCGGCAGCATGCCCGAGTTGATCAGGTAGCGGTTGATCGGGTTGGCGTAGAGCAGGCTCGCCGGCAATTCGTACATGGTCAGCGACCAGAACGCGTTGACCGGCGGCAGCTGGCCCGGCGCAAAGCGCATCGTGAAGCGGCCGGCGCCGGTGAGCGGCTTCTTCCCGCTGTCGGTGAAGTAGGCCGGGTAGATCGCCTCGTCCTTCGAGTTGCCGTAGATGCCGAGGATCGCCCCGCTCATGCGGTCGAGATAGTTGCCTTTCAGGGCAGCCCGCGTCCCGAAGCTGTCGGCGCTGGTGCGCTTGCCGGTGTCGAGCTGCGTTTCCTTGAACTCCTTGAACGTGGCCCAGGCATCGGCCATGCCGTCCTCCAGCGCCTTGCGCATCTCGGGCGACAGCGCGGCGGGATCGATGGTCTTGCCCGCGCCGACGCCGATCCTGGCAAAGCGCGTCATCATCGCTTTTTCGGACGGATGCGTCGGGCAGAACCGCAGCACAAAGTTCAGCACGTTGAAGAACTGAAGCGACGAGCGTTCCTCATTGGGCGTGAGCGGCTTGATGAAGTCCACGCCGGGCGCGGCCGCGGGCGCGGGCTTGCCGAGAAACGCCGACAGCGGCTCGACCTTGTAGCCCGCCTGGATCTTCTTCACGTTGTCGATGTCGGCCGGATTGAAGAGCTGCGTGCGGGTGAGGATGAACGCGAACTCGGTTTCCGAGCGGATCACCGCCTTGATGCCCGGAGGCTGCGCGCCTTTCCAGCCGGGGCCCGCGAGCAGGTAGCTGCCCGCGCCGTTGCCGGTGGCGCGGCTGCCGACATAGGCGAAGTTGAAGGTGTACATGTCGATGAATTGCAGCGAGTAGTAGCGGCCCTGCTCGACGGCCGGCACCGTGAACACCAGCGGCTCGGCCCGCAGGTCCGCGCCGACATAGGAGTAGGGCGTGTCTGAGTTGGGCGTCTGGATCGACTTGTCGTCGGGCGTGTAGACCCGCGCGTTGTTGACCAGCCTGTTCCAGTCGGCCTTGAACTCCGGACCGCCGCGATCGACGAAGTACGAGTGCTGGACGCGATAGGTGTCCACCATCGGAAAGCCGTAGATCACGGCCTCCCTGGCGATCGCGCGCGCCTCGGTGGGCGTTGTGGTTTGCGCCTGCGCCGTCGTGCTCAGGCAAAGCAGGACCGCTCCGGCCAGAAGGGTTCGCGTCATGCCGTCGTCTCTCCCCGCAATCAAGTGGGCAAAAGTTCCCGATTGGCCGGCAAAGATCGAGTTGGACCGTGGTCCAATAGGCGGCGGTTTGGATTCCGGCCGACCCGGATCAAGGCGATCTAGGCTTTCGGCGCGGATTTCGTTGCGGCTTCGGTGGTCGCGATCCAGAGCCCGACGCAGACCGCGACCAGTCCGGCCGCGAGCTGCAACGTGACCGGCTCATGCAGCATCACCGCTGCCAGAAGCCCGGAGACGAACGGGTTGACGGTCATGGGGGATAAATGGGGTCAGAGTTGATTTTCATGCCGCCGGGCGGCAGCGCGCGTGGCCACTGTGCGGAGAAGCAGGGCCTCCGGCGCTGTTAGACCGATCGCCTTATGACGGTGACCGGCATTCGCCTCCGGATCCCACGCCGCCTTGCCATTCGGCCTGGGCCCGACTATCTTACTCGTGTCTTACTGGGTCAAACCGCCATGTCCGCCAAGCAGAAACTCACCACCATCGTCTCGACCAAAGGTCAGGTGATATTGCCCAAGGCGATCCGGGAACAGCGGCACTGGCCTGCCGGAACGGAACTGATAGTGGAGGATACCCCGGAGGGCGTATTGCTGAAGGCGAAGCCCGCCTTTGCGGCCACCCGGCCGAAAGACGTATTCGGTTCCCTGTCCTACAAGGGCCCGGCAAAGTCGATCGCGGATATGCAGGCGGGGATCGCCGCCGAGGCGAAACGGCGGCATGCTCGCAATCGATACTAATCTCATCGTGCGCTATCTGGTGGACGACGATCCCGGACAGGCTGCCCGGGCACGCCGGCTGATCGACAACAATGACGTCTTCGTCTGCACCACGGTCCTGCTGGAGACCGAGTGGGTGCTGCGGAGCGTTTACGGGTTTTCCGCTGCCCAATGCGCCAAGGCCCTCTCCGATTTCGCGGGGCTGCCGCGCACGCGCCTGGAAGACGCGGCCGCCGCGGCGAAGGCGTTGGGCTTGATGCAGCAGGGCTTGGACTTTGCGGATGGCCTGCATCTGGCCAAGGCCGAAGGCTGTGAGGCCTTCATCAGCTTTGACCAGGACTTCGCCAAAGCCGCCAACGCCCTTGGCGGCATCAAGGTGCGAGTGCCCTGAGCCCGGGCGCGCCCGGCGCACATAACGGGTAAACGGCGGATAAGGTTTCGCCGGCAGGGGATTACGGTGACACCTTACCAATTGCACAATTAAAGGCGCCGTGATCTCGAGGTAGCAATTAGCTGCACGGCTGGAGCTGTTAGATGGTGACCGTTCGATCGGCACGTCGAGGCTACTTGCTGACAATCGTGGTCATCGCTCTGCTCGTTCTCGCCGTTGTGGTTGTCGTAATGGCGATGTTGGGACTGTCCGATGTGCCGAGGGCACTGGCGTTTGCCGTGTTGAGTATGGTGGTGCTCTATCTGCTCCGGGGCATGTGGACCTTTGGCTTGGCGTTCTTGGAAAGCCCGCGCTTTTCGATCGAAGCCACGCGGGGCAACTCGTCATAAGGAATGGGCGGAAGGAAATTCGCATCAGCAGTGCGGATGTCCCTGCGTACTACGTTTACAACAACAAGATCGTCTTCGCAGCGCCACTCACTGGGCAAGACACCATGAGACCGTTCGTATATGTGCGCGCCGGTCAGGTAACTCTCTATCTTTATCTATTGGAGAATACCGCGAAAGTTCTTCGCACACTCGCGGCCTTCGATCCCGAGTTTGTCGCGAAGAACAAATGGAATCTTGGAATGGTGATTCAAGTTATTGGTATGGGAATTTCACCACCATAGCTTGACTGGGCAAGGGGGACTAGTACCTACTTTTCATAGAACGTGAGTCGTGATTCAAGATCGGGATGATTCCCGAGGCAAGAGAAGTCTGCGT
>JAIESI010000079.1 GCA_019746135.1 Xanthobacteraceae bacterium
AGCCAGACGCTGTTCCTGCCGCAGACCGAATTCCCCATGCGCGCCGGCCTGCCGCAGCGCGAGCCGGAAATCCTGGCGCGCTGGAACAAGATGGGCCTCTATGACCGGCTGCGCGGAATGGCCAAGGGCCGGACCAGGTTCGTGCTGCATGACGGCCCCCCCTACGCCAACGGCAACATCCATATCGGTCACGCGCTCAACAAGATCCTCAAGGACGTGGTGACGCGCAGCCAGCAGATGCTCGGCTACGACTCCAACTACGTGCCGGGCTGGGACTGCCACGGCCTGCCGATCGAGTGGAAGATCGAGGAAGAGAACTACCGCTCCAAGAACAAGCCGAAGCCGAACCTGTCCGAGCCCGAGGCGATGGTCGCGTTCCGCAAGGAGTGCCGCGCCTATGCCGAGCACTGGCTCAACGTGCAGCGCGAGGAGTTCAAGCGGCTCGGCGTCGAGGGCGACTGGGACCACCCCTACACGACGATGAGCTTTGCCGCCGAGGCGCAGATCGCCCGCGAGCTGATGAAGTTCGCGGCGAACGGCACGCTCTATCGCGGCTCCAAGCCGGTGATGTGGAGCGTGGTGGAGAAGACCGCGCTCGCCGAGGCCGAGGTGGAGTACGAGGACTACACCTCGGATCAGGTGTGGGTGAAATTTCCGGTGGCGCGCGCCGTAGCGGAACCGGCCGGCGACAACGACGCCACGGAGCTCGCGGTCAATCTCGTCAACTGGGGCACGGCGGTCGTCATCTGGACGACGACTCCCTGGACGCTGCCCGGCAACCGCGCCATCAGCTTCTCGCCGAAGATCGCCTACAGCGTCTATCGCGTGACCGACGCGCCCGCCGACAACTGGTGCAAGACCGGCGACACGCTGATCCTCGCCGACAAGCTCGCCGCCGAGGTGTTCAAGCAGGCGCGGGTCGCAGCTTATGAGAAGGTGCAGGAGGTCCCGGCCTCGGCGCTGGCCAGCCTGGTCTGCAATCACCCTCTGCAAGCGATGGGCTACGATTTCGACGTGCCCCTCCTCGCCGGCGATCACGTCACCGACGACGCCGGCACGGGCTTCGTCCACACCGCGCCTGGGCACGGCCGCGACGACTTCGATATCTGGACGGCAAACGCGCGCAATCTGGAAGCACGCGGCATCAATCCGGCGATCCCGTACACCGTCGACGAGAACGGCGCGTACACCGCGCACGCGCCCGGCTTCGAAGGCAAGCGCGTCATCAACGACAAGGGCGAGAAGGGCGATGCCAACGAGGCCGTCATCAAGGCGCTCGCCGCGGCCGGCAACATCATCGCCCGCGGACGGCTCAAGCATCAGTATCCGCATTCGTGGCGGTCGAAGAAGCCGGTCATCTTCCGCAACACGCCGCAGTGGTTCATCGCCATGGACAAGCCCATCAAGGGCCTCGACGGCACGCTGCGGAACATCGCGCTGCGCGAGATCAAGGCCACGCGCTGGGTGCCGGCCGCGGGCGAGAACCGCATCAACGGCATGATCGAGAGCCGCCCGGACTGGGTGATCTCGCGCCAGCGCGCCTGGGGCGTGCCGATCGCGGTGTTCGTGCGCGAGAACCCGGACGGCACGGCGACGATCCTGGAAGACGAGGCGGTGAACCAGCGCATCGCCGACGCGTTCGAGCAGGAGGGCGCCGACGCCTGGTACAAGGCCGGCGCGCGCGAGCGCTTTCTCGGCAAGCTTGCCAACGAGGACTGGAAGAAGGTCGACGACATCTGCGACGTCTGGTTCGACTCCGGCTCCACCCATGCCTTCGTGCTGGAGGACCCGAAGCATTTCCCGTCGCTCTCAGGCATCCGCCGCAAGCATGACGGCGGGCCGGATACGGTAATGTATCTGGAAGGCTCGGACCAGCACCGCGGCTGGTTTCACTCGTCGCTGCTGGAAAGCGCGGGCACCCGCGGGCGCGCGCCGTTCGACGTGGTGCTGACGCACGGTTTCGTGCTCGACGAGCAGGGCCGCAAGATGTCGAAGTCGCTCGGTAACGTCACCGCGCCGCAGGACGTGATGAAGTCGTCGGGGGCGGACATCCTGCGCATGTGGGTGTGCGCGTCGGACTATGCCGACGATCTGCGCATCGGCCCGGAGATCCTGAAAACCACCATCGAGACCTACCGCAAGCTCCGCAACACCATCCGCTGGATGCTCGGCACGCTCGCGCACTTCCACGAGGACGAGCGCGTCCCGTTCGAGAAGATGCCGGAGCTGGAGCGGCTGATGCTGCACCGGCTGTCCGAGCTCGACGAGCTGGTCCGCAAGGCCTATGTCGATTTCGACTACAAGCGCATCTTCGCGGCGCTCAGCTATTTCATGACCACGGACCTGTCGGCGTTCTATTTCGACGTCCGCAAGGATGCGCTCTACTGCGACCCGATTTCCTCGGTGACCCGCAAGGCGGCGCTCACCGTGGTCGACAACCTGTTCCGCTGCACGGTGACTTGGCTCGCGCCGATGCTCTGCTTCACCGCCGAGGAGGCCTGGTGCGAGCGCCATCGCTCCGCCGACGCCTCGGTGCATCTCGAGCTGTTTCCCGACGTGCCGAAAGCGTGGCGCGACGACAAGCTCGCCGAGAAGTGGCGCAAGGTGCGGCTGGTGCGCCGCGCCGTGACCGGGGCGCTGGAGATCGCCCGCGCCGGCAAGCGCATCGGCGCCTCGCTCGAGGCCGATCCGATCGTGCACGTGTCAAACCCGGAGCTGTTCGAGGCGGTCGTGGGCGTCAATCTGGAAGAGGTCTGCATCACCTCGGGCGCCACGCTGGTCAACGATGAGGGCCCCCCCGATGCGTTCCGCATGCCGGAGGTGTCCGGCGTCGCCGTGGTGGTGAACCTCGCCGAGGGCCGCAAGTGCGCGCGCTCCTGGAAGATCTCGCACACCGTCGGCACCGATCCGCAATATCCCGATGTGACACCGCGCGACGCGCAAGCGCTGCGCGAGTGGGAAACCATGCGCAAGGCGGCGGAATGAGCGGTTCGACGGACGTGACCGGGGCGGCGCCCATTGCCGCGCGTTATCTCTGGGGGCCGCTCACGGCGTTCGGCCTGCTCACCGCCGTCATCGTCGGCGTGGCCGATCAAGCGTCCAAGCTTTGGGTCCTCAGGGTCTACGACCTCGCCAGCAAAGGCGCGGTGCAGATCATGCCGTTCGTCGATTTCGTGCTCACCTGGAACACCGGCATCAGCTACGGCTGGTTTCAGCAGGAAGGCCCGCTCGGCCAGTGGGTGCTGCTGTCGCTCAAGGCCGTCGCGGTGGCCCTGTTGTGGATCTGGCTGGCCCGGGCCGGCTCCCGCGCCGCGGCGCTGGCGCTCGGGCTGATCATGGGCGGCGCGGTCGGCAACGCCATCGACCGGGTGGCCTATGGGGCGGTCGCCGATTTCGTGCTGCTGCACATCGAAACCGCGACCTGGCAGTTCAATTGGTACGTCTTTAACCTGGCCGATGTAGCCATCGTTGCCGGCGTTGCCGTCCTCTTGTATGAATCCCTGCGGGGGGACAGCGCCGTAAAAGCGCCCTGAATCCCGGCGATGCTGCTCGTCCGTCCGAAACTGCCGTGGGTTCAAGGGGTTCGGTCTATCCGGGTGACGGCATGACAAGTTCCATTTCCACGCCTAATCGCCTTGGCGCCAACCGCCTTGGCGGAAAGGCCATCCGCGCGACCTTCGCCGCCATGATCGGCGCTGCCGTGATCGTCGGCTGCACCGGCCACGCGGCATGGGCCGAGGACGACGAGGAAGAGCCGCTGGTCGACACCAAGATCATGCGCCACATCCTTCAGGGCCTCGGCTGGCAGCGCGACGACGGAAACAAGGGCATCCAGTACCGCGAGCGCTCGCCGCTGGTCCTGCCGGGCAGCAGCAGCAAGGAATTGCCGAAGCCGGTGCCCGCGACGCCTGCGGCCAAGACCGCCGGCTGGCCGGACGATCCGGACGTCAAGCGGCAGAAGCAGCGCCGCGACGCGGAAAAGAACCGCAAGGCCTACGTCGAAGGCGTCGACGACCGCCCGATGCTGCCGAGCGACTATTCAAGACGGCCGGGGACCGAGGACAAGAACCGGCCGACCCTCCTTGGCAGTCAATCGGCCGAGGAATCGCAGCGGCCCAGCACCAACCAGGAGCTCGGCTCCAAGAACATCTTCAGCAAGTTCTGGGGCGACAAGTCGCAGGAATACGTGACGTTCACCGGCGAGCCGAAGCGCGAGACCTTGATCGAGCCGCCGCGCGGCTACCGCACGCCGTCACCCAGCCAGCCGTTCGGCGTCGGCCCGGAAAAGTGGAAAGGCCCGCAGGACCGTCAGGAACAGGCCAGATAGATTTGCCACGCATGCGTGGGCGGTTTCGCCCGGGGGCGACCTGCGTAGGCAGCATTGATGTGCCCCAACACCAAACCCGTGCGAGATTGATTTGCCAAACCTCCATCAGCCCCGCCGTCACGGCCTGACCGCAATCGGTTTCGCCGTCGCTTTCGTTTTTGCTGCGAGCGCAGCCTTCGCGCAGCAAGCCAAGCCTCAGGCCAAGCCCGACATCGGCCATTTCATGCTGCCGAACGGCCTCGAAGTGGTCGTGATCCCGGACCGGCGCGCGCCGGTCGTCACCCACATGGTCTGGTACAAGGTCGGTGCCGCCGACGAGACTCCCGGCAAGTCCGGCCTCGCGCATTTCCTCGAGCACCTGCTGTTCAAGGGCACCGCCAAAAATCCGGCGGGGCGTTTCTCCAAGGAGGTCGCCGCCGTCGGCGGCCAGGAGAACGCGTTCACCTCGCAGGACTACACCGGCTACTTCCAGCGCGTCGCCCGCGAGCACCTCAAGGCGATGATGGAGTTCGAGGCCGACCGCATGACCAACCTGGTGCTCACCGACGAGCAGGTGCTGCCGGAGCTCAAGGTCGTGCTGGAGGAACACAACCAGCGCGTCGCCAACAATCCGCGCGCGCGGCTCTCCGAGCAGATCGACGCGGCGCTCTACCTCAACCATCCTTACGGCCGGCCGGTCATCGGCTGGCGGCAGGAGATCGAGAAGCTCAATCGCGCAGAGGCGCTGGCGTTCTACAAGCGCTTCTACACGCCCAACAATGCCGTGCTGGTGATCGCCGGCGACGTGTCGACCGAGGAGATCCGTGCGCTTGCCGAGGAAACCTACGGCAAGGTGCCGAAGGTGGCGGACATCGCCCCGCGGCTGCGGCCGCAGGAGCCGCTGCCCGCCGCCGCGCGCCGCCTGACGCTGGCCGATCCGCGCGTGGCGCAGCCCAGCATGCACCGTGCCTATCTCGTGCCGTCGTCGTCGAGCGCCAAGCCCGGCGAGTCCGAGGCGCTGGAGGTGCTGGCTTTCATCCTCGGCCACGGCAACACCAGCCGGCTCTATCGCGCGCTGGTGGAAGAGCGGGGCCTCGCCGTTGGCGCCGGCGGCTGGTACAGCGGCAGCGCGCTCGACGCCACGCAGTTCGGCGTCTACGGCTCGCCGAAGCCCGGCGTGGAGCTGCCCCAGCTCGAAGCCGGGATCGACGCGGTGATCGACGATCTGGTCGCCAACGGCGTCACCGCCGATGAGGTGGAACGCGCGACCAGCCGGCTGATTGCCGAGTCGGTTTATGCCAAGGACAATCAGGCGACCATGGCGCGCTGGTACGGCGCGGCGCTCACCTCGGGCGGCAGCGTCGAACGGGTGCAGAGCTGGCCCGAGCGCATCCGCCAGGTGAAGCCCGAGACGGTGAACGCCGTCGCCAAGACTTACCTCGACAAGCGGCGCTCGGTGACCGGCTATCTGGTCAAGGAAGCCGCGCCCACAGGGGACAAACGCTCGTGATCCGGACCTTGCGGAGCCTCATTGCCGTTGCCGTGGTAGCGTTTGCAGCCTTTGCGCAGCCGGCTTTCGCCACCAACATCGAGCGCGTGACCTCGCCGGGCGGCATCGAGGCCTGGCTGGTCCGCGACGCCTCGGTGCCGCTGATCGCGCTGAACTTCTCGTTCGTCGGCGGCGCCAACGAAGATCCCGAGGGGAAGGCCGGCACGGCCTATATGGTCTCCTCGATGCTCGACGAGGGCGCGGGGCCGCTCGATTCGCGCGCGTTCCATCAGCAGCTCGAGGAGAACGCGGTCGAGCTGCGCTTCTCGGTCACCCACGACTACTTCCAGGGCTCGATCAAGCTCCTGAGCGAGCGGCAGGACAAGAGCTTCGAGCTGTTGCGGCTGGCGCTGAACGAGGCGCGGTTCGAGGCCGAGGCCACCGCCCGCGTGCGCGAGCAGATCATGGCGGCGCTCCGCCGCGAGACCACCGATCCGGGCTCGATCGCCGGCCGCACCTGGTGGGGCGCGGCCTTCGCCGGGCATCCCTATGCGCAGCCGAACAACGGCACGCTCGCCTCGGTGCCGACCATCACCGAGGACGACCAGAAGGCCTATGCCCGGCGCGTGTTCACGCGCGCGCAGCTGAAGGTCGCGGCGGTCGGCGACATCGACGCCGCCACGCTCGGCAAGGTGCTCGACCGCGTGTTCGGCGCCCTGCCCGCGGCCGGCGAGCTTCGCAGCGTGCCGAACGCCGAGCCGCGCGAGATCGGACGGCGGATCGTGTCGCAGCTCGCGGTTCCGCAGGCGGTGATCCGGCTCGGCGGCGCGGGCATCCCGCGCAAGGATCCGGACTTCATGGCCGCCTATCTCGTCAACCACATCCTCGGCGGCGGCTCGTTCACGTCGCGGCTCTATGACGAGGTGCGCGAAAAACGCGGACTGGCCTATGGCGTCTATTCGTATCTCCTGAACCTCCGCCACACCGCGATGTTCATGGCGAGCACGCAGACCAGCGCCGACCAGACCCGCGAGGCGCTGGAGCTGATCGAAAAGGAAATCCGCCGCATGGTGGACGAGGGCCCGACCGAGGCGGAGCTCGCCAAGGCCAAGGCCTATCTGAAGGGCGCCTACGCGCTGAACTTCGACACCTCCACGAAAATCGCCTCGATGCTGCTGCAGATCCAGCTCGACGACCTCGGCATTGACTACATCAACCGGCGCAGCGCCATCATCGACGCGGTCACCATCGAGGACGCGCGGCGCGCGGCGAAGCGGCTGGCGGCGGGCGGCGTGCTGACCACGGTCGTCGGCATGCCGAAGAACCTCGCCTCGAAGGAACCGGGGGGCTGATCCCGCGGTTATCCGTCGAGCCTTCCCGACGACATTTTCGAAATTTCCGATGGCACTCGAGCAATCGATCGATCAGGCGAAGCCGGCGAACTACGCCGACGTGCTGTCACGCACCGGCGCGGCGCTCGACTGGCTGCGCGCCCGCTATGCCGACGGCAAGCTGCCGCTGCTGCGGCTGCCGGAGCAGCGCGACGACATCGCCACCATTCTCGGTTACGCCGGCGTGCTGCGGAACGGCACGACCGATGTGATCTTTCTCGGCACCGGCGGCTCGAGCCTCGGCGGCCAGACGCTGGCCCAGCTCGCGGGCTACGCGGTGCCGGGCGTCGGCGCGCTGCGCGATCCGCCGCGCATCCATTTCATGGACAACCTCGACCCGGAGAGCTACGCAACGCTGCTGCAACGCCTGCCGCTCAAGACCAGCCGCTTCGTCGCCGTGTCGAAGTCCGGCGGCACCGGCGAGACGCTGATGCAGACCATCGCGGCGCTCGATGCGGTGAAGGCCGCCGGCCTCGATCCGCACCAGCATTTCCTCGGCATCACCGAGCCGGCCAAGCCCGGCAAACCGAACGGGCTCCGCGCCATGCTCGGCGCGCACAAGATCGAGATGATGGAGCACGACACCGGCGTCGGCGGCCGCTTC
>JAIESI010000353.1 GCA_019746135.1 Xanthobacteraceae bacterium
AACGCCGGATGATTCGAGGTTGAACATCTCGGAGACTACGCCACCCTCATTTCCAACCAACCCCGCGACGGCACCGAACTGCGTGTCGATGCTGCTCTGGTAGACGAATCATTTCCCGCCAACAGCGAACTTCGCACAATCAAGGTCGACCAGAGCTGGACCACCGGCGAGGGCACGCCGTTGCACGATACCGAACTGCCCGTCGCGACCGCGGACGATCCATGCCGGATCATCCTGACTTCCGGATCGACCGGCTACCCGAAGGCGATTCTGCGAGCCAACAGGCATGTATTGACGCGGGTCTATCGTCTTCAGACGGCGTACGGAAACCGATTTCCGGATTGCTCGCGTATTTTTATGGATGTGGGATTGTCGACCGGCATCGGCCTGACGTTCTTCATCTACGTGCTATCGAGGGGCGGCACGCTTTTCATGCGCGGCGACCGATCGACTGACACGCTTGAGGCTCTGTCTGCCCATAGCGTGCAGGCGATGGTCGCTTCGCCGCAATCGCTGGCGCAAATGGCTGAACTGTACGACCAAAATCCCTCGCTCGGTCGCAGCTTCGACGCCATTGTTTCGACTGGGAGCTTCCTGACGCCGGCCCTGTCAGAGCGCATCCGGTCGCGGCTCGGCGCACATGTCGTATCGTCATACGGATCGACCGAAGCCGGTGTCGCGGCGTCGGGACCTGCGACCGCGCTCGCCAAGGTGCAGGGCGCGGTGGGCTACATCGCCCCGGGCGTCACAGTCGAAATCGTCAATGATGCCGATGAAAAGCTGCGCGTTGGACGAGAGGGGCGGTTGCGCATCCGCAGCGACTGCGTCGTCGATGGCTATATCGGCGATCCGGAAGCCACGCAGCGGCACTTCCGCGACGGCTGCTTCTATCCCGGTGATATGGGGGTCATCACACCGAACGGAATGCTGGTCATCTTGGGGCGTGAGCAGACGCTGATCAATCTTGGTGGAGATAAGGTGCATCCCGAACGCGTCGAGAGCGTCATGACATCCTTTGCCGCCGTGCGTGATGCCGCGGCCTTCGCGGCAGCGACCGCCACGGGCGTCCAGATCCTCGGTAGCGCGGTGGTGTGGCGCGGTGAGGCCGACGAATCGGGATTGCGTGAACATCTGAGCCGGACGTTGCCGCCCGGCTTCCTCCCAAAGTTCTTCCTCGGCGTTTCCACCATACCGCGGACCCCGAACGGTAAGATTGATCGTGTCGGGTTGAAGGGCCTGGTCGCCCGCGAGTCCGGCAGCCGGCGGGAGCCGCAAGAGCCGGCAGCCACCGCCGAAGTCTAGCTGGGAACAGAACGCGGACGGGGGGGCGGGACTTAGGGTATTGCTTTCAATACCATGGTGACGATCATACATTCTTTTTCTACGTCACTCCCGAAGTTGCCGACGACAGGTTCAAGATGACTGTGATCTACGCATCTAATCTTAGGTCCGGCGGCGGAATGCCCAAGTTCGATAAGAGCTGTCTGCGGACGATAGAAGACAATATACGTCGGTATCTTTTGGAGTATGGGCGTTTTAACGAGAAATACAAATAAGGTCCAATGCGGTTCGTCCCATTCGCTTGGAGCGTGACCGATAACGACGCTTGCAGATGAAAATGTTGCTGTCGGGTCCGTACAAACTGCAGAGGGATCGAGAACGCTTGCCCTTCAATTGTCCGCGGCGTCAAACAATTGGGCGCTGTCAAAACAGCGGACAGACATCAGGTCGATACAGGTCTCGCACAGTTTGGTGCAGTCCATGGCGGCCTATTGGGCGCAGAATGCCGGATTCGATCCCACAGCAACCTCACAGGGACCAGCCGACTCGACGCTGCAGAGTGCGATCGCCGCAGCTTGGCATTGATCGTGGGGACGAAGGGCCCGCGAGTCCGGTCCCGTCTGCGGCGCGAACTGGCCGAACCGGCCGGGATGATCCTGGATCATCTTTGCCGCATACTCGTTGCACTCGCGGCCGAGCTTGCGCGATAGCGCCACGTCATGGACCCGGTCCCGAGGATGCCCAAACGAGACTGCGTCGGTACTTCGAACGCGGCTCGGACGGCATCGCCGCGTTGCAGCCGGCGACGTGGAGGAGGGCGGCAGACTATCAAATCTTCACGCGAGTTCGATATCGACGTAACGACCAACCGCGGCGGCCAGCCTGCGGTCGCGGGTGAGCAATGGCGCGTTGAGTGCTTCCGCAAGCGCGACGTAGACTGCGTCACAGGCGGTGAAATTGCCTCGCAGGGTCCACGCGCGTTGCAGAAGGAAACCGTGCGGATACCGGCGAATCGGAAAATCGGCCAGATCGGCAAGCGCCTCGCTGCCGCGCTTGCCGTCGATGTCGCCGGCCATGGCATAGCGGCGCAGAACCTGCGCCACCTCAACATCGAGGAGATGGGGCGCGTGCAGGGTCTGTCGCGCATCGAACAGGCGCGCTTCCACGGCCTCGGCTGCCGGGGTGCGAAGCAGCACCTCGAGCAGGGCCGATGAATCAACGACGATCATCGCGATCGCGCTCGGCGCGGACCGCATCGGCCGGCGCGATGGAAGCTGCGACCCGCGAGCGCTGCTCCAACCTGGCCCGCAACTCCTCCAGGGTCGGCCGCTCGGCCACGTCGCGGATCTCGCTCAGCAAATAATCGGAGAGCGACATGCCCGCGAGCGCAGCACGGGCCTTGAGCCTGCGATGCAACGCGTCAGGCACGTTGCGGATCTGGATCATCGCGGTCATGTGGAAAACATGAAAACATGTGAGACACATGTCAATGCGGGTTGACAGTGACGCGATGAGAACATAACAAGAACAAGCTTCCTTCTGCCCCATACCAGAGGTTGGAAGCGAAGCGAGGGACGTTCGCGAGCGAGGGAGACCATGGCCCTGCTCGCAACGTTCCTGGTGGAGCGCCGGGAGGCGCCGCCCCCCTGCGTCACTGGGGGGCGCGCGCCTCGAAAAGGCGCGCGGCGGACCCGATGGTCCGTCGGGCCCTACGTCACTGGGCCCGGCGCCTCCCGGCGCTCCATTCCCTCGTTTCGAGGGGGACGGAAAAAGGGGAAGGGCGGGCCCGGCAGCCCGAAAAAGTGAAGCAGCCGGGACGGCGAAGCGTTGCCTTGCGTGTCCGGCGTAGCTCGCAGAGCGAAGCCGGGGCGCGCCGGAGCCCACCACCAGCGCGTTCACGCGTCTTGGACGCGCCATAGGCGGGCGAAGGCGGCGCTTGCGGGCTCTTTGACAGGTGAAGCGGGTGGACATGTGGGGCGGCGTGATGCTCGCGCCACCCCACAGGAACACCGGATTTAGTTCGTCGGCCGCGGCCCGAACAGTCGCACGGCATTGCCGCTGGCGATGCGGCGCGCCTGGTCCTCCGGCAACTGCCCGAGCCAGGCGCGATAGGTCTTGAAGATCGTGTCGTAGCCGAACCAGCGCTCGTTGATCCAGGTGTCGGAGCCGATCAGGAAGCGGTCGGAATGGCTTGCAAACAGCGCGCGCCATTCGTCCGAGAGCCGGCCCTGGCCGTCGGCGATGCCGGAGCGGTACGACAGCTCCCCCCACAGCGCCGGATACTTGTCGAGCAGCTCGCGCACCCGCGCCGGCGGCGTGCTGAAGCCGGTGTGCGCCCAGACGATCTTGGCCTTCGGGTTGTGGGCGAACAGGTGCAGCAGCGCCGGCTCGTCGCAATGCGCGTGCAGATAAAGATCGCGCTCCACCGCGAAATCGACGATCGATTTCACCAGTGGTCCGGCGGCGTCGTTGCCGTTGACATGGAATTCGCCGACGCCGCGGTAATAGCCGCGTTGGTATTCGTCCTTGATCAGCTCGAAGATCGCCGGGTCCTTGAACCAGGTCTGGATGTCGGCGCGCACGCGATAGGGCCGGATGAACGGCACGATCCAGAGGCCCGGGGGCTTGGCTTCGACGAGCTGATGCGTGCCCTTGTTCGGGCGGCTGGTGGCGAGAATGCCGGTGACGCCGTTGTTGCGGAAAATCTCCAGCACCTTGTCGAGCGGATAGAACGGGTTCGGCTCCTGGTTCCAGTGCATGTGCGCGTCGAACACGTCATGCCGGTAAGGCGCGGGTTGCGCGTCCGCGCCGGGGCAGGGTGCAAGCAGCGCCGCGACCACCAGCAGCCGCTGCATCAGGCGGCGGTCGAGCCGCGTCCCGTTCGTGCTTGTCCTCATCGAGGCCCCCATCCCGATTTGCAGCCGCGGCCAGTCTAAAGCATCGCGGGCACGCGACGGTGCAAATTTACCGTTTGTTGACCATGCGGCGTCGGGTTCCGAGCCGGCGGTTGCCGGGACCGACAGGGTTAATCCGGCCTTTACGCGGCTTGCGCAATCTCGCGGCGGGACTGCTGGGGCTTGCGTTTGCGTTCTCCGACTCGCACGTGGAAAATCTTTGCGATCGTCGTCGGCATTGTCGCCGCGGGCGTCCCCGTGCTTGCGTTCAACTGGTGGGTCAAAAGTCACGGCGAGGACGAGGCCTCGCTCACCGCCGCCTGGGCGCTGGGACACGCCGAGGCGCAGATCGGACAGGTGATCTCGGCCATCCAGGACCTTTCCAGCCGCGGCGTCGACAATTGCAGGCCGCAGAATATCGAGGCGATGCGCCGTGCCGCCTTGCAGACCGGTCCGGTGAAGGAATTTGCGCTGATCGGCGCCAACAGCCAGATCGTCTGCACCGACACCGGCGCGCAGGCCCGGCCGCAGGTCATCGTCACGATGGCGACCGCGGATCGCGACTTCATGCTCGATCTGGTGCGTGTGTCGGACGAGCGCTTCGTGCGGGTGCGCAAGATGGGGCATCTGGACAAGCCCGCCATCGCCGCGCTTGTCCCGGCGAGCCTGCTGCTGCCGCAGGTGTCGATCCACGGCGGACCGCTCAATGGCTCGGTGCGGCTGATCTTCGCGAACGGCGCGCAGATCGGCGAAGTGGGGCCGTCGCAGGGCGGCGCGTCGGAGCAGCATTACGCCCGGCAGCGTTCGCAGGCCTATGGCATCAGCGCGGCCGTCACGCTGCCGCACAACGGCTTGATCGCGAGCCACGACAGCCTGAACCGCGTCGGCGTGGTGGTGACGGGCATGATCGCCATCGTGATCCTGCTGTTCACGTTCGTCATTCTCGTGCGCAAACGGCCCCGCAAGCCGATCGCCAATCTCGTCCGGGCGATCCTCGCCGATGAATTCGTGCCGTTCTACCAGCCGGTGGTCGATATCCAGACCGGCAAGCTGCTGAGCGCCGAAGTTCTGGTGCGCTGGCGCAAGCCCAATGGAACGATCCTCGAGCCCGCGGCCTTCGCCGAACTGGTGGAAACCAGCGGGCTATCGGTCGATCTCACACGCTCGCTGATGCGTCGCGTGCGCGAAGAGATTGGCTTGGCGATCGGCAAGCGCCCGCATATGACCGTGGCCTTCAACGTCGCGCCGGAGCACTTCGACGACGCGCTGATCGTCAACGACGTCGGCACCATTTTCGACAGCTCGCCGGTGAAGCTCACGCAGGTCGGACTGGAGCTGACCGAGCGGAGCCGGATCGAGAACCTCTCCGGCATGCGCGACACCGTCGCCGCCTTGCAGGAGAAGGGCTGCAAGGTCGCCATCGACGATATGGGCAACGACCATTGCGGGCTGTCCTACGTGCTCAAGCTCGGTGTCGATGTCATCAAGATCGACAAGAGCATCGTCCAGTCGATCGATACCAAGAGCGAGGCCAAGGCGACCATCGAGACGCTGATCGAGCTCGCCAGGAACATGGGAATGGCGATCGTGGCCGAGGGCGTCGAGAGCTTCGACCAGGTCACTTATCTGCGCGACCGCGGCATCGCCGCCGCGCAGGGCTACGTGTTCGCTCCGCCGCTGCCGTCAAGCTCGTTCCTGCAACTGCTCGACGCCATGGACCCGGTTGCCGAAGCCGCAGTGCCCGAGCCGGCCAAGCCCGAGACGGCCAAGCCCGAGCCGGCCAAGCCCGAGACAGCCAAGCCCGAGACAGCCAAGCCTGCGACCGCCCCGGCAAAGGCTGCGCCGGCCAAACCTGCCGTCGATCCAGCCGCTCCCGCCAAAGTCGCCCTGGCCAAGCCCGCTCCAGTCCAGCCCGCGAAACCGGCACCGGCCAAAGCCCCGGCCGGGATCGCGCCGAAGACTCCGCCACTGCTCCCGGCACGCGCCGCGGCCGGTTAACGGATCGTCAATGCAACCGATTGTGCGCCCGAAAAAGCGCCGTGGCGCCTGGGGTTAAGTGGCCTTTAACAATAATCGTTCAACTTTCGAGCGATTTTAAAGCGGGGCTGAGGTGTCGCCGAGACGCAAGCTGCTCGTCGCGATTGGCATTGGCGTGGCTCTGGCGGGGCCGCCGGTGCTGGCGTTGAATTACTGGCTGAGCGGCCTCGTCGAGCAGCAGGGCCGGCAGGAGCTCGAACAATCGGCGGGCCGGCACATGGCGCTCGCCGAGACGCGCGTGGCGCGGGTGATTTCGACGCTGGACGACCTTGCGGCGCGCGGCGTCGATTCCTGCCGCGCATCCCATCTCGATGCCATGCGACAGGCGACGTTTGCGGCGGCGCCCGTCAAGGAGCTTTCGGTCATCGCCGCCGACGGCCGGACGCTTTGCACCGACGTCGGCAATCAGCCCGAGCAGCGCCAGGTGCTGTCGTCCGAGCCGATCGCCGGCGGCAGCGCCGTGCTGATCGAGGTGATCCGCATGGGTCCGAAAGGCGAAGGCTGGGTCCGCGTCCGCCGCCCGGCTGCCGGCGCGGGCAACGGTCTTGCCGCGCTGGTTCCGCTTGCGCTGTTCGTGCCGCAAGTCGCCAACGGCGGCGGGCCGATGAGCTTTCACGCCCGGATGCTGACCGCCAAGGGCGCCCTGATCGCGGAGTCCGGCGACATCCACCGCGACACGAAATCGGCCGACGTGATCGTGGTCGACCTGCCATCGAGCCGCTTTGCGCTCAAGGCCCACATCACTGCGCCGCAAACGATGGTTGCCGCGGGTCAAGGCGATCTCCGCAGTATCGGCGTTGTCGCGAGCGGGCTTCTCGCCATCGTCATCCTGGGCCTGACGGTGCTGCTGCCGCGGCGCGAGCGGCGCAATCCGATCGCCGACATCGAGCGCGCGCTGAGCGCCGGCGAGTTCGTGCCGTACTACCAGCCGATCGTCGATATCCGCTCGGGCAAGCTGCGCGGTGCCGAGGTGCTGATCCGCTGGCGCAAGCCCGACGGCACCATCGTGCCGCCGGCGATGTTCATTCCGCTCGCCGAATCGAGCGGGTTGATCATCGAGCTGACCCGGGAGTTGATGAAGCGGGTGCTGAAGGAGGCCGGCGCGGCACTCGGCAAGCGGCCGCATCTGACGGTCGGCTTCAACCTCACGGCACGGCACTTCGCCAGCGAAGAGATCGTCGAGGATATCCGCAACATCTTCAAGCGGTCGCCGCTGCGAATGTCGCAACTGATGTTCGAGGTGACCGAGCGGCAGCCGATCGAGAACCTCACCGAGACGCGGCGCGTCATCGCCGCGCTGCAGGGGCTTGGCTGCAAGGTCGCGATCGACGACGTCGGCACCGGCCACAGCGGCCTGTCCTATATGCTCAAGCTCGGCGTCGACGTGATCAAGATCGACAAGATGTTCATCGACTCGCTCGGCACCGACCGCTACTCCAACACCATCATCGAAACGCTGATCGACCTCGCGCAGAACATGCGGATGGACGTGGTGGCGGAAGGGGTCGAGAGCTTCGAGCAGGTCGTCCACCTGCGCGAATTGGGAATCCGCGCGGCGCAAGGCTACGTGTTTGCGCCGCCGCTGCCGCACTCGGCTTTCATGCAGCTTGTCGACGCGATCGATCCGGTCAGGACGCGCGACAAGGAGCCGGCCAGGGAGCCGGTCGCCGCAATCGCCGCCACCTAGTAGCTCGTCACAGTGATTCTGACGTTTTGATGCCGAGCCAGTCTAGGATCGGCAAGTTCTCTGGTTGCACGA
>JAIESI010000273.1 GCA_019746135.1 Xanthobacteraceae bacterium
ATCAAACAAATAGCTCCACCTCAGGTCGGTATCAAGGCATCATAGCCAATGGCCACGCGAAAGTTACTGCTCGCTCTCCTCCTGCTGCTGGCGATTTTGCCGGGCGCTTCCAGCGCGCAGTCCTGGTTTGAACGCACAGGGATCAACGCCTTTTTTGGCGCGAGTCCTTCGACGCAGGATTTTGTGCGCCAAATGGCGCTTGGCGAGATGTTCGAGACCGAGCTCGCGCGGCTCGCGAACGAGCGAGGCGGTGAAAAGACCAAGGCATTTGCCGAGCAGATTTTGAAGGACCACCGGGAAACGACGGCCCATATCAAGGCCCTTGTGCAAGGAGGCCGCGTGAAGGTCGCGCTGCCGACCGCTCTCGATGCGGCCCAGTTGGACACGCTGGCCCGGCTCAGGGCCATGAGTCCTGCGGACTTCGACCGGGAATTTGAAGCGTTGCAACTAAGCCTGCACCAGCAGGCGATTTCGCTTTTCGAGCGATACGGTGCCGGCGGCGACCATCCCGATCTGAAGCAGTTTGCCTACCGGCACTTGCCTCACCTGCGGGAGCATTGGCGGCTGGCGCAAAGCCTAACCCGGTAAATCGCCGACCTTGCCCGGTGTGCCTTTGGTATCGGCGGCGGCATTGCGATTTTCCGCCGGCCGGCGGGGCGTATCGGTGACGCAGAACGCGACAAACGCGCGGCACCACCTGACCAGGCCATCGCGGGTCCGCAGCGACGGCCTCTCGATCCAATGCCACGACAGGTATGCCAGGGCCGACGCGATGACAGCGCTCAGCACGATCAGTGCGCCGACCGTGATGGTCGGATAGGCGTGGATCAGCGACTGCGAGGTCGGCCAGCCGAAGATATACACCCCGTAGGAAATATCGTTCCGGTTGGTGAATTCCCGAAGCCTGCCGATCGGTATGCAGCCCAGCAGCAAGGCCGCGTAACCGGTGGCGATGGGCGATACGACCCGCTCTGCGCCCGCTCCCAGGACCAGCCAGGTCAGCGCGGCCAGAAGCAGCGCCGTGACAATTGAAATTCTCACGTGGTCCCGGAAGACGAAGAGTCCGACACCGAACGAGAAGCAAAGCCAGAAGCGGGCGAGTTGCTCCAGGGAGTCCGCATAGCCGCCAGACCTGTAAAGCAGGAACGCGCTGGCCACGATCCCGACGGCCGGCAGCAGCAGCGACACCTTGCGCTTTTCCAGCAAGCCGGCAGCGCCAAGCAGCGCCAGCAGCAGGTAGCACACCACTTCGAATTTCAGCGTCCAGAGCGACGCATTGACGACGGAGGGATACGGGTTGCTGGCGAAAACGCCCGGCAGTTCCGCCGAGGCCGTGCTGAGCGACATCGTCTTCAGCGCATAGGTGATGACCCGCGTATCCGTCAGATACTCAAGGACGCTGCAGTCCGAGATCACCACGCCGAATATGACCAGCGCCACGGTGCATACGATGAGCGCGGGAAAGATGCGCAGCATGCGCGCAATCAGGAACCTGACGACGTCGTTTGACCGGTCCAGGCTCGCGGCAACGGTCAGACCCGAGAGCACAAAGAAGACGTTGACCGCGTGATCCCCGAGCACGTAGACGCTCGATCCGGCAAAGACTTCGTCGGCCTTGTTGCCAGACTTCAAAAAGATCGCATGCGAGGCCACGACCGCGAGCGCGGCGAGCAGGCGCAGCAGCGTGAAGTTGTTCTGCCGGGGCTCGAGAATATCCTTGAGAAGGATTGGCTTCATGGCGTGGCTCATGGGCGCAGTCGCAGCTTGCGAAACCAAAAAACTCTGATGGGACACAGTGTGTCGCAACGAGCTGAATGTGAAGGATTTTAGCCAGTGTTGCGGCAATAGAATCGCCGTAACCACAATCGATCGTTAACAGCACCGCCCCATTTTTCCGGTTCTGGCAAGATCGGCCCAAGATCGACCCAAGATCGACCCAAGATCGGCCAACGAGCGCACCTTCCGCGCTACGCCGTCCGCACCCGGCTGAAGAAGTTCGCGACCTTGGCCTCGAGGTCCTGCGCGCGCGCCGACAACCGCGCGGTCCAGCCGCCGATCTCGCCGACCGCACTCGCGGAGTGATTGGCCGCCTGCTCGACCGACTTGATCTCGACCGACGCCCGCGCGGTGTTGCCGGCCGCGGTCTGGATGCTGCTGGCGATCTCGCGCGTGGTGGCGGCCTGCTCGTCGACGGCGGCCGCGATCGAAGTCGAAACCGAAGTGAGCTCGTGGATGGTGCGGCCGATCGAGCCGATCTCGGCGACCGCGCCCTTGGTCGCGTCCTGGATGGCGGCGACCTGCTGCGAAATCTCTTCCGTCGCGCGCGAGGTCTGGTTGGCGAGCGCCTTGACCTCCTGCGCCACCACCGCGAAGCCCTTGCCGGCCTCGCCGGCGCGGGCCGCCTCGATCGTGGCGTTGAGCGCGAGCAGATTGGTCTGCGCGGCAATCTTGGAAATGAGCCCCACCACCGAACCGATGCGCTCGGCCGCCTCGTCGAGCGAGCGGATGGTCTGGTTGGTGCGCTCGGTGTCGGCGACCGCCGAGCGCGCCATCTCCATGCCGCGCGCCGCCTGCTGGCCGATCTCCTCGATCGAGCTCGACAGCTCCTCGGTCGCCGCGACGGTGAGATCGACGCTCTGGGTGGTCTCGATGGAAGCCGTCGATGCCGACGCCATGCGGCGCAGCGTGTCTTCCGTCACCCGCTGCACCGTCGACGAGGTCGTGGTCAGCGAGCCGGTCGCCTCTTTCAGCGCCTCGATGACGCCACCGATGGCACCGTCGAACTCGCCGATCGCCTCGTCGATGATCTGGCGCCGCGCAGAGTTGGCGGCGCGCACCCGCTGCAGGTAGTAGGTCGACGTGGTGGCGAGATCGAAGAAGATCGCCTGCGACAGCACGTGGAGATCATCGGCGAGCCTGGCTGGTGCGAAACGACGCCTGCGCTTCAGCGCCGGGATCGAGACGCGCAGCACCGCCGCCGCCGAATTCATGCGGGCCCGGCCTTCGAAGCCAAGCGTCGCTTCCTGGTCCGTGGTGTTTCGGCAGCTTTCGACATAGCGCTCGCCAAACTCGGCTTTCAGCAGCTCCCGATATTGCGCGGTCTCGATGCGGCGGAACTCGTGGCCGTGCTTCTCGTAGACTTCGGCCACCTGCGGAAGCCTGGCCGCGCCGGCGATGACCTCGTCGATCGCCTGGCCGAGATGCGGTTCAAGCACTGCCGACAATTCGCGCAGCGTCATGCGCGCGCGGTCATCCAGCACGTAGTTCGCCAGCCGGGCGGCCAGCTCCGGAGCGACGGGCGGCAGCACCATCATGCAACCGTTCGTTGACAATAATGCGCAGATATAAGGCATCAATGGTTGTCCGAGCCTTAATGAGCCGCTTTCGCAGGCATTCGGCGCTGCAATAAACCGCGCGCCTTCAGCAGCCATCTGGCTTTTCGCCTGTCGCCGCAGGTCGGCGGCGGCGTGGCTCCGGTCCCCTCCTCTTGCGAAAGGAAGCGACCCAGCGATGAAGCCCCCAAGATGTCCCGCCATGCGGGCGCGGCAAATCTCCGCACGCATGGCGGAGAGCGGCCCACATCCGCCCGCGCCGGTTGCCCGCATCAGGCAAGCGGCATAGGCTTTGCGGACGCCGGACAGAGCGAAGATCGCCGCCGGTTCAGTGGTGGGTCGGGCGTCGTGGCAGCGTCGGCAGAAGAGCGGATCCGGCAGCTTACGCAGCGGATGCTGCGAAAGAAGCTCTTTGTGATCCTTTCCAAAGGCGCCGCCACCGCCGAGCAGATCGGCGCGGTGCTGCCGCAGCATCTCGAATACATGATCGGTCTGGAGAAGCAGGGCGCGCTGTTCGCGTCCGGTCCGTTGAACGTGCCGGCCGGAGCACCGGCCGGCGACGGGCTCACCATTCTGCGCGCGGCAAACGAAGAGGAGGCGCGCAAGATCGCATCCGTGGATCCGTTCGTGATCAACAAGCTCCGCACCTTCGAGGTGCGCGAGTGGACGGTGATGGAGGGTTCGATCGGCGTGACGGTAAACCTGTCCGATCAGACGATCGAATTCGCTTAAGCGCAACAAGAACACGTGGTCCAGGGAGTGAGGATGCAAACGGTTGGCTTCGTCGGCGTCGGCAAGATCGGTCTGCCGATCTCGGAAAACCTGATCAAGAGCGGGTACCGCGTGCTCGGCTACCGGCGAAGCTCGCTCGCCGATTTCGAGAAGCTCGGCGGCGTGCCGGCAAAATCGCCGGCCGAGATCGGCGCGCAATGCGACGTGGTGCTGTCCTGCGTGCCCTCGCCCGAAGCGATGGAGGACGTCGTCAACGGCCCGCAAGGCCTGGTCCACTCGGCGCGGCCGGGACAGATCATCGTCGAGCTCGGCTCGCATCCGGTGCCGGACAAGCAGAAGCACGTTGCAACGCTGGCGGCAAAGGGCGCGGCCTATCTCGACGGCGAGGTGAGCGGCACGCCCGGGATGGTGTCGGCACGCAAGGCCGTGATCTATCTCGGCGGCGACGCCGAGGCGGCAAAGAAGGTAGAGCCGGTGATCAAGGGCTTCGCCGACATGTGCCTCTATTTCGGCCCGTTCGGCGCGGCCACCAAGGTCAAGCTGATCAACAATCTTCTGGTCGCCATCAACATCGCAGCGACCGCCGAGGCGATGGCGCTGGGGCTGAAGGCCGGCGTCGACACCGACCTGATGATCAAGGCGATCACCAGCGGCAGCGGCGGCTCGACCCAGTTCGGCATCCGCGCGCCGTGGATGGCGCAGCGCAAGTTCCAGCCGGTGCAGGGCCAGGCGGCGCTGCTGTTCCACTATTTCCACATGATCGAACAATGGGCCGATGAGACCGGCACGGCCACGCCGCTGCTCGACCGCGCCACCGAGCTTTATCAGAAATGCGTCGACATGGGCCTTGGTGAGACGCACGACGTCGCGGTGATGGTCGACGTGATCAATTCCCTGCCGAGAAAGAAAGCATGATCCAGAAAGACACCCGCCAGATGATCCGCGTGAAGAAGATCGCTCACGCGACCTACGAGACGCCCGACCTCGATCAGCAGGTCGAGTATTACGCCGACATCCTCGGGCTCAATCTCGTGTCCAGGGACAAGGACACGGCCTACCTCGCTTCGACCCTCGATCATCATTCGGTGGTGCTGCGCCGCGGCAGCGCCGCGCAATGCGTCCGGCTCGGATTCCAGATCGGACCGGACGACGACCTCGATGCCTTCGAGCAGCAGACGGAGGCGCATGGCGTCAGGACGCGCCGGCTGAAGGACCCGGAGCCGACCATCACCGACATGGTGGCGTTCGAGGATCCGAAAGGCACGCTGATGGAGGTGTTCAAGCGCCCCGAACCGCAGGCGCAGAAATTCCCGATCAAGGGCATCGTCCCGCACAAGATCGGCCATGTCGCGTTTCACTGCGTGGACGTCAAGCTCGTCACCAGGTTCTATTGCGACGTGCTGGGCTTTCGCGAATCCGACTGGATGGGCGACTTCTTCTCCTTCCTGCGCTGCGGCGTCGACCACCACACCATCAATCTGATGGGCACCGGCAGCAACCGGCACTTCCACACCGCGTTCGAGCTGCGCGACTGGAGCCACATGCAGTCGGCCTGCGATTTCCTGAGCCTCAACGGCTACAAGCTGATCTGGGGGCCCGGGCGGCATGGCATCGGCCACAACCTGTTCTGCTATCATCGCGGTCCGAACGGACTGATCACCGAGCTGTTCGCCGAGCTCGACCGCATGAACGAGGAGCTCGGCTACTTCGAGCCGCGGCCGTGGCACCGCGACCGGCCGCAGCGGCCGAAGGTCTGGGCCAAGGACCCGAACGCGTCGAACTACTGGGGCATCATGCCGACGGATGAAATGCACAAATGAACTAGGAGACTGAAAGCACGGGCGGGCGCAACGACGTCCGGCCCTCAAGGAGGAAACGATGATCCGGCTCGTTGGGAATGCGCTGCGCGCATGCGCAGCGGCGTTGACGGTTGCATTGCTTTCGCTTTCCGGTGCGTCCGCGCAGAGCGGCGATCCCATTCGCATCGGCGTGGGCCTCGCGCTGACCGGTGCGGGTGCCGCGCCCAGCAAGGTCATTCAGACGTCGTTGGAAATCTGGCGCGACGACGTCAACGCCAAAGGCGGCATTCTCGGCCGCCCGGTGCAGCTCGTCATCCTCGACGACCAGAGCACGCCGGCCAACGTCCCGAACATCTACACCAAGCTCATCACCGTCGACAAAGTCGACCTGCTGCTCGGGCCTTACGGCACGAACTTCGTCGCGCCGGCGATGCCGACCATCATCCAGAACAAGAAGATGACGATCAGCTTCACCGCGATCGGCATCAACGACAAGTTCAAGTACGATAAGTATTTCTCTATGGTCTCGGTCGGACCGCAGGGCGTGAACGCATTCTCGATCGGCTTCTTCGACCTCGCCGCAAAGCAGAACCCGAAGCCGCAGACGGTGGCGATCCTTGCCGCCGATGCGGAGTTCGCCCAGAGCTCCGCCCAGGGCGCGCGCGAGGAGATCAAGAAGCACGGCTTCAAGCTCGTCTATGACCAGAGCTATCCGCCGAGCACCACCGACTTCGCGCCGGTGATGCGCGCGGTGCAGGCGGCCAATCCCGACATCGTCTATATCGGCGCTTATCCGCCGGACAACGTCGGCATCATCCGCGCGGCGAACGAAATCGGGCTTTCGCCGAAGATGTTCGGCGGCGCGATGATCGGCATGCTGGTGACGCCGATCAAGGTGCAGCTCGGACCGATCGCCAACGGCCTGATCGTCGGCGAGAATTTTGCCGCGGCCGCCGCGCCAAAGATTCCGGGCTCCTCCGACTTCCTCAAGCGCTACAGCGCCAAGGCCAGTGCCGCGGGCATCGATCCGCTCGGCTTCGCCTGGGGACCGTTCGCCTATGCGGCGGGCCAGACGCTGGTGCAGGCGGTCACGGAAACCAAGAGCCTCGATCACGACACGCTCGCCGCCTACATGAAGAAGGCGAGCTTCAAGACTGTGGCCGGCGATTTCTCGTTCGCCGCCGACGGCGAATGGTCGAAGGCGCGCCAGGTCTGGACCCAGGTGCAGAACGCGCAGCCCAGCAATCTCGATCAGTTCCGCGAAGGCAAGGCGCAGCCGATCGTGTGGCCGCCCGAGGATGCCACCGGCACCCTGATCTACCCTTACGGCGAGGCGAGAAAGAAGTGACTGGACGCGGGCGCACCGCCCGCAGAGGGAGGACGATGATGAACGGACGTCGTAATGCGCTGCGGCTGGTCGCCGCAGCGGCGCTGGCAAGCCTGATCGGGCTTTCGGGCGCAGCCGCACAAGGCGGCCCGCCGATCAAGGTTGGCGCAGGCCTGTCGCTCACCGGCGGCAGCGCGCCGGCCGGCAAGATGCTGCAGGCCGCAATCGAGCTTTGGCGCGAGGACGTCAATGCGAAAGGCGGACTGCTCGGCCGCCAGGTCGAGTTCATCTCCTACGACGACCAGAGCACGCCTTCGAACGTGCCGGGCATCTACACCAAGCTCATCACCGTCGACAAAGTGGACCTCCTGCTCGGCCCCTACGCCACGAACTTCGTGGCCCCGGCCATGCCGACCATCATGCAGCACAACAAGATGACGTTCAGCCTCACGGCGATCGGCATCAACCGGCACTTCAACTACCCGAAATACTTCTCGATGGTGCCGGTCGGCCCCGACGGCGTGAATGCCTTCTCCAAGGGTTTCTTCGAGGTGGCGGCGGCGCAGAAGCCGAAGCCCCAAACGGTGGCGCTGCTGGGCGCTGACGCCGAATTCGCCCGTAGCGCCATCGACGGCGCGAAAGAGGAGCTGAAAAAGCACGGCCTTAGGATCGTCTACGACCAGAGCTATCCGCCGGCGACCACCGACTTCACGCCGATGGTGCGCGCGATCCAGGCGACCAACGCCGACATCGTCTACATCGGCGCCTATCCGCCGGACAAT
>JAIESI010000059.1 GCA_019746135.1 Xanthobacteraceae bacterium
AGGCAACCTCTCACGATGTCCCTGTTGCGGAAACACTACTGCTCGTTATCGCAGAGGACCTATGTGACGCAGTAGGATTTGCCCACCCTACGCGAGCTTGTCCAGCGGCAGCGTCTGCCGCAGCTTGTCGTAGTCCGGCCAGGGATCGGCCTTGAGCAGCTTCGTCGCGTCCGCGATGCTCGCCGGGCGCGCGTCCTTCAGGCGCGAGAGCTCGCGCCAGGACACCGGCGTCGCGACGTAGGCGCCGGCCCGCGACCGCGTCGAATAGGGTGAGATCGCGGTCGCGCCGCGGGCGTTGCGCAGATAGTCGATGAAGATTTTTCCCTTGCGCCTGGCCTTCGACATGGTGGCGACGAACCGCTTCGGCTCCTCGTCCGCCATCAGCCGCGCCAGCGCCTCGGCGAAGTTCTTGTGCTCGTCCCAGCTGTGCTTCGGCGCCAGCGGCACCACCACGTGGATGCCCTTGCCGCCGGTCGCCATGGCAAACGACTCGAGCCCCAGGATTTTGAGCCGGTCGCGCATGTCGCTCGCCGCATCGCGCACCATGGCGAACGGCAGGCCTTCGTCGGGATCGAAGTCGAACACCATGCGGTCCGGCTGCTCCAGCGTGTCGGTGCGGGAGCCCCACACGTGCAGCTCCAGCACGCCGACCTGCACCGCCGCGACCAGCCCGCGCTCGTCGTCGATGGTCATGTATTCGCGGGTTGCGGACTTTTCCTTGATCCTGATATGGCCAAATGCGTCGGGAAAACCCGCCGAGGCGTGCTTCTGGAAGAAGCACGCGCCGCCGCTGCCCTCCGGGCAGCGCACCAGCGCCAGCGGCCGGTGCGCCACGTGCGGCAGGATCAGATCGGCGATCGACAGGTAGTAGTCGATCAAGTCGCGCTTGGTCGCGCCCTGCGCGGCAAACAGCACGCGGTCGGGATGGGTGACGCGGACGCCGGCGAACCCGGCTTCGTCGGCGCTGCGCGACGTCACCACCGACGGTTTCGCTGAAGCCCTGCGCTTCGGTGCGGTCTTCACCTCTGCCTGCGCGCGTTTCCCCGCCTTGGCTTTCGGCATGGCACGCTCCCTGACGATCTCGGTCGAAGGCTTGTCGGTGCGCAGGCCCTTGAACGAGCCCTGCCGCACCAGGTTGTCGCGCGTCCAGCCGCGGAACGCGATCTGCGCGACGAGCTTCGGCTCGAGGAAATGCGCATGCCGCGCGATCGCTGCCGGCACGCCCTCGGCCGGCGAGCCCTTGCGCTCGAGCTTGCGGAATTGCGCCGCGAGGTCGTCCAGCCGTTCGCCCGAGTAGCCGCTGCCAACGCGGCCGGCGTAGCGCAACTCGCCCGCCTCGCGCAGCCCGAGCAGCAGCGAGCGGAACGGGCGGCGTGGCTTGTCCGACGGCCGCCAGCCGACGATGACGAACTCCTGCTCCAGGCCGCATTTGCTCTTCAGCCAGCTCCGGCTGCGGCCGGAGACGTAGGCGCCGTCGCGGCGCTTGGAGACGATGCCTTCGAGCCTGATCTTGCAGGCGTGGGCAAAGACCTCCTCGCCCGAGCCCTCCAGGTGCTCGGAATAGCCGAGCGGCGCGCCGGCGCCCTTGAGCAGCTTCGCGAGCCGCGCCTTGCGCTCGTCGAGCGGGCGCCTGCGCAGATCCTCGCCGTCGAGATGCAGCAGGTCGAACAGGGTGTAGCCGATGTTCCTGCCGCCGGTGCTCAGCGCGTTCTGCAGCGCGCCGAAATCGGTGTGGCCCTCGGCGTCGGCCACCGCGATCTCGCCGTCGAGCAGCGCGCTGTCGCAGGGCAACTCCGACAATGCCGGCACCAGCGCCTGGAATTTTTCCGTCCAGTCCAGGCCCTTGCGGGTGCGGATCACCGCCTTGCCATTGGCGAGCGAGGTGATGGCGCGATAGCCGTCGAACTTGATCTCGTGCAGCCAGTCGTCACCGGCGGGCGGCGCGTCGACCAGGGTGGCGAGCTGCGGGCTGACGAACGCGGGGAGCTTTGCGCGGGAACCTTTCGCGCGAGCGGTTTTTTTTGAGCGCGCGGCCTTTGCCGTTGTCGTGGACGCTTTCTTGGCGGCCGCCTTGCGCTCGAGCTTCGCCGCGCCGTTCCCGGCGCCATCCTTCCTCCGGTTGCTGTGCCAGACTTTCCGGCCCGCAGCGATCTCGTCCATGCTGCGGCCGCTGGCGACGCTCGTGTCTTCCGTCTCCACCGCGCCGACGTCGCCGCGGGCGAGATCGTCGCGCTCCTTGATCAAGAGCCAGTTGTCCTTGCCGTCGTTGTTGCGGCCGCGCAGCCGCACCAGCGCCCATTGGCCCTGCAGCCGCTCGCCGTGCAGGTCGAAGGCAAGCTTGCCCTTGCGCATTGCCTCGCCGACGTCGCCGTGCGGCTCCCAGGTGCCGCGATCCCACAGCATCACCGTGCCGCCGCCGTACTCGCCCTCGGGGATGGTGCCTTCGAACTTGCCGTACTCGACCGGATGGTCCTCGACATGCACCGCGAGCCGCTTGTCCTCCGGGTTCTCGCTCGGCCCCCTCGGCACCGCCCAGCTCATCAGCGCGCCGTTCCACTCCAGCCGGAAGTCGTAGTGCAGATGGCGCGCCGCGTGCTTCTGGATCAGGTAGGACAGCCGCTTGCCGGATTTCTTGCGCTGGCCCTTCGGCTCGCCAGTGCGCGCGAAGTCGCGCTTGCGGTTATATTCGGCAAGGCCGCCGCGGGCGGGCATCAGGCGGCCTTCTTCTCGGCGCGCTTGCGGCCGCGCCGGGTCTTGGTCGCTCGCGGTTTCTTCGCCCGCCGCATCGACTTGCGCCCGCGTGTCTTGGGCTCAGTCTTGGGCTCATTCTCGGGCCGGTCGTCGTGGGCGGCACCGCCGCCCTTCACGCTGCGCTTCAGCGCATCCATCAGGTTGATCACGTTCGACGCCGGCGGCGCCTCCTCGATGGCGCGCGGCTTCCGGTGCTCCTGTTTCGCGTCGATCAGTTCGCGCAGCGCCACGGTGTAGGAGTCCTTGAACTTCTCCGGATGAAACTCGCCGGCCCGCTTCTCGATCAGGTCTTCGGCCAGATCGATCAGGTCCTTCCCGGCTTTCTTGGCGGGAATGTTATCAAAAGTCGTGCTCGCCTTCTTCACCTCTTCCGGATAGCGCAGCGTCTCCATCAAGAGGCCCTTGCCGCAGGGCTTGATCGCCACGATCGCGCCCTGCCCGCGCACCACGATCTGGCCGAGGCCAATTTTCTTCGTGTTCTTCAGCGCGTCGCGCAGCACGCCATAAGCCTCGGCGCCGACCTCGTCGTCGCCCGACGGCAGCACGTAATACGGCCGCTCGAAGTAGATCGGGTCGATCGCGTCGGCCTCGACGAACTGCACCAGATCGACGGTCTTCTTGGCCTCGAGCTTGACGTCGGCGATCTCCTCGTCGGTCAAGAGCACGTACTTGTCCTTCTTGACCTCGTAGCCCTTGACGATCTCGTCGGTGTCGACCGGACCGATGCCCGGCACCACCTTCTCGTAGCGGATACGCTTGCCGCTCGGCTCGTGGATCTGATGGAAGGAAATCCGCGCCGCCGCCCTGGTGGCCGGGACGATGTCGACCGGGATCGTGACGAGGGCCAGCCGGATATGGCCGGACCAGAACGCGCGAGCCGCCATGCAGCACCTGTTTTCTGCCGAAAAGACAAGGGTCAACGGCCCGAAAAGGCCCGGGTTCCGCGCCGGCAAAGGGTTGCGGTGATATCTCGAACTTCGCACTGGCGAAACGGCTTCGTTCTCACTACGTTCCTGGGTCAATCCAACAGAAATCCGGGCCGCCGCGCCCCCAAAAAAGTCCGTCGGAATTCATGAACGACCTTTTCGAGCAGGGCCGGCGTTCCGGCCGCAGCGTGTCCGAAGCCCGTAACGCCGCGAAGGACGCGCAGGACCGGCGCGTCATCGCCATCCGCGGCGCGCGCGAGCACAACCTCAAGGGCATCGACGTCGAGATCCCACGCGACAAGCTCGTGGTGTTCACCGGCCTGTCCGGCTCCGGCAAATCCTCGCTCGCGTTCGATACGATCTACGCCGAGGGCCAGCGCCGCTACGTCGAGTCGCTCTCGGCCTACGCCCGCCAGTTCCTGGAGATGATGCAGAAGCCGGACGTCGACCAGATCGACGGCCTGTCGCCGGCCATCTCGATCGAGCAGAAGACCACCTCGAAGAACCCGCGCTCTACCGTCGGCACCGTCACCGAGATCTACGACTACATGCGGCTGCTCTGGGCCCGCATCGGCATCCCCTATTCTCCCGCCACCGGGCTTCCGATCGAGAGTCAAACCGTCTCGCAGATGGTCGACCGCGTGCTGGCGCTGCCCGAGGGCACGCGCATCTACGTGCTGGCGCCGGTCGTGCGCGGGCGCAAAGGCGAGTACAAGAAGGAGCTCGCCGAATACCTCAAGAAGGGCTACCAGCGCGTCAAGGTCGACGGCGCGTTCTCCGAGATCGCCGACGTCAAGCCGCTCGATAAAAAATTCACCCACGACATCGACGTCGTGATCGACCGCCTGGTCGTCCGCCCGGACATCACCACCCGCCTCGCCGACTCGCTGGAGCAGTGCCTGAAGCTCGCCGAGGGCATGGCGGTGGTCGAGCTCGCCGACAGCACCGCCACCCGCGCCAAGGCCAATGCCGGGCGCAACGAGAACGCCGAGCGCATCATCTTCTCGGAAAAGTTCGCCTGCCCGGTGTCGGGCTTCACCATCGCCGAGGTCGAGCCGCGGCTGTTCTCGTTCAACAACCCGTTCGGCGCCTGCCCGAAGTGCGGCGGGCTGGGCATCGAGCAGCACATCGACGCTGACCTCGTGATCCCCGACAAGGACGCGACCTTGCGCAAGGGCGCGATCGCGCCATGGGCCAAGTCATCCTCGCCCTACTACGTGCAGACCCTGGAAGGGCTCGGCAAGCACTACAAGTTCACGCTCGACACCAAGTGGAAGGACCTCGGCAAGAGGACCCAGGACGCGATCCTCTACGGCTCCGGCGACGACGACATCAAGTTCACCTATGACGACGGCATGCGGTCGTACCAGACCAAGAAGCCGTTCGAGGGCGTGATCACCAATCTCGAGCGCCGCTTCAAGGAGACCGAGAGCGACTGGGCGCGCGAGGAGCTGCAGAAGTATTTCACCGACATTCCCTGCGACGCCTGCAACGGCTTCCGTCTCAAGCCCGAGGCGCTGTGCGTCAAGATCGCGCAAAAGCACATCGGCGAGATCGCCGAGATGTCGGTCAAGCGCGCCGGCGAGTGGTTCGAGGCGCTGCCGGGCGAACTCAACAAGAAGCAGATGGAGATCGCCGTCCGCGTGCTCAAGGAGATCCGCGAGCGGCTCAAGTTCCTGGTCGACGTCGGCCTCGAATACCTCACCCTGGCACGCTCGTCGGGCACGCTGTCGGGCGGCGAGAGCCAGCGCATCCGGCTGGCTTCGCAGATCGGCTCGGGCCTCACCGGCGTGCTCTACGTGCTGGACGAGCCGTCGATCGGCCTGCACCAGCGCGACAACGAGCGGCTGCTGGTGACGCTGCAGCGGCTGCGCGACCTCGGCAACACCGTGATCGTGGTCGAGCACGACGAGGACGCGATCCGCACCGCCGACCATGTGCTCGACATCGGCCCGGGCGCCGGCATCCACGGCGGCGAGATCATCGCCCAGGGCCAGGTCGCCGACCTGATCGGCGCCTCGGCGTCGATCACCGGCAAGTATCTCTCCGGCGAGCTGATCGTGCCGATCCACGCGCGGCGCGGAAAGCAGCGTCGCGCGCTCAAGGTCGTCAACGCCCGCGGCAACAACCTGAAGAACGTCACCGCCGAGATCCCGCTCGGCCTGTTCACCTGCATCACCGGCGTGTCCGGCGGCGGCAAGTCGACGCTGCTGATCGACACGCTCTACAAGGCGCTGGCGCGCAAGATCAACGGCGCGAGCGAGGCCCCCGCCCCGCACGACCGCATCGAGGGGCTGGAGCACCTCGACAAGATCATCGACATCGACCAGTCGCCGATCGGCCGCACGCCGCGCTCCAACCCTGCGACCTACACCGGCGCGTTCACGCCGATCCGCGAGTGGTTCGCCGGCCTGCCCGAGTCAAAGGCGCGCGGCTACGAGCCCGGCCGCTTCTCGTTCAACGTCAAGGGCGGCCGCTGCGAGGCCTGCCAGGGCGACGGCGTGATCAAGATCGAGATGCACTTCCTGCCCGACGTCTACGTCACCTGCGACGTCTGCAAAGGCAAGCGCTACAACCGCGAGACGCTCGAGGTGCTGTTCAAGGGCAAGTCGATCGCCGACGTGCTCGACATGACGGTCGAGGAGGCGCTGGAGTTCTTCAAGGCGGTGCCGCGCGTGCGCGACGTGCTGGCGCTCCTTCACCGCGTCGGCCTCGACTACATCCATGTCGGCCAGCAGGCGACGACGCTGTCGGGCGGCGAGGCGCAGCGCGTCAAGCTGGCCAAGGAGCTCTCCAAGCGCGCCACCGGCCGCACGCTCTACATCCTCGACGAGCCGACGACGGGGCTGCACTTCCACGACGTGGCGAAGCTATTGGAGGTGCTGCACGAACTGGTGGACGCCGGCAACACCGTGGTGGTGATCGAGCACAATCTCGAGGTGATCAAGACCGCCGACTGGATCATCGACCTCGGCCCCGAAGGCGGCGACGGCGGCGGCGAGATCGTCGCCCAGGGCACGCCGGAGGATGTGGTGAAGGCGAAGCGGAGCTATACGGGGCAGTTTCTCAAGCCGGTGCTGGAGCGGAAGGAAGCGCGGGCGGGTGGGAAGAAGAGGATCGAGGCGGCGGAGTGATATCTAGGATTACCGACGAGCCTCTGCGCTCTTGCCTAGGTAAATGGCTTGAGCACCTCTGGCTCGACGAAGATTTCGCACAGCGCCGTGATCAGTCGCTCGCGAGACTCAATCGCGGCTAACGGATCGCCAGCCGCAGCGAAAAACCAAATCCACAAAGAAGGCTGTACACCAGCTTGTTCGCCATCAAATTTGAAGTTCACCCACTTTCCTAAAATATCAATTTTCCAGCTGCGCTCTCCACATCGCACACGCAGCGCGTCAACCATAGACCTTGCGAAAGCAGCGTACGCCTCCGTTTTCGTTTGGTGATACCGAATGCTTGCTATCTGCACGTATCCGCCAGCAACCTCCCGACGACGCCGCGGCACATGTGTAGGATCAGTGTGCCTCCCTAGGTCGCATCCGATAGTGAAGATTGGCGATTCAATTTGTGCAAGCCGCACGAGCAATTCTCTTAGTGCAACCGAGTTGGTTCCTTCAGCAATCTCTTGAGCGCGCGATGGCTGACCTCGTAGGTCGGTAAAGCCACGATTGTGACGAATGTCGTCCGTAATCGCATCATAGGGAACGGTCATCGCCTCATCATCGTCGACCCGAAATGTGAATCGAAACGGCACGGTGCTAAAAGTCGAACTCGGGGGCCTTGCCTACAGAACTAATCTTCGACCACAGGCTATGGGCAAGCTCATGCCTCGCCAAAAAAATCAGCCAGTATAGCCTTTGATTCTGCGCGCCTCTGATAAGTTGGCAGTGCTTTGCTTGAGGCAGCCCCAGTGCGACCACCTTCTTCGACCAATACTTCAGAATTTCGGCGCGAAGCCGCTCTTGATTCATGTCAATATCGATGTGTTTGCGCCATCCCGGAGCGAACCTGTCAAACTGGTCGTGCGCTTGGGACGTATAGCGGTCAGCATTTCGTTGAAGATCTGAGAGACTGACATGCGCGATAATGTCGATGCGCTTCAGCTGAGCCAAGGTTTCGAACAAATCAAACGACAATGTCCCGAGATTATGAGGATCGAGAAACGCAAAATGTAGTCCAGACGGGTTAAGTTGCCGGACGATAGCAGGCATAGCCTTGCTTGCTGGGCCCTCGATGGGGTGGACGGGCGCCTCAAGTCTCCGCAACCGCTTCTCGCAAGACTCTACAAGCTCTTCATCGGGTGCCGTCGCGGGGTTGGTTGGAAATGAGGGTGGCGTAGTCTCCGAGATGTTCAACCTCGAATCATCCGGC
>JAIESI010000201.1 GCA_019746135.1 Xanthobacteraceae bacterium
GTCGAATCGATTCGCGGAGGCTAAGGATTGAGCCCCATGGCGCGGTACATTTTCATCACCGGCGGCGTGGTTTCCTCGCTCGGAAAGGGTCTCGCGTCAGCCGCCCTCGGCGCCTGCCTGCAGGCGCGCGGCTACTCGGTCCGGCTCAGAAAGCTCGATCCCTACCTCAACGTCGATCCGGGCACGATGTCGCCCTATCAGCACGGCGAGGTGTTCGTGACCGACGACGGCGCGGAGACCGACCTCGATCTGGGCCACTACGAGCGCTTCACCGGAAACCCGGCGAGCAAGCAGGACAACATCACCCAGGGGCGCATCTACCAGGACATCCTCGCCAAGGAGCGGCGCGGCGACTATCTCGGCGCCACCATCCAGGTCATTCCGCACGTCACCAACGCCATCAAGGATTTCATCCGCGAGGGCAATGACGGCGTCGACTTTGTGCTGATGGAGATCGGCGGCACGGTCGGCGACATCGAGAGCCTGCCGTTCCTCGAGGCGATCCGCCAGTTCGGCAACGAGTTGCCGCGCAACCACGCGATCTACGTTCACCTGACGCTGATGCCCTACATCCCGAGCGCGGGCGAGTTGAAGACCAAGCCGACCCAGCACTCGGTGAAGGAGCTGCTGTCGATCGGCATCCAGCCCGACATTCTCCTCTGCCGCACCGACCGGCCGATCCCGAAGGAGGAGCGGCGCAAGCTCTCGCTGTTCTGCAACGTGCGCGAAAGCGCGGTGATCGAGGCGCGCGACGTCGACAACATCTACGCCGTGCCCGAGGCCTATTCGGCCGAGGGCTTCGACACCGAGGTCCTGAGCGCATTCGGGCTCGACCCGAGCGAGCCGCCGGATCTGGCGCGCTGGAAGCTGATCAACGAGCGCATCCGCAATCCCGAAGGCCAGGTGACGATCGCCATCGTCGGCAAGTACACCGGCATGAAGGACGCCTACAAATCGCTGATCGAGGCGCTCTCGCACGGTGGCATCGCCAACAAGGTGAAGGTCAATCTCGACTGGATCGAGTCCGAGGTGTTCGAGAAGGAAGACCCGGCGCCGTTCCTCGAGCACGTCAACGGCATCCTGGTGCCCGGCGGCTTCGGCCAGCGCGGCGCGGAGGGCAAGATCCGCGCGGCGCAGTTCGCCCGCGAGCGCCAGATGCCGTATTTCGGCATCTGCTTCGGCATGCAGATGGCCGTCATCGAAGCGGTGCGAAACCTCTGCGGCATCGCCGGGGCCAACTCCACCGAGTTTGCGCCGACGCCCGAGCCGGTGGTGGGCCTGATGACCGAATGGCTCAAGGGCAACGAATTGCAGAAGCGCAGCGCCGCGGGCGACCTCGGCGGCACCATGCGGCTCGGCGCCTATCCCGCGGCGCTCAAGCGCGGCAGCAAGATCGCCGACATCTACGGGGCGACCGACATCTCCGAGCGGCACCGCCACCGCTACGAGGTCAACACCGCCTACAAGGACCGCCTCGAGCAGCACGGCATGCGCTTTGCCGGCATGTCACCCGACGGCATCCTGCCGGAGACGATCGAGTACCAGGACCATCCCTGGTTCATCGGCGTGCAGTACCACCCCGAGCTGAAGTCGCGGCCGTTCGAGCCGCACCCACTGTTCTTGTCCTTCATCGGCGCGGCGGTGGATCGCAGCCGGCTGGTGTAATCGGGCTGTTGCCGCTGATTTGTGCCCCAGGCTACGCGGCCCGCGGCTTGATTGCCCGCAACTGCTCCCCGATCTGCCGTTTGCGCTCCATCAGTTCGTAGTCGCTCTGCAGGCCGAGGAAAAAACCTTCCGGCATCCTGAAATACCGCGCGAGCCGCAGGTCGGTGTCGGCCGTAATCGCGCGCTTGCCGAGCACGATTTCATTGATTCTCCGGGGCGGCACGCCAATAGCCGTGGCAAGCCTGGTCCGCGTCAGGTTCATCGGTGCGAGAAACTCCTGAAGCAGAATCTCACCCGGATGCGGGTTGTGAAGACGGTTAGTGGTAGTCGACGATTTCGACCTGGTGGGCATGGTTGTCTTTCCAGATGAAGCAGATCCGCCATTGACTGTTGATGCGAATGGAGTGTTGGCCTTCCCTGTTTCCTTTCAGTGCTTCAAGCCGATTGCCGGGCGGCACGCGCAGATCGTCGATCCGCCCGGCATTGTACAGAAGACGCAATTTACGTAACGCGGCATCCTGGATATCGGATGGCATCCCTGGTTCATCGGCGTGCAGCACCGCACGAGCTGAAGTCGCGGCCGTTCGAGCCGCACCCGCTGTTCTCGTCCTTCATCGGCGCGGCGGGGGAGCGCAGCCGGCTGGTGTGACACAGAGTATTCGCCGATCATCCGCAATCGGCCTGGCCTGCCTGGCCCATCGCGACGCGTTGGCGGCGACGAGATTGATCTGCGGCCGGCGCGACAGCCGGTACACGGCGGCGGGCGGCACATTCAGAATCGCGCGGTCCACCAGCGTCGCGCGAAGTCCCAGTCGGTCCAGCACGGGCCGCGGCACCGGAAAGGTCATGCCGTAGGTGAACTGGTAGAACGCTCCTCCCGGACGAATATAGCTGAACGCGCCGCTGAGGATGGCGATCGTCTTGCGGGTCGACATGTTGAGCAGCGGCAGTCCGCTGATGACCGCACCGACCGGGGCACCGTCGTAGAGACGCTCGCCCGCCAGCCGCGCGGCGTCCATCCAGAGGACGCGGGCGCCTGGAAAGCGTGCCTGCAAGAGCTTCATGAAATCGGAGCCGTATTCCACCAATGTGAGGTGTTGCTGGCGGATGCCGCGCTTCAGCAATTGGGTGGTGAATGCGCCCGTGCCAGCGCCAAGCTCGAGGATCGGGCCGCTCGACGGCGTGATCTCGCGGGTTATGAGATCGGCGAGCGCCGCTCCCGATGGCGCGATTGCGCCGACCCTGCGCGGGGCCGACATCCAGGCGAGGAAGAATGACAGGAAATCGTTCGGCATGGGCACTCCAGCATCTTGGTCGCGCCTCGCAAATCGGCGACGAGGCCGGCGCAACGTCGCTGGTCAGCATTGCGACAGCATTGCGCTTCGTCGCCGAAGCGACCCGGATCGGAGTGAATCAGTGTTGTTGTGCGGGGGCAGGCTGCAAAGTCATGCGAAAGCACGCGCCGCCGTTTGGCCCGTCCAGCACAGAGACGTGGCCGCCGTGGAAAAGCACGATCTCGCGGACCATGTTGAGGCCGAGACCGGCACCTCGATCGAGCGGAGCCAATCGGTAAAAGGGCTCGAAGATCAGGGTGCGCTGATCCGGCGGAATGCCCGTGCCTTCATCCGTGACATCGATGGTCGCGGGCCGACTGACATGAATGCTGATGGCGCCGTGACGACCGCCGTGCTGGATCGCATTCTGCACGAGATTTGTGAGCGCCCGTTCCAGGGATGCCCGGTCACCCAGCGTCTCGATATGCTCGGCCGCGGCGTCGAACGACAACTCATAGCCAGCTGCGATCGCGAGCGGGGCGAGATCGGCGGCCACTCCCTGCGCGACCGTCACGAGATCAACCCGTGTCATCGGATGTCCGCATCGATCCAGCCGCTGGATGTCGAGCAGTTGCTCAGCCAGCGTGGCAAGCCGCGCGGTGTCTTCGATCAGGCGGGCCCGGTCCGGACCCGGCGGAAGCGACTCCAGCCGCGTGTTGAGGATGGCGATCGGTGTGCGCAGCTCATGCGCGGCATCGGCGACGAAGCGCTTGTGACGTGAGTAGCCCTCGTCCAGGCGCGCGAGCGCATCGTTGACGGCGGAGACCAGCGGCACGACCTCCAGCGGGATGCGATCCACCGACAGCCGCGTGCCACGCCGATGGATGTCGATCCTGCGGGCCTGATCTGCGGCCGCATCGAGGCCGGCGAAAGCACGTCGGACCACCATCGGTGTCGCGATGAAGGTCGCGGCCGCCATCAAAAGCAGGCCGGGAAGGGCGACACCGACGAACATGAGTGCGGTGGTGAGCAGAGCCTTGCCGCCAGACAATTTTCCCTGGGTCGCCGTGAGCACCTGGACGTTGCCCGCGTCGGTGTTGACGCGCTTCAATCGCGCGGGTGGCTTGCGCGGATCGTCCTCGAGGAGCTGCCAGCCGAGGCGGGCCTGGCTGATATGGTCGAGCGCATCGCCGATTTTCGCGAACTCGGGCGGCACCGCACCTTCCGACAGAGTATGACCCTGCCGGTCCCGGACCAGGAACCAGACGTCGGGGATCTCTTGGCGCAACTCTCTGAATTCGGCCGTTGAGCGCAGGACCAGGCCGCCCTGCGCGTCGCGCGCGAGCGCCCGTTGCACGACGTCGATGACGCGATCCTCGTCGCGGGCGACGAGCAAGAAGCCCGTCCCCCACAGCGCACCGATGACGAGCATGACGAGCGCCACGAGCAAGAGAGCCTGAAGCGCAATAACTCGCCAATTGAGCCGTGAGCACAGGCTGTATGTTTCAGCGTGATCGGTCACGGCACCTGCTTCAGCAAATAGCCGACGCCGCGGATGCTGTGGATTTCGACGCCCGCGTTCGTGTCGGTGAGCTTGCGGCGCAGCCGCGATACATGCGTATCGAGCGCGTTCGACTGAATTTCGTCGTCAAAATTGTAGACGGCTTCTTCGAGCGTCGAGCGCAACACGGTCCGACCCATGCGTCGCAAGAGGGCTTCCAGAACCAGCAGCTCCCGCCGTGGCAGGTCGAGTGGACGTCCGTCGACGCTCGCCTCGCGATGACCGACGTCGAAGGCGAGACGGCCCGCCCGCATGCTGTCAGGCTGCAACCCGGCCGGCCGGCGCAGCACGGCACGCAACCGCGCCAACAATTCCTCCACCGCGAACGGCTTGGCCAGATAATCGTCCGCTCCGCTGTCGAGCCCGGCGATGCGGTCTGCCAGTTCGCTGCGCGCTGTCAGCACGATGATCGGCACGCCGTCGGCTCGCGCCCTCAGTTTCGGGATCAGGGCGAGACCGTCGCCGTCGGGAAGCTGGCGATCGAGCAGGACCGCCGCATGCACGTCGGCAGAAATCGCTTCTTCCGCCTCGGCAAGCGTCGGCACATGGTCGACGACCATGTCGTAGCCCTTGAGTGCCGAGGAAAGCGCCCGGGCCATCTCCGCTTCATCTTCGACGAGCAATATCCGCATGTTCCGGCACCCGGGGCGCAGTCCGATCCGTTCTAGCGGCAGTAACATTGCGGCAGCATTGCGGGAACCCGCTGCGGCCCAGTGGCGATCCCTTGTTGAAATGGCGGGGGAGCGCAGCCGGCTGGTGCAGCCGCTCCGGCCCGGTCCGCGTGCGCGAAATTGGTGTATTCTGACCGCTCCGCCATCGGGGGGCGACGCCATGTCGGACGCACTGCCTGATCTCACCTTGCCGGGCACGCCGGCCGAGGTCCGCAACGAAATGAACCGGTTGCGCGCTGCGCTTGATGCCGCCATCCCGCCGAAGCGCAACACCACGCGCAACCTGCTCATCGCCACCTGGAATATCCGCGAGTTCGCGAGCCTGGCGACGAAATGGCTTGCGGCGGCGAGCGACAGCCCCAAGCGCGATTGGCGGGGCCTCTGGGCGATCACCGAGATCATTTCGCGTTTCGACGTCATCGCCGTGCAGGAGGTCGGTGGCAATCTGAAATCGCTGCGAACGCTGATGAAGACGCTCGGTCCGGCCTGGAACTTCGTCATGACGGACATCACGGTGGGCGACGCCGGAGGCGGCGAAAGGCTTGCGTACATCTTTGACAGCCACCGGGTGCAGATGTCCGGGCTGGCCTGCGAGCTGGTGGTGCCTCCCGAGTGGCTGGCGGAGACAGGTGCCAATGTTTTGCGCCAACAGTTTGCACGCACGCCTTATGCGGTCGGATTCCGCTCCGGCTCGTCCACCTTCGTGCTGACGACGCTGCACGTCATCTACGGCGACACCTCGCAGGATCGCATCGGCGAAATTGCCGGAGTCGCACGATGGATGCAGGATTGGGCGCGTCGAGCCACCGAATGGGAGCAGAACTTCATCGCGCTCGGCGACTTCAACATCGATCGCCGCGACGACCCGCTTTACCAGGCATTCGTCTCGCGCGGCCTGACGGTGGCACCCCAGCATCGCGATCTGCCCCGCACCATTTTCGACCGCGACGGGCAGCCCAACCGGTCGAGCTTCTACGATCAAATCGCCTGGTTCGCCGAAAACAACCGGCCCTTGCTGAACATGACGCTCAAGTCGGGCGGCAACTTCGACTTTCGGCCTCATGTCTATCAGGGCGCCGGGCTGACGACGCAGCAGCTCAGCTTCCGCCTGTCCGATCACTATCCGCTGTGGATCGAGTTCGAGATTCCCGCCTGATCCGGACAGACCTGGCCGTAGACCTGGCCGTTCGCCGCCGCAACAGCCACAACTTTGCTGCTTGTGCGAGGCGCCATGCCAACGCAAAGTCTCAATCCTGATCGAAATGGAGGACGATGGTCATGATCTACGAGCTTCGCATCTACCAGTGCATCCCCGGCAAGCTGCCGGCGCTGCTCAAGCGCTTCGAGACCAAGACCCTCGACATCTGGAAGAAGCACGGCATCCGGCCGGCCGGTTTCTGGACCGTGCTGATCGGCGAAGGCAACAACGACCTGCACTATCTGCTCGCCTGGGAGTCGCTTGCCGAACGCGAGCAGAAGTGGAATGCGTTCCAGGCCGACCCGGAGTGGCACAAGGCGCGCGACGAGAGCGAGAAGGACGGGCTCCTGATCGCCAACATCAAGACCTCGATGCTGCGGCCGACCGCGTTCTCCGCGATCCGCTGAGGCGGGAGCGCCGACATGGCGCGCGGGCTCGACCATATCGTGCATGCGGTGCGCGACCTCGACCCGGCCGCCGCGCTCTACCGGCGGCTCGGCTTTCAGGTCGGTTCGCGCAACCGCCACCCGCGCGCCTGGGGCACGCAGAACCATATCGTGCAGCTTCCCGGCACCTTCATCGAGCTCCTGACCGTCGCCGACGCCACCGAGATCGCACCGCACGGGCCGCACTTCTTTTCCTTCGGCGCGTTCAACCGCGACTTTCTTTCGCGCGGGGAGGGGCTCGCCATGCTGGTGCTGGAGGGCCGCGGCGCGGCTGACGCGGCGGAATTTCGCCGGGCCGGCATCGGCGACTTCGAGCTCTACGAGTTCGAGCGCGAGGGCGAGCGCCCCGACGGCACCCCGATCAGGGTGGCGTTTGCGCTCGCCTTCGCGTCGGACCCGCAGTCGCCGGACGCAGGCTTCTTCACGTGCCAGCACCGCCACCCGGAGAGCTTCTGGAATCCGGCGTTCCAGCGGCACCCCAACACCGCGACGGCGGTCGCGGGCGTCGTGCTCGTCGCCGAGAACCCGAGCGACCATCACATCTTTCTCGAAGCCTTCACCGGCGAGCGCGAGGCGCAGGCGACCTCGGCCGGCATCGGCATCCGCACGCCGCGCGGCCGGATCCAGGTGATGGAGCCCGCGGCGTTCCGCGACCATTTCGGCACCGAGCCGCCGGCGACCCGGCGTGGCGCGAGGCTGGCTGCGCTCCGCTTTGCGGTGCGCGACCTGGAGACCGTCGAACGAGGGCTTCGTGCCGAGAATCTCCGAAGTTCCGGCCGGATGGCAAACCTCGTCGTCGGTCCGGATGCGGCGATGGGCGCAACCCTGGTTTTTGAGCAGATTTGAGCGTTGACCCGGCGCGCTTCCGCCGCCAAAAGGGGACGCAATGGACGCGAAGCTCATTCCCAACGCCGTTGTCGAGGTGCGCAAGGCGCGCTTCGGCAACACCTTGCCGCTCGCGCTGATCGCCGGCCCCTGCCAGATGGAAAGCCGGGCGCATGCGCTGGAGATGGCGTCGGCGTTGAAGGAGATCGCCTCCCGGCTTGCGATCGGTCTCGTCTACAAGACCTCGTTCGACAAGGCGAACCGCACGTCGGGCAAAAGCGCACGCGGGCTCGGGCTCGAGCAGGCGCTGCCGGTGTTCGCCGAGATCCGCGACACGCTCGGTCTGCCGGTGCTCACCGACGTGCACGAGAACGAGCAGTGCGCGCGGGCGGCCGAGGCCGTCGACGTGCTGCA
>JAIESI010000182.1 GCA_019746135.1 Xanthobacteraceae bacterium
GTGGACCAAGAAACGAGTCCGCCAAAAGCCCTTCAAAGGCCGCCGTATCACTCAGCTCTGATTCCGGGTACTAGGCGTGATGCGCGCCATGTACCCGGATACGCGCATGAATCTCATTTTCGGCGGCGTCGCAGTCGTTGCCCTCGTCTTGTTTTTTCTCGGCATCCGGCTGCAAGCGGGCGTGGGAGATGTGCAGTTCATCAAATCGATGATTCCTCACCACTCAGGCGCTATCCTGATGTGCGATCGTTCCTCGGTCACTGATGCCGAGCTCAAAAAGCTTTGCGGGGAAATTGCTGAAAGCCAGCAGCGGGAGATCGATCAGATGAAGGCGATTCTGGCGCGCCTTGACAAATAGGCCGTTTGGACACCGGCCCGTTGGGGCAGGCACGGCTTCGAAATGACCGGGATTTTGCAGCGCTTAACCAACAGAATCGGGCCAATCCGGGCAGCCGAACTTTTCGCTTACCAATCAAATTTGTTTGTAGGTGCCGCGAATGGCGCGGTGTGCTATATTATCGTCGTGCGCATGTCTCCAACCATCGGCCGGCTGCTTGCGGCCTTGGCGCTGCTCGGCCTCGTGCTGGCACCGCTGAGCGGTCCAGCTATGGCCGTTGTGGGTGCGGCAAAAGCCGCCGGGCTGCACGCGACGGCGGACGGCCAGTCTGCACAGAGTGGCGCGGCGATGCCGGATGCGATGCCGTGTTGCCCGGACGAGACGCCGATGCCTGACTGCAGCAAGCATTGCCAGATGGCGATATGTGCGGCGAGCGTATTGCTTTCGGTGCCGGCGCCATCGTGGATCTCCTCCCCGCCCGCAGCATCCCATAAGCTCGCTGGGCGCCAGGATCGCACGCTGAGCGGCGTTTCCCTGGCGCCTCTGCCAAAACCTCCCAAAGCCTGAAGCCGCATTGAAGGAGCTGCGCGCACCCGCGCGCAGCTGGCGGTCGCGCGTAATGGTGCGCGGCTCCATGCAGCTCAACTGGGAGAACTAGCCATGGATCGGATCAACAGACGTGCGGGCTTGGCGCTGTGTGCAGGGCTTGCCCTGGCCCCACTCGCGGCCCCCGCGCTGGCGGACGTGAAGGATTTCGAGTTTCAGCTTGTGCAAACCGACGTGAAGCAGGGCGATGGTGCGATCGTCGCGGTCACGCTGGTCAACCGGCGCACCAGGCAGCCGGTGCCCAACGCCGTCATCTTCGCCAAGCGCATCGATATGGCGCCGGACGGCATGGCTTCGATGACAGCGCCGCTTGCCGAACTGCCGCCAGAAAAGCCGGGCGAGTACCGCTTCAAGACCAACTTGCCGATGGAGGGGCGCTGGCAGTTGTCGCTGGGCGCCAAGGTGCAGGGCGAAACCGGTTCGGTGCAGAGCAAGCTGGTCCTCAAGGTCGTGCCATGAAACGTTCGGCCCGATCTCTGCTGATCCTTGCCGCCGTCATGGCGGCGGGGGTCGGCGGCCTTTATCACTTCAGGCAGCAGCCTGCTGCGACCACCGCTGCGCCTGCGCCTGCGCCGAGCGGGCCGGTGATCTACTACCAGGACCCTGACGGCAAGCCCGAGTATTCGGCCGGCCCTCGCAGCACGGCGGATGGCCGGGCGTTCCGGCCGGTGCAGGCAAGCGAGGACATCAATTTCGACGAGCCGTCCCGGCCGACGGCCGGCGGCGACAAGCGGATTCTCTACTACCGCAACCCGATGGGCCTGCCTGATGTGTCCAAGACGCCCAAGAAGGATTCGATGGGGATGGATTACATCCCCGTCTACGAGGGGGAGGACGACGACGCGGGCGCGGTGAAGGTCTCGCCAGGCAAGCTGCAACGCGTCGGCGTGGCCACCGAAGCGGCGAGGCAGCGGGTCATCTCGGTGCCGGTGCGCGCCCCGGGGATCATCCAGCTCGACGAACGCCGGATCGCGGTCATCTCGGTCCGGACCGAGGGCTTTGTGGAGTCGGTGGAGGACGTGACCACCGGCAGCGAGGTCACCAAGGGCCAGCCGCTGCTTCGCATCTACAGCCCGGCCATTGCGGCAGCGGCGGCGGACTACCTGGCATCGCTCGATTTCCGTGGCGGCGCCACATCGAACGTGCTCGGCGGCGGGCGCCAGCGGCTGCTCAACTATGCCGCCCCGCCGAACCTGATGGCCGAGATCGAAAGAACCCGCAAGGTGCCGCTGGTGTTCACGTGGGAGGCGCCGCGCGACGGCATCGTGCTGGAGCGCAACGTCACGGACGGCATGCGGGTGATGCCGGGCGACGTGCTGTTTCGCATCGCCGATCACAGCAGCGTATGGGCGACGGTGGACGTGCCCGAGCGGGAGCTTGCCGCTGTCACCCCGGGACAGCACGCGGCGGTCCGGGTGCGCAGCTATCCCGCCCGCACGTTCAAAGGCCAAGTTGCCCTGGTCTATCCGTATCTGAGCGCGGCAACGCGCTCGGTCCGGGTCCGTATCGAGCTTGCCAACAAGGACCTCGTGCTGCGGCCCGACATGTATGCCGAGGCCGAGATCAACACGGGCGGCGACGATCCGGTGCTCGCGGTCCCCGACAGCGCGGTGATCGACAGCGGCAGCCGGCAGACCGTCATCGTCGACCGCGGGGGCGGCCGGTTCGAACCGAAGCCGGTGCAGCTCGGAAGGCGCGGCGACGGTTATGTGGAGGTCCGCGACGGCATCGCGGACGGCGATCTGGTCGTGACATCCGCAAATTTCCTGATCGACGCGGAAAGCAATCTCAAGGCCGCGCTCAAGGGCCTCGCGGATGCGAGCAACGCGCCATGATCGGCAAACTGATTGCCGCGTCGGCGCGCAACATCGTCCTGGTCCTGATCGCCACCGCCTTTGCGGTGGCGGCCGGGCTCTATGCGCTGTGGCACTTGCCGCTCGATGCCATCCCCGATCTCTCGGATACGCAGGTCATCGTCTACACCGAGTATTCCGGCCAGGCGCCGCAGGTGGTCGAGGACCAGGTCACATACCCGCTCGCCAGCGCGATGCTCACGGTGCCGAAATCGCGCGTGGTGCGCGGCTTTTCCTACTTCGGCGTCAGCTTCGTCTACGTCATCTTCGAGGATGGGACCGATATCTACTGGGCCCGGTCGCGCGTGCTGGAATACCTCAACGCGACCGCCCGCAGGCTGCCGTCCGGCGTCACGCCGACGCTCGGCCCCGACGCAACCGGGGTGGGCTGGGTCTACCAGTACGCGGTCGTGGCCAAGGATCGTTCGCTCGCCGAGCTGCGATCCGTGCAGGACTGGTTCGTGCGCTATGCGCTTTCTCGCGCCGATGGCGTCGCCGAAGTCGCGAGCGTCGGCGGGTTCGTCAAGCAATACAACATCGTGGCCGACCCGCAGCGGCTGCGCACGTTCGGCATTCCGCTGTCGAAACTGCGCGAAGCGATCCGCGCCAGCAACATGGACGTCGGCGGCCGCACCGTCGAGCTGTCCGAATTTGAGTTCGTGGTGCGCGGCCGCGGCTACCTGAAAGGCGTCCCCGACCTTCGCAAGATCGTGCTCAAGATCGACGGCGGCACGCCGGTGCTGCTGCAGGACGTGGCACGGGTGGAGCTCGGGCCGGACGAGCGGCGCGGGCTCACCGAGCTCAACGGTGAAGGCGAGGTTGCCAGCGGCATCGTGCTGCAGCGCTTCGGCTCAAACGCGCTCGACGTGATCAATTCGGTCAAGGCGCGCATCGCGGAGCTGGCAAGCAGCCTGCCGCAGGGTGTGAGTCTCCTTCCGGTCTATGACCGCTCGACGCTGATCCACGCCGCGATCGAAACGCTGAAAACCACCTTGCTCGAAGAAAGCATCGTGGTGGCATTGGTTTGTGTCGCGTTCCTGCTGCATGTGCGCAGCGCGCTGGTCGCGATCCTCATGCTGCCGGTGGGCGTGCTCATGGCGTTTGCGGCCATGAAGGCGCTGGGTCTCGGCTCGAACATCATGAGCCTGGGCGGCATCGCCATCGCAATCGGCGCCATGGTCGATGCGGCGATCGTCATGATCGAGAACGCGCACAAGCACCTGGAGCGCGCGCCGCCGGGCGCAAACCGCGTGCAGGTGCTGATTGACGCCGCGGCGGAAGTCGGACCGGCGCTGTTTTTCAGTCTGCTGATCATCACGGTCTCGTTCCTGCCGATCTTCACGCTCGAGGCTCAGGAGGGGCGGCTGTTCAGCCCGCTGGCCTATACCAAGACATTTGCGATGGCGGCTGCCGCGCTGCTGTCGGTCACGCTGGTGCCGGCCCTGATGGTGCTGTGCGTGCGCGGCAGGATCATTCCCGAGCATAGAAACCCGCTCAACCGCATCCTGATCTGGAGCTATCGCCCCGTCATTGCCGGCGTGCTCAAGGCCCGGGTGGCGACGGTCCTGGCCGCCATTCTGATGCTGGTCGCATCGGCGTTCCCGGCCATGCGTCTCGGCACCGAGTTCATGCCGAACCTGAACGAAGGCACCTTGTTCTACATGCCGACCACCTTGCCGGGGATTTCGGTCACCAAGGCAGCCGAGCTGCTGCAAATGCAGGACCGCATCATCAAGTCGTTCCCGGAGGTCGAGTCGGTCTACGGCAAAGCCGGCCGCGCATCGACGGCGACCGATCCGGCGCCAACCGAGATGTACGAGACGATCATCAACCTCAAGCCGAAGCAGCAATGGCGCGCCGGCGTGACCGTCGACTCGCTCGTCGCGGAAATGGACAAGGCGCTGCAGTTCCCCGGCGTGTCCAACGCCTGGACCATGCCGATCAAGGCTCGAATTGACATGTTGTCCACCGGGATACGGACGCCGGTCGGGGTCAAGATATTCGGCACTGACCTGGCAGAAATGGAGAAGCTCGCCCGGCAGGTCGAGCAGGTGCTCAAATCGGTGCCCGGCACGGCCAGCGCATACGCCGAGCGGGTGATCGGCGGCTATTACCTCGACGTCACGCCGGACCGCAATGTGCTGGCGCGTTATGGTCTCGCGGTCGGCGACGTGCAGGACGTGCTGGCGATGGCGCTCGGCGGCGAGGCGGTCACGACCACGGTCGAAGGCCGTGAACGCTATACGGTCAACATCCGCTATCCGCGCGATCTGCGCAGCAATCCGCAGAGCATCGCCAGCGATGTTCTGGTGCCGCTCGCGGCAGGCGGAACCGTGCCGCTCGGCGAAGTGGCGTCGGTCAGGCTTGCGCGCGGTCCCACCACCATCCGCACCGAGAACGGCCAGCTTGCGGTCTATGTGTTCGTCGATATTCGCGGCCGTGATCTGGGAGGCTACGTGGCCGAGGCGCAGAAGGCGGTCGCGGCCGGCGTCGCGTTTCCGTCTGGATACTACGCGACCTGGAGCGGCCAGTTCGAATATCTGCAGCGGGCGGAGGCGCGATTGAAGGTCGTCGTCCCGCTCACGCTCCTGATCATCTTCCTGCTTTTGTATCTCAATTTCCGACGCGTCACCGAAACCCTGATCGTCATGCTGTCGCTGCCGTTTGCGCTCGTCGGCGGCCTGTGGCTGCTGTGGTGGCTCGGGTTCAACCTGTCGGTGGCGGTCGCGGTCGGGTTCATCGCTCTGGCCGGCGTCGCGGCCGAAACCGGTGTCGTCATGTTGATCTATCTCGATCACGCGCTCGCGGAGGTGAAAGGCAAACGAGCGGCCCATGGTCAGCCGTTCACCCGTACCGACCTGCGCGAAGCCATCATGCTCGGCGCCGTGGAGCGCGTGCGTCCCAAGATGATGACCGTCGTCGCCATCATGGCCGGCCTGCTGCCGATCATGTGGAGCACCGGGACGGGCTCGGAGGTCATGCAGCGGATCGCCGTGCCGATGATCGGCGGCATGGTCAGTTCGACGGTGCTGACGCTGGTGGTGATCCCGGTGATCTATAGCCTGGTCAAGGGATGGCGCTTGCCGGAGGCCGTTTCAGACCGGGGCTCTCAGATATCGATTGCTTCTTGATGACGTCGGGCGCGAGCCCGGCAAACCCCATTGGGGCGATATGGCCGGTGCTTCCAGCTTGACCCACCGCAGAACAAAGCACCGCGACGAGCGCGCGAGCGGCGATACACAGAGCTTCGCTCACGCGCCTGGTCGCGATGTCGTCGGGTATGAGCCGGCCGCTAGTGATGTTGGCGGTGTTGATGCTGATGGTGCGTGTTGCCGCCGCTGTAACCGCGCAACTCGGCATAGCGCTGCATCTGATGCTGACTTAAAAGCCCCGCGGTCGAGAGGTGATATTTCAGGTGGGTGTCGCGCAGCGCACCCTGGGTCTCGGCGATCGAAGCCGTCATCGCCTTGAGCCGTTCGGCGGTGATCGTGCGGGTTGCGAACAGCCGGTCCAGCTCCATCTCCTGCTCGATCAGCTGCGAGCCCACCGGGATCGCTTCAGCTTTCATGGAGTCGAAGAGCTGCTGCACCTTGGAGCGCTGCTCCGCCGACAGGTCGAGCCGGTCGGCGAGCTCCAGCACGTGCAGCGGTCCCGGATAGCCGTTGAGCTCGGCGGCCAGCGCCAAGCCCATGCCGCGCCCGGCCCGCAAATCCGCGACCTGCTGCTCGGAGAGTGCCTTGACCGGCCGCGTCTGCAGTCCCGCGTGGGGCGACTGCGCAAATGCCGCAGCGGACGCCAAGACCAGAGCTGTGACCAGAGCTGTGACCAGAGCCGTGCTGATCCAGAGTTTCACGTGCCTGCTCCTGTTGAAATAGCCCATTTTGCTGTCGGATTTACCTTATCGCGGATGCCGAACGTCGGAAATCTACGGATCTTCAGCGTGCTATTTAGCATTTACTCAAAAGTCATGGTTTCGCCGGTTTATAAAATTTTCATCAAATGTTAGCGCTGAGCGTGCAAATGTCGCTTTTGTGAAGCCTTGGAAGAGGAGGTCTTTATGACCGCGCGCAAGCTGACGCTGGCTCTTTCCATCCTGGCTCTGGCCGCAGGCGGAAACGCATTCGCGGCGGAGTTCAATTTTCTCAAGCCTGGCCAAGTTGAGCTGACGAAGCTCGTGCCGCCGCCGCCGCCGCTTGGCTCGGAAGCGGAGAAACAGGACATGGCGAGCGTCCTGGAAGTTCAAAAGAATCGCACGCCGGAGCAGAGCAAGCGGGCTTTGGAAGACAACCGTCTCACAATCTACGTCTATGACGACGTGCTCGGACCGAATTTCAAGGCTGCAAATCTCCCGGTGATGGACGCATTCTTCAAGACGCTTCACGCCGACGCGCGCATCCTTCTGATGCAGACCAAGGACATCTGGGCCCGGAAGCGGCCGCACCTCGTCAATTCCGAGGTGAAGGCGTTGGACAACACGACGCGCCTGCCATACGGCTATCCGAGCGGCGGCGTGATGAACAGCACGCTGACAGCAATTGTGCTCGCCGAGATGGTCCCGGAGAAGCGGTACGAACTGTCCGAGCGCAATCTCGAGTACGGCCACAACCGCGTGGTGGTGGGCGTGCACTATCCACGCGACGTGTTGGGCGGTCACGTGGCGGGCGTGGCGGCGGCGCAGGCCATGTTCGATGCGCCGGCGTTCATGAAGGAGTTCGGGCCTGCACGTGACGAGCTGCGGCGCGTGCTCGGCCTTCCTGCTGCGCCGGCTGGCAAGAAGTCCATCGACGACGCGATCGCATCCGGAACGCTGGGCGCCACGCCGACGTCGTCGAATCCGCCGAAATAGGCGGTCGCCGAAACTGAACGTTCGATCCGGCAGAACGCGTGGGGCGTTCTGCCGGATCGCTTTTTGAGCCATGACTTTTCGCGTGTCTTCGCGCTCCGGCGGCGCGCGAAAGCATATGGACAGCCGGTGCGCCCTATGGTCTTTTTCGGGCGCTTTTGCCGCGTCCGCAAGCGTGCTCCGTCAGTTTCGACCGGCGGCCGTATGGATGGCCGGCTGAAAATTGACACAAGCACACTGGGGACAGCAGCACATGGCACCGAAATCCTCCACCGCCAAGGACCCTGACGTTCACGCAGTCGAGCGGCTGCAGGTCCCCTACAGCACCAATGCGCCTGCCTTCGGCAGCGACGTGGTCGCCGAGACGCTGAGCGCGCTCGATATCCCGTATATCGCGCTCAACCCGGGTGCCAGCTA
>JAIESI010000183.1 GCA_019746135.1 Xanthobacteraceae bacterium
GTGATCGGCGAAGCTGTCGACCTCATCGTCTCGATCGAGAAGACCGCGCGCGGCCGCGTCGTGCGCGACATTCTTCACGTCGAGGGCTTCGCGCGCGGCGAATATCGGATCCAATCCTGCCGGGAGGAGGAGCAACGTGTCGCTTGAACGTCGCCTTGCGCTTGGTCTCGTCACATGCGTCGCGTTGGTCGTCGCTGCGCAACCCGCATTGGCGGGCGGGGGAGGGGGCCTGCCTTGGGAGGGCCCGCTCCAGCAAATCCAGCAATCGATCACCGGCCCGGTCGCGGGGTTCATCGCGCTGGCGGCCGTCGCGGTTGCCGGCGGCATGCTAATCTTCGGCGGCGAGCTGAACGATTTCGCGCGGCGGTTGATGTATGTCGTCCTGGTCGCCGGCATCTTGCTCGGCGCGACGCAGATCGTCGGCTTGTTTGGCGCTTCGGGTGCATCGATCGGCACGGTCGAAGCCAGTGAGCAGAAGGACCTGCCGCATGGCTGAGGCCTTCTCCAATCTTCATCACTCGCGGATCCATCGCGCGCTGTCGCGTCCGAGCCTCTTGCTCGGCGCCGATCGCGAGCTGGTGCTGATGACCGGGCTCGCCGCCGTCATTCTGATTTTTGTGGTGCTGACCTGGTTCTCCGTCTTGCTGGGACTGCTCGTGTGGAGCGGCATCGTCGGCATCCTGCGCATGATGGCAAAGGCTGATCCGATGATGCGGCACGTCTATCTGCGGCACATTCGCTACCGGCCGCACTATCGTCCAACGTCAACGCCCTGGCGGCGCTTCTGAAGGGGAAAGCGATGGTGGCGTTGCGCGACTTTCGGCATAGCGGACCGTCCTTCGCTGATCTCCTGCCGTATGCCGGTCTCGTCGCGCCCGGCGTGATCCTGCTCAAGGATGGCTCGTTGATGTCGGGTTGGTACTTCGCCGGCCCCGACAGCGAAAGCTCGACCGACGTGGAGCGCAACGAGGTCTCGCGACTGATCAACGCGGTGCTCGCGCGTCTCGGGTCGGGGTGGATGATTCAGGTCGAGGCCGTGCGCGTGCCGGCGCAGGCCTATCCCGCGCGCGAGGATTGCCACTTTCCCGATCCGGTGACGCGGGCGATCGACAATGAACGCCGCCGGCGCTTCGAAGCCAATGCCGGGCATTTCGAAAGCGAGCATGCGCTGATCCTCACGTATCGGCCGCCCGAGCGGCGCAAGTCGGGCTTGTCGCGCTATGTCTATTCGGACGACGAGAGCCGATCGACATCGTTCGCCGACAAGACGCTCGACACCTTCCTGACGTCGATCCGCGAAGTCGAGCAATATCTCGGCAACGTACTCTCGATCCGGCGGATGCAGACGCAGGAGGTCGAAGACGAGGGCAGCGTGCGGCGGGCGCGCTACGACGAGCTGTTTCAGTTCGTGCGCTTCTGCATCACCGGCGAGAACCACCCGATCCGCCTGCCCGAGATTCCGATGTATCTCGATTTCGTGGTGACGGCGGAGTTTCATCACGGACTTTCACCCGTTGTCGACGATCGCTATCTCGCCGTCATCGGCATTGACGGCTTTCCGGCCGAGAGCTGGCCCGGCATTCTCAATGCGCTCGATCTCATGCCGCTGACCTATCGCTGGTCGAGCCGGTTCATGTTCCTGGATGACCAGGAGGCGCGCACCCGCCTCGAGCGGACGCGCAAGAAGTGGCAACAGAAGGTGCGGCCGTTCTTCGACCAACTCTTCCAGACGCAGAGCCGCTCGATCGACCAGGACGCCGTCCTGATGGTCGCCGAAACCGAGGACGCCATCGGCCAGGCGTCATCCGGTCTCGTCGCTTACGGCTATTACACGCCGGTTGTCGTCATCTTCGACACTGAGGAACGGCACCTGCGCGAGAAGGCGGAGGCTGTGCGACGCCTTATCCAGGCAGAGGGCTTCGGCGCGCGCATCGAAACGCTCAACGCCACGGAAGCCTTCCTCGGGTCGCTCCCAGGCAACTGGTACGCCAACATCCGCGAACCGCTCATCAGCACGCGCAACCTCGCGGACCTGATCCCGCTCAACGCCGTCTGGTCCGGCAGCCCGACCGCGCCATGCCCGTTCTATCCGCCAGCCGCGCCGCCGCTGATGCAGGTCGCCTCCGGCTCCACCCCTTTCCGGCTGAACCTGCACACCGACGACGTGGGTCATACGCTGGTGTTCGGGCCGACGGGATCGGGCAAGTCGACGCTGCTCGCGCTAATCGCGGCGCAGTTTCGTCGCTACGCCGGCGCGCAGCTTTTCTGCTTCGACAAAGGGCGGTCGATGTTTCCGCTGACCGTGGCGGCGGGCGGCGATCACTATGACGTCGGGGCAGGGGAGGGCCTGTCGTTCTGCCCGCTCGCCGAGCTTGAGGACGATACGGATCGCGCCTGGGCGGCGGAGTGGATCGAGACCTTGGTGGCGTTGCAGGGCGTCAAGGTGACGCCGGATCATCGCAACGCCATCGCACGGCAGGTCGCGTTGATGGCGAACGCGCGCGGACGTTCGCTGTCGGACTTCGTGTCCGGCGTTCAGCTTCGCGAGATTAAGGACGCACTGCACTCCTACACGGTCGACGGCCCGATGGGCCACCTGCTCGATGCCGAGCAGGACGGCCTGTTGATGTCGGAATTTCAGACCTTCGAGATCGAGCAGCTCATGAACATGGGCGAACGCAATCTCGTGCCGGTCTTGCTCTATCTTTTCCGCCGCATCGAGAAGCGCCTGACCGGCGCGCCGAGTCTTATCATTCTCGACGAAGCCTGGCTGATGCTCGGCCATCCGACGTTCCGAGACAAGATCAGGGAGTGGTTGAAAGTCCTGCGCAAGGCGAATTGCGCGGTCGTTCTCGCGACGCAGTCGATCTCCGACGCCGAGCGCTCGGGCATTATCGATGTTCTCAAGGAATCCTGCCCGACGAAGATCTGCCTGCCGAACGGCGGGGCGCGCGAGACCGGCACGCGAGAGTTCTACGAGCGCATCGGGTTCAACGAACGGCAGGTGGAGATCGTCGCGACCGCGATCCCGAAGCGCGAATACTACGTCGTCTCGCCGGTCGGCCGCCGTCTGTTCGACATGGCGCTTGGCCCGGTGACACTCGCGTTCGTCGGTGCGACCGGAAAGGACGATCTCGCGCGGATCGCCGAATTTCGTCAGGCGCATGGGTCCGAGTGGGCGGCGCGCTGGCTGCATGCAAGGGGAGTGGCCGATGCCGACACGCTCTTATCAGAGTAACCCCGCCATTATCGCGGTGTTGTCCTGCGTCATCGCGGCGACGCCCGCTGCGGCCGGCGGCGGCGGCGCGATCGGAGGCGGCGCGACCGAATGGACGCAGCTCCTCAACAATTCCGAGTTGATCGCCGTGGTCGGCAAATCGACCGAGCAGATCAACAATCAGATCACACAGATCACGCAGCTTGCGCAACAGATTCAGAACCAGCTCAAGATCTACGAGAATATGCTGCAGAACACCGCGCAGCTTCCGCAGCACATTTGGGGGCAGGTCGAGAAAGACCTCAACCAGTTGCGCAACCTCGTCGGCCAGGGGCAGGGCATCGCGTTCTCGATGGGCAATGCCGATGACGTCCTGAAGCAGCGATTTAAGAGTTACGCCGAATTCAAGACCAATTTACCTACGGGTTCGACCTTCTCGTCGACCTGGCAGGGCTGGTCGACAACGAACCGCGACACCATCGGCGCAAGCCTGAAGGCGGCAGGGTTGACCTCCGATCAGTTCACGTCAGAGGAAGCGACGATGGGCCAGCTTCGCGGTCTGTCGCAAAGCGCCGATGGCCAGATGAAGGCGCTGCAGGTGGGGCATCAGATCGCCGCGCAGCAAGTCGCCCAGATGCAGAAGCTGCGTGGCCTGTTCTCACAACAAGTGACGATGATGGGGGCATGGTTTCAATCGCAGCAGGCGAAGGACGATCTCGCGCAGGCCCGGCGTGATCAGTTCTTCACATCGACCGCGCCGTCGACATCGGGCGGCCAGACGATGGAGCCGCGCTGGTGAGACCGCTTCACATCGTTCTCATCATCGCGATCGTCGTGCTCGCCGGCGGCGGCGCCTGGTTTGGCCTCGGTCCATCGTCGAGCCAGAAGCCGTCCGGGTTCTTTGAGGCCAAGCCAGACTACGACACGAGCGGCGGACAGCCGATGCGTCCACGCTGGAAGGAGTAGGGCGCGATCATGCCGACAGCGAGCCGCCTCCTGCTGACGATCGCCGTTCTGCTTCTGGTCGCGGCGCCGGCGATGGCGCAGGACGGCAGCCTGCTGACCAATCTGGAGAACGAGGTGGTCACGGCCGCGCGCGGTTGGGAGACGACGATCCTGCAGGCGGCGCGTTCCCTGTTCTGGATCCTTGCCGGCATCGAGATCGGCATCGCGGCAGTTTGGCTTGGGCTGCAGGCAGCCTCGCTCGATACTTGGTTTAGCGAGCTAGTGCGACGCATTCTGTTCATCGGGCTGTTCGCTTTCATCCTCGAGCAGGGTCCGGCGTTCGCCAAGGCCGTGGTCGACAGCCTGTTTCAGATCGGCGTCGGCGGCGGCGGCGCATCGCCCGCCAACGTGTTCAATGCCGGCCTGAAGGTCGCTTCGGCGCTGTCGTCGAAGGCGCAGTTCGGATTGTTTCAGGACAATGCGCTGGCGATCGCGGCGGTGTTCGCGATGATCGTCGTCGTGGTCGCCTTCGCGCTGGTGGCGGCGATCTTCGTGGCGGTCATGGTGGAAATGTATGTCGGCCTGCTCGCCGGCATGATCATGCTTGGCCTCGGCGGCTCGTCCTTCACCAAGGACTTTGCCGTTCGCTATCTCGTCTACGCGTTCTCGGTCGGCATGAAGTTGATGGCTCTCGTCATGATCGCGCGCATCGGCTCCGAGGTTCTGGTCAATCTCGCCAACTCGCCGTCGACCGGGGACCAATTCCTGTCCACGCTCGCGATCGCCGGCATTTCGGTCGTGGTGTTCATGATCGCCATGTACGTCCCCTCGATCGTCCAGGGCGTTGTGCAGGGCGTCTCGGTCTCGAGCGGCATGGAAGCCTTGCGGGCGGGGAGCCAGACGGCCGCTTTTGCCGCTGGCGCGGGCTCGATGGCGGCCGGCGCTGCTGCGCTCGGCGCCGGCGCGGCGCGCGTGGGTGCGTCGAGCTATGCCGGTGCGCGCAGTGGCGGCGCGTCACTCGGCGCGGCCGCGCTGCGGGGGATGACCGACGCAATCGGCGCCGCTGGTGGCGCCTTGTCGTCAGCGGCGCGCGACAAGGCGATTGGCGTTCCGGGAACGTGGGGCGCGTCGACGCTCGGACTCGCCAACGCAAAGCTCGATGAACGCAGAAGCAGGTCGCAATCGGGGCAACGCAACAACAATGCCGACGAACGCCAGTAGGGCGGCGAGGGTGGGGGATGGCGAGGCAGACGACACCGGAGAATCCATATCTCGCGGCACGGCAGGAATGGAATGAGCGCTACGGCTCCTATGTGAGGGCCGCGGCCGCCTGGCGCATTGTCGGCATCACTGGGATGGCGTTGGCGGTGATCGCGACGTCCTACGCGCTCTATCAGAGCACGCAGGTCAAGCTCGTCCCGTACATCATAGAAGTGGACAAGCTCGGCAGCGCTGTCACCGCAGGCTTTCCGCAGCAGATCGAATATGCCGACGCGCGGGTGGTGCGGGCGACGCTGGCCGGCTTCGTCTCCAATTTCCGATCCGTCTCGCCCGATACCGCGGTCCAGAAGCAATATATCGACCGGACCTACGCGCTGCTGCGGACCGCCGATCCGGCGACCGAAAAGGTCAACGCCTGGTTTCGCGCGAACTCGCCTTTCAACAAAGCGCGTACCGCGACCGTCTCGATCGAGGTCAGCAACGTCGTCGCGCTCTCGAACCAGAGCTACCAGATCGATTGGGCCGAGATCGAGCGCGACCGTCGCGGCAAGGAGCTCTCGACCCGACGTTTTCGCGGTGTCGCGACGGTGGTGCTGACGCCGCCCCAGGACGAGCAGACCATCCGTCTCAATCCCATTGGTCTTTACCTGCGCGACTTCGACTGGACGGCGCAATTGTGAAAAGGCTGCGGAGTAAACAGTCATGACATCGAGCCGATCCGGACTGACATTCGTCACCATCGCCTTTGCGGCCACCCTTGCGACGGTCCTGGTCGATCACGCCGCCGCGCAGCGCCTGAACCAGAACGAGGCGAAGGGTACGCATCTTTCGGGACGCTGGCGTGCCGCGCCAGGTCTGGTGACACACGGGCCGGACGGCAAAGTCATCTTTCTCTATGGCGAGATCCAGCCATCGATCGTGTGCTCGCCCTTGCAGGTTTGCGATATCGAGCTTCAGCCGGGAGAGGTGGTGCGCGATGTCCTCGTCGGCGACACCGTGCGCTGGAAGGTCGAACCGGCGACATCGGGTGCGCCGGGCGGGCAGGCGATTCATCTGATCGTCAAGCCGTCCGAGCCCGGCCTCGTCACCTCGATGATCGTCACGACGTCGCGGCGCACCTATCATCTCCAACTCAAATCGCATGCGACGCAATACATGGCGCGTGTCGCTTTCGAATATCCTGAGGGCGTTGGTGCGCGGATGGCGGACATCAATGCGCGCCTTGAGGCCAGCACGATCCCCGGCGCCAACGTCCCGGCCGAGCAACTCAACTTCTCCTATTACGTCAGCGGCAATGCGAGCTGGCGGCCGACCCGCGTCTATTCGGACGGGCAGAAGACCTACATCCAGTTTCCGTCATCACTCGCCGGCGTTGATGCGCCCGTGCTGTTCGCAATCTCGGGCGGCGAGAACCGCATTGTCAACTACCGCATGAAGGGCTCGATGATGATCGTCGACTTTCACATCGACGAAGCGGTGCTCGTCTCGGGCGTCGGATGGTGGACTCAAGAAAAGATCACGATCAGGCGCGGAGGATGACGATGATCACACGCCGCATCGTTCCGGTCGGCCTGCTCGCACTGCTGCTCGGCGCATGCAGCACGCTCGGCAGGTCAGGTCTTGTCGCAAGCTCGTCGCGTGTCGAGCTGTCGCCGGCGGCGGCAAACGCCATCGCCGGCGATATGGTCAGCCGCCTTGCTGAGCATGTTGGCCCGGCGAGCGGAACGATCATCCTCAAATCCGACGGCTCACCGTTCGGCCAGGCGCTCGAGGCGGCGTTGCGCGGCTGGGGTTACGCGGTCGCGACCGATCAACGAACCGATCAGAAAGCGATCGCGCTTGCTTATGTGGTGGACAATCTCGACGGCACGATCCTGGCGCGACTTTCGACGCAACAGCTCGATCTCGGCCGCGCCTATGCGGTGACGGCGACTGGCGCGAAGCCGACGAGTCCCGTCTCGGTCATGCAGCGCGGTTAGGGGAGGGTGGTGATGGCGCAGTCGCTTGATCTCAATGCCGGCGGGCCCGCGCCGAAAATCCGTCGGCTCAACCGGCTGCCGGTGATCGCTGCGATCGTGTTCGTAGTGCTGTTCTTCGGCGTGATCCTCTACGGACTCACGACGCGCGGATTGTATTTCCGCGGCGATCGCGGGCCCGATAGTCCGGCATCGGGTCCCGCATCGACCTACGCCGACGCGATGAAGCGCAACGTGCCGGATGGCATCATCGAGGATCCGACGCCGGCGCAGGTGTTTCAACCCGCGCCGCCGCCGGCACCCGAGAGACCCACGACGAATCCCTTTACTCCCGCGCCGCAGCCGGTGCGCGAGGGGCCAGCGGTCGAATCCGAGGAAGTCTGGCGTGCGCGTATCGAGCGCGAGCAACGTGAGCAATATCTGCGCGAGCAACACCGTCAGCGCATGGCGCGCATTCAGGCGCACAATACCGCCTACGACTCGCCACTAGGCGTGAATCTTGCGAAGCTGCAGACTGCCGCGCCCGCCGCGGCCCAACAGCAGCAGCAACGGCCGGGAGCCGCGAGCCCGCTTGGCAATGGGGGCGCGGCCGATCTCTATGCGGCCGCGCTCCGTGCCGGCCTGACCGGCCAGCAGATCGACCCGAACGGGCAGACATCGAAAGAGAGCTTCTTCAACAGCGACCTCACCAAGCTCGGCTATCTGCCCAACTCCGTGGTGCCGCAACGATCGCCG
>JAIESI010000065.1 GCA_019746135.1 Xanthobacteraceae bacterium
CGCCACTCGGTCACGCTCGGATAGTGGAAGCGATGCAGCTCGTAGCCGGTGAGATCGGTGATCCAGGACACGTCGAAATTGCTGCTCTCCGGCACCGCGACCGCGCGCAACGCATCGACCACGCCAAGCCGGCGGAACAGCTCCATGCTGCGCGCATTGGTGATGTCCATCTTGGGGTGGCGCGTGGTGGTCGGGTTGCGCTCGACCAGCATGCAGGCGATGCCGCGTCGCGACAGCTCGCACGCCAGCGTCATGCCGACGGGACCGCCGCCGGCGATCAGAACCGGGACATGCTTCATTCGCGAGACGAGATGGCGAGGGCGTTCATTCGTGCTTGATCGAGGCGTCGCTGCCGGGCCGATGCTTTGGCCGACGGGGAAGGCTACTCAGGCACCCGGATGGTGTCCATTGCCAGCCAGAGCATACGTCCGATGCTCAGGCCGCCTTCGGCTTGTTGACCTGGCCCTGGGCAAAGCCCGCCGCCCCGGCATAGCCGCGCACAATGGCCTTGCGCTCCTCGAACGACAGCACCGCGTTCACGTCGGTGAAGCCGTCCGGCGCGCGGGCCTCGACCGCATCGATCACGCCCTCGGGACCGCCGCCGCGGTTCATGCGGACGATCTGCGCGGTTGAAGGCTGCCGCTCCTGCTCGTACTGCCAGAGCGCGTGGATCGCGCTGTCGGAGCTGACCAGGCGGTCGGCGAGGCAGCGCGCGTCGAGGATCGCCTGCGAGGCACCGTTCGAGCCGACCGGATACATCGGATGGGCGGCGTCGCCGAGCAGCGTGACGCGGCCGTGCGACCAGCGCGGCAGCGGATCGCGGTCGCACATCGGATATTCCCAGAACTCCGGCGTCGCCTCGATCAGCGCCTTGGCGTCGACGTAAGGGATCTGGAAGCGCTGCACGTGCGGCATCAGCTCCTCGAAGCGGCCGGGCCGCGACCAGTCCTCCTTGTTCGGCGGCGCGCCACCCTCGCCCACCTTCACCAGCACCGCCCAGTTGGTCAGCGGCCGGTCCTCGCGGGCGCCTTCGCCGATCGGATAGACCACGAGCTTGGCGGCCATGCCGCCGGCGATCACCATCGAGCGGCCGGTGAGGAACTTCGGCCAGTCGAGCGCGCCGCGCCACAGCATCGAGCCGTTCCAGCGCGCCGGCCCTTCGTTCGGATAGAGCGCGGACCGGACGTAGGAGTGGATGCCGTCGGCGCCGACCAGCGCGTCGCCTTTTACGGTGCGGCGGTGCGAGCCGTTGCGATCGAAGAACCAGGCGGTGACACCGCCTTCGTCCTGCTTGAAACCGCCGAGCCGGCAGCCGATGTGGATTCGGCTCTCGCCGAGCCGCGAACGCACCGCCTGATGGATCACGCCCTGCAGGCGGCCGCGATGGATCGAGAATTGCGGCACGTCGTAGCCGGCATCGAGGCCGCGCGGCTCGCGCCAGACCTCCTGGCCGAAACGGTTGGTGTAGATCAATTCGAAGGTGCGGATCGCGACCGCGTCGAGCCGCTCCATCAGCCCAAGCTGCTGCAGCTCCCTGATCGCATGCGGCAGCGTGTTGATGCCGACGCCGAGCTCGCGGATGCCTTCCGACTGCTCGAACAGCTCGCAGTCGATGCCGCGCGCATGCAGCATCAAAGCCGTGGTGAGACCGCCAATTCCGCCGCCGACGATGATGACCTTCACGGACAACCCTCAACGCACGCACTCAAACGCGCGACCAGCAAATGTGGGCACCGGTCTTGCGTCCGGTCGCGCGCCAAAAGCAAAACCGTGCTTATAATCCTCCCCGATAGGGCGGAACTGCAACAACTTCCGGGCCGCAAGGTTGATGGCGGCTATCCGGTCCAAGGAGCATGAAATGGCGCGAAAAGTGATGATTTCCTGTGCGGTAACCGGGTCGGCGGACACCCCCGGCCGCAATCCGGCGGTTCCGGTGACGCCCGAGCAGATCGCCAATTCCTGCCTCGACGCCGCCAAGGCGGGTGCGGCGATCGTGCACATCCACGTGCGCGACCCCAAGACCACCAAGCCCAGCATGGACAAGGCGCTCTACCGCGAGACGGTGGAGCGCATCCGTGAGAAGAATTCCGACGTCCTGATCAACCTGACGACCGGCCCGGGTGCGCGGTTCTTCCACGACGAGAAGGACCCCTCGAAGCCCAGCGCCGACTCCGTGCTGAAGGGACCGGCCGAGCGCGTCCAGCATGTGATGGAATTGCGGCCTGAAATCTGCTCGCTCGACATGGGCAGCCTCAACATGGGCGACCGAGTGTTCGTCAACACGCCGACGCACCTGAAGGCGATGGCGCTCGCGATCAGGGACGCAGGCGTCACACCGGAGCTCGAGGTGTTCGAGACCGGCCACCTGCTGCTCGCCAAGAAATTCCTCGAGGACGGCCTGGTGAAGGGCCCTGGCCTGTTCCAGATCTGTCTCGGCATTTCCTGGGGCCAGCCGGCGACCCCGGAAGCGATGACCTACATGCGCAATCTTCTGCCGAAGGACTGCACCTGGTTCGCCTTCGGCATCTCGCTCTGGCAGTTCCCGATGGTGGCGCAGGCGGTGCTGCTCGGCGGCCATCCGCGTGTCGGAATGGAGGACAACATCTATCTCGAAAAGGGCAAGCTCGCGCCGAGCAACGCGGCGCTGGTCGAGAAGGCCGGCAAGATCATCCAGATCCTGGGCGACGAGATCGCGACGCCGGCCGACGCGCGGAAAATTCTCGGCATCGGCGCGAACCACTGACGCCGCGCTCCAGTAGGCAAAAGGCCCGGCTCGCGCCGGGCCTTTCGTATTCTGCAACGCCCGCTTACTTGGCCTACTTGGCCTACTTGGCGTACTTGCCGCCGGTCTGCTTGGTGTGAACGCCCTCGCCGCCGCTTTCCTTGTGCTTGAGGCGGGTGATGCGCGCCCAGGTGCGCTTCTGGTCATCCTTCACCGTGATGTGAAGCGTGCCGAGCCCTTCGGTCGTGAGCTCGATCTTGTCGCCGTCCATGAACGGGTTCAGCCCGCGATGGTTGGTGCCGGTGGCGATGATGTCGCCCGGCAGCAGCGTGTGGATCGAAGTCACCCACTCGATGCAGCGCGGGATCTTGTGCGCCATGTCGTCGGAGTTGAACTTCTGCATCACCGTGCCGTTGTTGGTCAGCACGATCGGCAGCTTGTGCGGGTCCTTGATCTCGTCGGCGGTGACGATGTACGGGCCGATCGGCGCAAACGTGTCGCGCGACTTCATCTGGTAGAACACGTTGGTCGGCGGCACCACGCCGCGCGCCGAGCCGTCGATGAAGTTGGTGTAGCCGAACACGTAGTTCATCGCGTCGGCCTGCTTCACGTTCGACGCCTTCTTGCCGATGACCACGGCGAACTCGGCCTCACCCTCGAAGATCGTCGCCGGCATGTCCGGCAGCACCATGGTGTCGCCATCGCCGATGATCGAGCTCGGCGACTTCATGAAGGCGTTGATCGGCGCGGGCTCGGGAAGCGTGCCGTCCTCCATGTAGTTGACCGCCATGCAGATGATGTTTTCCGGCTTGGGCAGCGGCGCGCGGAACTTGACCTGGGACACCGGCTTGCCCTGGCCCTTGGCGGCGGCATCGGCGAGCTTGCCCTTCAACTGGTCGAACTTCTCGATCACGCCGCGCATCACGTCTTGCGGGCCCATCCGCGGGATGTCCTTCACCACATCGGACACATCGACGACCTTGTCGCCCGTGACCACGCCAAGTTTGAAGTCGTCGAAAAACGCGAGTTTCATGTTCGCTCCCTAAAACCACTCAGAGTGTTGGAATTCGATGCTGGAACAGCCGGCCGGATCGTGGCGCCGCCGGTGCGGCATTGCAAGCCGAGGCGGCTGCCGCGGCACGGGTGCTATGCGAAAGGAAGGAAGTGGTCCTCCTTCGCCGAAGCTTCGGAGGATGCAAATCCTGCGAAGCGCATAGCGCGAAGCAGGATGGCGGGAGCGACGGGACTCGAACCCGCGGCCTCTGCCGTGACAGGGCAGCGCTCTAACCAACTGAGCTACGCCCCCGCGGGCGTGACAGGGACTTAAAGGCCGCTCCCCGGCAAGTCAAGGAAGCTGTTTCGCTCAGCGCCGCGTCCAAACTTCGCCGCCGACCTCCCGGCCGCCGGTATAGGTCCAGACACCTTCCCAATTGCTGCCGTTTGCGCCGTAGATCGCGAGGCCGGTCTGGTTGCCGGAGCGGTAGCTCACGGCGATGCCCTTCTCGCTGCCGATGCCGGTGCCGACATAGGTCTGGCTGCCGACATCCCAGGTGACCCGGAACGTGTCGCCGGTGCGTTCCACGGTGACCGTGCCGCTGTAGCGGCCCCGCCCGCCCGGATTGCTGCCGGCCACGCTATAGGTGCCGACCGGATCGCCGGCGAAGGCAGGCGAATGATCCAGGAACACAACGACGGCCAAAACCGCGGCGAAGAGCAGCTTGCTCAACATGACGTTCTCCCCCCGGAAAATTTCTAAACAAAGTGGTGGGCGGTGACGGGATCGAACCGCCGACATCCTGCGTGTAAAGCAGGCGCTCTACCAGCTGAGCTAACCGCCCACTTGGATCCAGCTGGCGGGCTTCTTATCGCCCCGCCGACTGCTCGCTGCAAGCGGGCTGGATGGCTCGTATCAAATAGACGAACGCCCCCGCGGCGAGCGCGAGGGCGTCCATCACGAGACCGATTGGGCCGTGCTACCTGTTGACGGCGTCCTTCAGGCCTTTGCCGGCCGAGAAACGCGGCCGCTTGGCCGCCTTGATCTTCACCGGGGCGCCCGTGCGCGGATCACGTCCCTCGCGCGCCGCCCGCTTCACCACCCGGAAATTACCGAACCCCATGATCTTGACTTCGCCGCCCTTCTTCAGCGCCGCCGTAATCGCATCGAAGGTCGCGTCGACAGCGGAAGCAGCCGCGGTTTTCGTCATTTGCGCCTTGTCGGCCACCGCAGCGATGAGCTCGTTCTTGGTCATCTGACCGATCCTTTCCCTGCATCGAATCAACGGCGCGTTTGCCGTTGTGAGCGCGGAGAGTTTGCCGGAACCACCGCAATTGCAACGATTCGTTTTCGCCAAATGCAGACGGCACCGGACATCGCGGGGACGCGACCGTCGAAAACATCAGATGCCATCGAAGTTTTCCCGCGCTTTGGCGGGTGCAGACGGACGGCATTCCGGTGTGGGACAAGGCTTCGCGGCAGTGCCTTGTCGCCATCGCCATGGCCTGGAATCGCGCACGACTCAGCACCGACTCAGGCCTGGAGATTCGCGTGCGCCGCGCGCCTTGTCCGGCGGCACGCCGGCGGCCATCATCGAAACGGTTCGGTGCGGGAGAGAACGTTGGCACGGCAGCGCGCATTGGTGATCGGCGGCTCGGTCGGCGGGCTGTTTGCGGCGCATCTGCTGCGTGCCGCGGGCTGGGAGGTTGCGGTCTGCGAGCGCGCCGCGGGCCACCTCGGCGATCGCGGGACCGGCATCGGCACGCGGCCGGAGCTGTTCGCCGCCATGCGGCGGGCGGGGATCACGGCGCCCGCCTCGCTCGGCATCGACGTGCTCGGGCGCACCGGGCTTGGGCCGGACGGCAGCGTCGTCCACGAGGTCGCCGTCCCCGCGGTGACCAGCGCCTGGTCGCGCATCTGGCGGCCGCTGCGGCAGGCGCTGCCGGACGCGCTCTACTCCGGCGACAAGACCCTGGCCGGGATCGAGCAGCACACCGACGGCGTGGAGGGCATCTTCGCCGACGGCGCGCGTCTCGATGCGGACCTGCTGGTCGCCGCCGATGGCCTGCACTCGAGCGTGCGGACTGAGCTTTTTCCCGAGCTTGCGCCGCGCTACGCCGGCATCGTCGCCTGGCGCGGCGTGGTCGCGCCGCATCAGCTTGCGCCCGACCTGCACGAGCTGATGTTCAGGCGCATGGTGTTCGGCTTTCCGGACGGCGAGCTGCTGCTGTCGATCCCGATGCCCGTGCCGCAGGGCGAGCCCGGCGAGCGCTGCTGCCATTTCGTCTGGTTCCGTCCGGCCGACGAAGCCGCCCTCACCGCGCTTTGCACCGATGCCAGCGGCCGCAGCCACGGCCGCTCGATCCCGCCGCCGCTAATCCGGCCCGAGCTGATCGCGGGCATCAGGCGCGACGCCGCGGCGCTGCTCGCGCCGCAGCTTGCGGCGCTGGTGAACGGCACCGCGCAGATCATCCTGCAGCCGATCTTCGATCTGGAAGCGCCCCGCGTCGCCGCCGGACGGGTGGCGCTCGTCGGCGACGCCGCCTTCGTCGCCCGCCCGCATGTGGCCTCGGGCGTCATGAAAGCTGCGCTGGACGCCGAAGCGCTGGCGGACGCATTGGCGGCCAGTTCCGGCGGCGTGGACGCGGCGCTGCAACGCTACAACGCCCAGCGCCAGCCCTACGGCGCCTGGCTGGTCGAGCGGGGCCGGCACATCGGCGCGACCATCGCCGACCGCAAGGCGGACCCGACGCAGCGTATCGAAACGGTGATGCGCGAGTACGGTGCGGCGGGCGTGGTCCGCGACCAGCCGATCGCGGCGCGCGTCACGGTTTCGACGTGAGCTCCACCAGCTTGGTGACGGTGTTGATGTTGCGGGCGGTGCCCTCGCTCGCCGCCGGAATCCGGAGCTTCGACCGCCCCATGCCGCTCGGATAGTGGACGTAGATTTCCCGCTCAGCCAGCCGCAATTCCTCGTCGCGCCGGCCCCGCACATGGTCCAGCGCATCGGCGGGTGGCGCCGTGTCCAGGAAAATCACGTGAGTGTATTTCGGCTCGGTGTTGCGAAACGGGCTGGCCTTGAGAACGGCGCGCAATTCGGCAGCCGACCGGAGCACCACGCCGACCGGCTTGCCCAGTTCCTTGCGCAGGGCGGCCTCGAGCGTGGCCTTGATCTTCGCCGGCGCGGCCTTGCTCTCGAAAACCACGTTGCCGCTCGCGATGTAGGTTTCGACATGCTCGAGACCCGCGTCGAGGCAGACCGCCTTCAGTCGCGACATCGGCAGCGCGGTGGTGCCACCGACGTTGACCGCGCGAAGCAGGGCAGCATATCGGGCCATGGCCCGACCCTATCACGCCTTTTGCCCATCTCCTTGCGCAGGACGGCCGCGAACGTGGCGCTTGACGACAAAGGGCGGCGCGTGCGGCGCCGCCCTTTGCAACATTCGTTTCGGTGATCCGCTCAGTGCGCGGTGAGCCCGGAGCCATCCTCCTCGACGACGGCGTCGACCGAAGTCTCCACCGGCTTAGCGGCCTCGTCCCACTGGATCGGCTCGGGCACGCGCACCAGTGCGCGCTTGATGACCTCGTCCATGCGCGAAACCGGGACGATCTCAAGCCCGCGCTTCACATTGTCGGAGATTTCCACCAGGTCCTTGGCGTTCTCCTCCGGGATGAGCACGGTCTTGATGCCGCCGCGGAGCGCGGCGAGCAGCTTCTCCTTCAAGCCACCGATCGGCAGCACGCGGCCGCGCAAGGTGATCTCGCCGGTCATGGCGACATCCTTGCGCACCGGGATGCCGGTCATGGTCGAGATGATCGCCGTGACCATGGCGACGCCCGCCGACGGGCCGTCCTTCGGGGTCGCCCCCTCCGGCACGTGCACGTGGATGTCGCGCTTGTCGAACAGCGGCGGCTCGATGCCGAAGGCGACCGCCCGCGAGCGCACATAGGACGCCGCGGCCGAGATCGACTCCTTCATCACGTCGCGCAGGTTGCCCGTGACGGTCATGCGCCCCTTGCCGGGCATCATGACGCCTTCGATGGTGAGCAGCTCGCCGCCCACATCGGTCCAGGCAAGCCCCGTGACCACGCCGACCAGATCGTCGGCCTCGACCTCGCCGTACCGATACTTCGGCACGCCGAGATAGGCCTCGAGCTTCTTCGGATCGATCGTGACCGACGTCGACTTGTCGATCGTGAGCTCCTTCACCGCCTTGCGGACCAGCGTCGAAAGCTCACGCTCGAGGTTGCGGACGCCGGCTTCCCGCGTGTAGCGGCGGATCAGCATCAGCAGCGCGTCGTCGGTGATCGACCACTCTTCGGTCTTGAGGCCGTGCTTGGCCACCGAGTTCGGGATCAGGTGCTTGCGCGCGATCTCGACCTTCTCTTCCTCGGT
>JAIESI010000132.1 GCA_019746135.1 Xanthobacteraceae bacterium
GTCACCTCCGTGAGCCACCACGCAAGCGCAGCAAACAGTCAGACCGATTGATGACATGCTTAACCTAGCGCATATGAGGGTTGGGGTGGGGGTCTGCGGTCGCGCGGTGATAAATTCGATGGGATCAGAAAACCGCTTCAACCGCACGCCCGGAAAAACAGAATTTGCCCGCAGACTGCGGCGCGACGGAACCGACGTTGAAAGGCGGCTGTGGCAGCGGCTGAGAAATGGCCAACTCGATGACGCACGGTTTCGCCGTCAGCATCCGGCCGGCCGTTACGTTCTCGACTTCTATTGTCCGGCACTGGCTCTCGCGGTCGAACTCGACGGCGGCCAGCACGCCGAGGCCGGGACGCGCGATGGTGAACGCGACAAATGGCTGAGGCAAAGGGGCGTGACGGTCCTGCGCTTCTGGAATTCGGACGTCACTGAAAATCTCGATGGTGTTCTGGAAGTCATCGCTGCGAAGATTAGCGAATTGAGCGTGGCAGCAGCGCGGTCTCGTTCGCGTTGGCGTGCCGGGGCGCGCGGTTGACCCGCCACTGACATGCGTCTTCGACGCCCGAAGGGACCCCCACCCCGACCCTCCCCCTTTCAGGGGGAGGGAGCGCACCGCCCCAATCGCGCCGCATGCGATCGAAGCCGGCCGCGGCTAACATAGGTATGGGTCCCCGCTTTCGCGGAGAGGAACGGTGGAGAGAGTGCCGCGCTGTCTCGCGCTCGTCCCGGGGGGCAAGACAAGCGGTGGACAGAGCCTTCAGCCTTTCGCGCCGGTCCCCGGGGAGGCAGGACAAGCGTTGAAAGAGCGTGGCCTCTCTTCCGTTCGCCCCCGCGCGGGATCCGCATCGCGCTCGTGCGATGAAGACCTCATCGGCGGGGACCCAGTCTCGTGGTCCGGTGCACCTGATCGCATGCGTGCACCGTCCCGTTATTCCGCGGCGACGCGGAACGGCACGTGGCCGAACGCCTCGATCGCGTTCTCGTGCGGCGGGATCGCCTCGGTCTCGTCCTCCCGCACGCGGAACCACAGCGCGTAGAGCGCGGGCACCACGAGCAGGGTGAGCACGGTGGCGACCAGGAGGCCGCCCATGATGGTGATGGCCATCGGGCCCCAGAACAGGCTGCCGCCGAGCGGGATCATGCCGAGCACCGCGGCGAGCGCGGTGAGCACGACCGGGCGCGCGCGGCGGACGGTGGCGTCGATCACCGCCCGATGCCGGCCGTGGCCTTCGGCGATGTCGTGGTCGATCTGGTCGACCAGGATCACGGTGTTGCGCATGATCATGCCGGCGAGCGCGATCATGCCGAGCAGCGCGACGAAGCCGAACGGCCGGTTGGCGATCAACAGCGCGGCGGTGCCGCCGATGATGCCGAGCGGCGCGGTCGAGAACACCAGCAGCAGCCGCGAGAAGCTCTGCAACTGGATCATCAGGATCGCGAGCATCGCCACGGCCATCACCGGGAACACGGCGGCGAGCGAGGCGTTCGCCTTGGCGCTCTCCTCGATCGCGCCGCCGGTCTCGATGCGGTAGCCGTAGGGCAGCGCGTCCTCGATGGCCTTGAGCTGCGGCCGAATCTCGTTGCTCACGTCCGGCGCCTGCACGCCGTCGACGATGTCGCCGCGCACGGTCAGCACCAGGTCGCGGTTGCGCCGCCACAGGATCGGCTCCTCGTACTGGTATTTGATGCGCGCGATCTGCGACAGCGGCACGGCGACGCCGTTGCGGGTGGAGATGGTCAGGCTCGGCAGCCGGGCGAGGTCCAGCCGCTCGGACGACACGGCGCGCGCCACCACGTCGATGGTCTCGATGCCCTCGCGATACTGCGTCACCGGGAGACCGGTGAGCAGGGTCTGCAGCGTCTGCGCGACGTCCTGCGGGGTGAGGCCGATGGCGCGGGCGCGATCCTGATCGACCTCGAGCCGGATCGACTTCGCCTGCTCGCCCCATTCAAGGTGCGGATCGATCAGCTTGCGGTTTTCCGCCATGACCTTGCGCACGTCTTCGGCGATGTCGCGGACCTTGAGCGGATCGGGCCCCATGACGCGGAACTGGACCGGATAGCCGACCGGCGGGCCGAACACGAAGCGGTCGACGCGGGTGCGGGCGCCCGGCAGCGCGCCGTCGGCCAGCGCCTTCTCCAGCCGCGCCCGGACGCGCTCGCGCGCCTCGAGGTCCTTGGTGACGATGACGATCTGCGCGAAGTTCGCGTTCGGCAGCACCGGATTGAGGCCGAGCCAGAAGCGCGGCGCGCCCTGCCCGACATAGCTCGTATAGGTGACGATATCCGGATCGCCGGTCAGGAGCTTTTCCGCCTCCCTGGCCGTCGCGTTGGTGGCGCCGATCGAGCTGCCTTCCGGCAGCCGCATCTCGAAGAACAGCTCGGTGCGCGACGAGGTCGGGAAGAACTGCTGCTGCACCAGGCCGAACGCGGCGATGGCGGTGACGAACATGCCGACGGTCGCGGCGACGACGGTCTTGCGCCAGCGCAGGCAGAGCTCGATGACGCGGCGCAGCGCGCGATAGATGCGGGTGTCGTAGACCGCCTCCGGATCGTGCTGCGCGTGACGGGCTGCCGCCTTGTTCGCAAGATCCGGCAGAAGCTTCAGGCCGAGATAGGGCGTGAACAGCACCGCCACGACCCAGGACGCGACCAGGGCGAGGCCCACGACCCAGAAGATGCCGCCGGCATATTCGCCGGTGCTCGAATTGGCGAAGCCGACCGGCAGGAAGCCCGCGGCGGTGACCAGCGTGCCGGTCAGCATCGGAAACGCGGTCGAGGTCCAGGCGTAGGTCGCGGCGCGGGCGCGGTCGAAGCCCTGCTCCATCTTCACCACCATCATCTCGATGGCGATGATCGCGTCGTCGACCAGGAGGCCGAGCGCGATGATCAGCGCGCCGAGCGTGATGCGGTGCAGGTCGAGGCCGCCGGCGTACATGACGATGAACACGATCGCCAGCACCAGCGGCACCGACAGCGCGACGACGATGCCGGTGCGAAGCCCGAGCGTCAGGAAGCTCACCAGCAGCACGATGCCGAGCGCCTCGACGAAGGTCTTGAGGAACTCCGCCACCGATTCACCGACGATGTGCGGCTGGTCGGCCACCTGGGTGATCTCGATGCCGACCGGAAGCTCGGCGGTGACCGTCTTCATCGCCTTCTTGAGCTCTTCGCCGAGCGCAAGGATGTTGCCGCCGTCCAGCATCGAGACGCCGATGCCGAGCGCGGGCTTGCCGCCCTCGCGAACCAGGAAGCCCGGCGGGTCCTCGTAGCCGCGCTTGACGGTGGCGATGTCGCCCAGCCGGAACACCCGGCCGTCGGCCTGCACCGGCACCGCGGCGATGGCCTCGGCGCCGGAGAACGCGCCGGTGACGCGCAGGTGGATGCGGTCGGCGGAGGTCTCGACCGATCCGCCCGCGGTCACGGCGTTCTGGCGCGCGACGCTGTCGAAGATCTGCTGCGGGGTGATGCCGAGCGTGGCGAGCCTGGCGTGGCTGAACTCGACGAAGATCTTCTCCGGCTGCACGCCGATCAGATCGACCTTGTTGACCGCCGGCACCCGCAGCAGCACCTGGCGGATGTCCTCGGCCCTGCGCTTGAGGTCGGCCAGGCCCAGGCCGTCGGCGGTCAGCATGTAGAGCGCCGAATAGACGTCGCCGAACTCGTCGTCGAACGTCGGACCGATGATGCCGGCCGGCAGGTCGCCGCGGATGTCGCCGACCTTCTTGCGCGTCTGATACCAGAGGTCCTTCACCTTCCGCGGCGGCGTGGTGTCGGACAGGGTGACCTGGATGAAGGCGGTGCCGGGCTGGGTGTAGCTGGTGACGCGGTCGAGATAGGGCAGCGCCTGCAGCTTCTTCTCGATCTTGTCGACGACCTGGGTCTGCAGCTCGGGCGCGGTCGCGCCCGGCCAGCCGACATGGATGTTCATGACCTTGATGGTGAACGACGGATCTTCGGCGCGGCCGAGCTTATAGTAGGAGAACAGGCCGGCGGCGCCGATCAGCAGGATCATGAACAGCACCAGCGCCCGGTGCGTGATCGCCCATTCGGAGAGATTGAAACGCTTCATGACGCCGCTCCCGCTCAAATTCGTTGAGCTAGCTCTCGTGTCTGCAACGCACCATTCCGCTTCGCTTCGTGCTGCGTTGCGCCCGGGACACGAGACCGCCCATGTTCGCGCTGCGTATTCGACTGATCGACATCGAATTGAACTCTAGTTCGTGGCCTCGATCGCCCGGACCCTGACGCCCGGCTCGAGCTTCTGCACGCCGAGCGTGACGATCCGTTCGCCATTGCTGACGCCGGACGAGACCAGCGCCACGTCGCCGTTGAACGCCGAGACCGTCACGTTGCGCAAGGCGAGCGCGCCGCCGTCGTCCACCACAAAGACCGCGGCACCCTTGCCGCGGTTCAGCACCGCGGAGAGCGGCAGCCTGGCGACGGCGTCCTCGCCGGGACGCGACAGCGTGACCGTCGCGGTCATGCCGTAGGCGACGGCGTCATCGGCATCGGGGATGGTGAAGCGCGCCGCATAGGTGCGGGTCGCGGCGTCGGCCTGCGGCGACAGCTCGCGCAGGCGCGCCTGATAAACGCGGTCACCGTCCGACCATAGCCGCACCTTCGCGGCCGCCTGGCGCACATCGCCGAGCCAGGTCTCCGGCAGCGCAACCATGGCTTCCTTCTCGCCGCGATGGGCGAGCTGCGCCACCGCCTGGCCCACGGCAACGACCTGGCCGGGCTCGGCGCGCGTCGCGGTGATGACGCCGTCGGCGTCGGCCTTGAGATCGGCATAGGCGAGCTGATTGCGGGCGATGTCCAGGGCGCGCCGGGCACGGCTGACGCGGCCCTCGGCCTCGTCGTTCGCCGTCTTCTTGCGGTCGAACTCGGCGACCGGGGCATAGCCGCGTGCCTTCAGCGTCGTGTAGCGCTCGAGATCGGCGGCGGCCTGGGCGAGGCTCGAGGTGGCCGCGACGAGTTCCGCCTCGGCGCTTTCCACCTGCAGCCGCAGGTCCTGCGGGTCGAGGCGGGCGATCACATCGCCGACGCGGACGCGATCGCCGGCATTGACCAGGCGCTCGGTGATCTTGCCGCTGACGCGGAAGCCGAGATCGGTTTCGTAGCGGGCGCGCACGACGCCGACGAACTCGCGGGCGGCGGCGCCATTCTCGAAGGCGACGCGCTGGACCTGAACCGGACGCTCGATCTTGGCGAGCGGCATCTTGGCGAGCGGCGCGGTTTCCGCCTGGCAGCCGGCGAGCACCAGTGCGGCGAAGACCGCGACCAGGGCCGGGCGCCACGGGGCCCGGGCCGGGGCGGCGCGGCTTAGCACGCTGATCCTTGGCGCGCTGATATCGCCGCTCAGGCGCTCCAGGAATGTGGCGACTTGACGATTGATGACTGACGAAAATGAGTATTCGTCACTATCTGGGCGCAATGACACGCTGGGGGACTGGGTCATGGCTGGTTACTTTCGCTTGGTGATGCCGCGGAGCAGAAGCCGGGTCACGGCCCGGGCGTCGGCTTCGAGATTGTCGCCTTCCTGAAGGCCCTGTTCGAGCAGGATGGGGTGGCAGAAGCCCACCAGCGCCCGCTGGATGGTCGCCGAGGTTTCGCGCGGATCGACCGGGTCAAAGTCGCCGGCCTCGATGCCGTCGCGCAGGATCAGCTCGACGACGGTCCGGTGGATCTCCTTGTGCGCCATGATGGCCTGCCAGCTCTCCTGCATGGCAAACCGAACGAGATCGCTAACCCGCTGTTCCTCAAGAAGGTTTTCTTTGTGATAGGCGAGGACCTCGAGCACCAGGCGCTGCAGCCGTTCGGGCGCAGGCTCGCGCGAGCGCGCCACCGCCCAGACCTTGGCTTCGAGCTCGGCGAGGCAGCGCTGGCAGAGCGCCTGGACGATGGCGTTCTTGGACGGGAAGAAGCGGTAGACGTTGGCCGGCGACATGCCGAGTTCCGAGGCGATGTCGGCCACCGTGGTCTTGGCAAAGCCGAGCCGGCGGAACAGCGCGTCGGCGGCTTCCATGATCCGCGCGCGCGTCTCCTCCGGCCCGGGCTTCACATTCACGGCGGGGTACATGGCGATGGCCTTCGTCTCCGGATTGATCAGTGACGAATTTCATAATTCGTCAGTCGACAGAAGTCAAGCCCCCGGGGAGCCCCTTTTGGCCGCCGCCGGCTCGTGTCCCGGGCGCCAGCGCAGCACCATAGCGCGCGAAGACGCGCGTCAACGCGCTTATGGCGCTGCATCGCGTCCAGGACAGGGAGATCGCCCTTTAATGCCCCTGCCCGGCCAGAGCCTTGGCGCGGATGCCTTCCAATGTCAGGCCCGGGGTCGAGGCGTTGGTGTCGACCTTCAGATGCACGATCGCGGGCAGGCCCGAGGCCTGCGCGGCCTTGAACGCCGCGGGAAAATCCGCGGTCTTCTCGACGGTGACGCCGAAGCCGCCGAACGCCCTGGCATAGGCGGTGAAGTCCGGGTTCTTCAATGCGGTCGCGACCACGCGGGCCGGATATTCGCGCTCCTGGTGCATGCGGATGGTGCCGTAGACGCCGTTGTCGACGATCACGGTGATGAACGGCACGTCGTATTGCACGGCGGTCGCGAACTCCTGCCCGTTCATCAGGAAGTCGCCGTCGCCGGAGAAGCAGACCACCGTGCGCTCGGGGAACGCGCGCTTGATGCCGAGCGCCGACGGCACGCCGTAGCCCATCGAGCCGGAGCACGGGCCGATGTGAGTGGCGAACTTGCGGAAGCGGTAGAAGCGATGCACCCAGGCGGAGAAATTGCCGGCGCCGGTGGTGATGAACGAGTCGTCGGGAAGATTGTCGCGCAGCCACACCACGATCTCGCCGATGTTGACCCCGCCGGGCTGCGGCGTCGCCTTCTCGGTCCATTCGATGTAGTCGGCGTGCGCAGACTTGGTCTGCTCGCGCCAGGCGATCTCGTTCGGCGGCTGCAAACCTTCCAGCGCCGCGGCGAAACCGGTCGGCGCGGCGTGGATCGCGAGATGCGGATGATAGACCCGGCCGAGCTCCTCGGCGCCGGGATGCACGTGCACCAAGGTCTGGCGCGGGCCGGGAATGTCGAGCAGCGAATAGCTCTGCGAGGGGATTTCGCTCAAGCGTCCGCCGATCAGGACGATGAGGTCCGACGCCTTGATGCGCGCGAGCAGCTTCGGGTTGATACCCAGCCCGACGTCGCCGGCGTAGCCCGGATGCAGCGTGTCGATCAGATGCGTCCTGCGGAACGTGGTCGCGACCGGCACGGCAAAGCGCTCGGCAAAGCGCGCGAGCGAGGCGGTTGCGGCCTCCGACCAGCGGCTGCCGCCAGCGAGCACGATCGGCGACTTCGCGGCCCACAAGAGCTTTTGCAGCTTCGCCATGTCGGCGAGCCCGGGCCAGGTCTCGACCGGCTCGAAGGCCGGCGCATCGGGCACCGCCACACGCTCGACCAGCATGTCCTCGGGCAGCGCGATCACCACCGGGCCGGGGCGGCCGTTGCAGGCGGTGTAGAAGGCGCGCGAGACGATCTCGGGGATGCGCGCCGGGTCGTCGATCTCGGTCGCCCACTTCGCCATCGTGCCGAACACGGCGCGATAGTCGAGCTCCTGGAACGCCTCACGCTCGCGCATGTCGCGCGCGACCTGGCCGACGAACACGATCAGCGGCGTGGAGTCCTGCCGGGCGATGTGGATGCCGGGCGAGGCGTTGGTCGCGCCCGGGCCGCGGGTGACGAAGGCGATGCCCGGCCGGCCGGTGACCTTGCCGACGGCCTCGGCCATCATCGTCGCGCCGCCCTCCTGGCGGCAGACGGTGAGCTTGATCGGCCGGTCATGGAAGGCATCGAGCGCCGCGAGATAGCTCTCGCCCGGCACGCAGAACACGTGCTCCACGCCGTGGACCAGCAGTTGGTCGACCAGGATTTCGCCGCCGGTGCGGGTGCCGTCGTTGGCGCGAAGCATGTGGTGTGTCTCCCTGTTATTGGCGGGGTGTATAGCACGGCGGCGCGAGCGCGAGTCCCGGCACGCGTCGGCGCTGCTGCAACTCGGGCGGTGCGCCCCCTCCCCCTAAAAGGGGGAGGGTCGGGGTCATAGGCGCTAGGTTAGTAGGTAGACGCCAAGAGTCACGATGTGATTCAAGATTGGGA
>JAIESI010000385.1 GCA_019746135.1 Xanthobacteraceae bacterium
CGCCGGCGCACAAAACAATGCGATAGATTGACCGCATGCCTAACCTAGCGCCTATGAGGGTCGGGGTGGGGGTCCGCGGCGAATTGCGCGTCGCTGACCCTGACCGTTTCTTATCCGCTGCCGGACCCGCAGTTCACATCTCATCGCGCAGCGATCGGCGGGCCAATGCTGTTGCTGCGGCGTACCATTGAAGCGGGACATGCGAAGACCCCCGCGCAAATTTCGGCGTGCGAACATCCTCGACGCACCACCGGCGGACCCCCACCCCAACCCTCCCCCTTTCAGGGGGAGGGAGCGCACCACCCGTATTGCACCAAATGCGCGTCTCCGAGCGTTGACCGCTCTCAAATCCAGCCTTGCAGTTCGCGCCGAACCAGATGCGAGATCACCGCCATGCCGCCGTCGCTGTCGTTGAGGCACGGGATCGCCGCGAAATTCTCGCCGCCGTTCGTTTTGAAAATGTGCGCGTTCTCGACCGCGATCTCTTCCAGGGTCTCGAGGCAGTCGGCGGCAAAGCCCGGCGTCACCACCGCAAGATTTTTCACGCCGCGCCGCGCCAGCGCCTCGACGGTCTTGTCGGTGTAGGGCTGAAGCCATTCGGCGCGGCCGAAGCGCGACTGGAACGTCAGCATCAGCCCGCTTTCGTCCATGCCGAGCCGGGCGCGGAGAAGCCGCACCGTCTCACGGCACTGGTCCGGGTAAGGATCGCCCTCGTCGGCATAGGACTTCGGGATGCCGTGGAACGAGGCCAGGATCATGTCCGGCGCAAACGGCAGCCGCTTCAGCTCGGCTTCGATCGAGCCGGCCAGCGCCTCGATATAGACCTTGTCATCGTAATAAGGCGGCGCGACGCGCAGCGCCGGCTGGTCGCGCAGCTTGGCCAGCGCGACAAACGCCGCGTCGCAGACCGTGGCGCTGGTCGCCGCCGCGTATTGCGGATAGAGCGGCACCACGAGGATGCGCTCGCAGCCGGCCTTGGCCATCGCCTCGATGCGGTTGCCCAGCGACGGGTTGCCGTAGCGCATGCCCCAGTCGACGATGATGCTCGGGTCGATCGCATCGGTGGCGGCGCGCAGCTTCGAAGCCTGCGCGCGGGTGATGGTCTTCAGCGGCGATTCGTTGCGCTCGCGGTTCCAGATCTTCTCGTAGTCGCGGCCCTTGGCGCGCGGGCGGCGCGGCAGGATGATGGCGTTGAGCACGAACTTCCAGATCGGACCCTGATCCTCGATCACCCGGGCGTCGCTGAGGAATTCCTTGAGGTAGCGGCGCACTGACGCAGCATCGGTCGCGTCCGGCGTGCCGAGGTTGACCAGCAGCACGCCGATCCGGCCGCCGGATACGGCGGTGCCGGATAGGGGTCTCGGCGCGAGCGCTTCAGGCTTGTTCATGGCGGACATGTCGCATCGCGGCGAGCATAGCCGGGCATGGCCGATGCGTGCTAGAGCAGCCGGCCCGCTGGAACATATTCAATGGTCGATGTCCGCCGCCGCACGGTTACGTTTGGACTTGCCGCCGCGGCGGTGATGCCGCCGCGCCTTGCGTGGGCGGAGAGCGCCAAGCTCACCTTCGTGCTCACCAACGACATCTACCAGATGAGCGAGACCGCGATGCCGGACGGCAAGACGCGCGGCGGCTTCGCGCGGCTCGCCGCGGTGGTGAAGGCGGAGCGCGCCAAAGGCGGCCCGGTCCTGTTCGCGCATGGCGGCGACACGCTGTCGCCGTCGCTGATGTCGGGCATCGACCAGGGCTCGCACATTGTCGAGCTCACCAACCTGATCAGGCCGGACATGTTCGTGCCGGGCAATCATGAGTTCGACTTCGGCAAGGCGACGTTCCTGAAGCGCTCCGCGGAAATGAAGTTTCCGCTGTTCGCCGCCAACATGACCAGTCCGGACGGCAAGCTGGTGCCGGGCTACAAGGATCGCGACATCATCACGCTCGGCGGCCTGCGGATCGGACTGACCGGCGCGGCCCATGACGGCACGCCGCGCATGTCGAACCCGGGCGATCTCGCGTTCGCCCCGACCGTTGCGGCGATGCGGGCGCAATGCGAGGCGCTGCAGCGCGACGGCGCCGACCTCGTGGTGGTGGTGATGCATGCGGACCGCGCGCAGACGCTGGAGCTTGCGCGGACCAACCTCGCCGACGTGATCCTGACCGGACACACCCACGACCTGTTCATCGACTTCGACGGCCGGACGCTCGCGGTCGAGTCGTCGTACGACGCCCACTACGTGACGGTCATCGACCTGAACGTCGAGATCACGCAGCAGGGCAACCGCCGCGAGATCGCGTGGTGGCCGCAGTTCCGCGTCATCGACACCGCAACCGTGACGCCCGATCCGGAGGTCGCGGCCGCGGTGACCGGCTTCGAGCGCCTGCTGAACAGCGAGATGGACGTGCCGCTCGGCACCACCGCGGTCGAGCTCGACAGCCGCGTCGCCACGGTGCGCGGGCACGAGGCCGCGATCGGCAACCTCATCGCCGACGCGATGCGCGTCCGCGGCCATGCCGACGCGGCGATCATGAACGGCGGCGGCATCCGCGCCGGCAAGGTCTATCCGGCGGGCTCGCCGGTGACCCGCCGCGACGTGCTCGCCGAGCTGCCGTTCGGCAATCACCTGGTGGTCGTGGCGGCGAAGGGCAGCGACCTGCGCGCGGCGATCGAGAACGGGCTGTCGCGGCTTCCGGCGATCGCCGGCCGGTTTCCGCACGTTTCAGGCATGCGCGTCGAATACGATCCGCAGAAGCCGGCCGGCAGCCGCGTGGTGTCGATGCAGGTCGGCGGCGCACCGCTCGATCCGGAGCGGATGTACAAGGTGGCGATCAACGATTTCCTGGCGCGCGGCGCCGACGGCTACACCGCGCTGACCCACAACACGCCGGCGGTGCCGCCGGACGACTCGCCGCGGCTGTCCAACGAGGTGATGGTCTACCTGCGCGAGCAGGGCGGCGTGAGGACCGGCATTGATGGGCGCATGCGGGCGAAGTAGCGCGCCGTAGTTTCACACAAGCGGCTTGCTCCGGCGCCATCCCTCCCCGCGAGGGGAGGGTGGACGCGAGCGCGAGCGAGCGGTCGGGTGGGGAGAAGGTGCGTTTGCCGCTGGCTTCTCCCCACCCCCGCGCCATAGCGCGTCGAAGACGCGCGTAAGCGCGCTGATGGCGCGGACCCTCCCCTCGCGGGGAGGGATGGCGCCGCCGATGCCGCGAGATTTCAATCCAACAAATGAAAACGCCGCCGCGGTGACCCCGCGGCGGCGTTTCAATCTCAAACCCTGCCGCGATCAGCGGCCCGGGCGAAGCTCCATGCCGGCGATGCCCGCGGCGACGCTGAGGCCGGTCTGCGCCTGGCCGCTCAGCGGCTGGAACGCGATGGTGTTGTTCGATCCGCCGATCAGCGCGTTGGCGCCGAGGCCGACGCCGACCGTGGCGCTGGCCGACGCGCCGACATAGTTGCCGGCGAGCTCGCCGCGCTGGATGCCGCGGGTCGGCGCAAACACCGCCCATGCGACCGCGACCTGCTGCGGGAATCCGAGATCGACGCCGGCGCGCCGGATCGTCGCGTGATAGGGATCGGCGGGCTGGTTGTCCGATCCGCGGAACACACAGCTCAGCTCGGTGACCGAGCCGACGATGAAGCTCGTGGTCGAGCCGCGGCATTCGAGCACGCCGACCTCGACGCGGTTGGCTTGCGCCACAGCCTGCGTGGCGGACGCCACCAGCGCTGCCGCCAGCGCCAAAGTGCCGAAACGAATCATGGGAACCCCTCCTCCGAAGCAGCGGGAACTTACCCCAAGTCGGAAACTGCGCAAAGGCGCCGGCTCGAGCCGATTTGGGCACCGATTCTTTTAGAGTCTATTTCAGGTTACCGCAGAAACGCTGGATGCGGCGGCAGGCCTCTTCCAGGTCTTCGGTCTTGGTGGCGTAGGAGATGCGGAACGCCGGGCCGCAGCCGAACGGCGTGCCCTGCACCACCGCAACGCCTTCCGTCTCCAGCAGCTCGGTGACGAACTCTTCGTCGTTGGTGATCTTCTTGCCGGACGGCGCGGTCTTGCCCATCGCGCCGGCGCAGGACGGATAGACGTAGAACGCGCCCTCCGGCTTCGGGCACTTGAGACCATTCGACTGGTTGAGCATCGAGACGCAGAGGTCGCGGCGCTCCTTGAAGATCGCGTTGTGCCTGGCGATGAAGTCCTGCGGGCCGTTCAACGCCTCGACCGACGCCCATTGCGACACTGCGACCGGGTTCGAGGTCGACTGCGACTGCAGCATCGACATCGCCTTGATCAGGCTGGCGTCGCCGCCGGCATAGCCGATGCGCCAGCCGGTCATGCAATAGGCCTTCGACACGCCGTTGACCGTCAGCGTGCGGTCATAGAGCCGCGGCTCGACCTCGGCGATCGAGTAGAACTTGAAGCCGTCGTAGACGAGGTGCTCGTACATGTCGTCGGTCATCACCCAGACATGCGGATGCTTCACCAGCACGTCGGTGACCGCCTTCAGCTCGGCCTTGGTGTAGGCCGCGCCGGTCGGGTTCGACGGCGAGTTGAAGATGATCCACTTGGTCTTCGGCGTGATCGCCTTCTCGAGCGCCTCCGGCTTCATCTTGAAGCCGTCTTCCATGCTGGTCGGCACGATCACCGGCTCGCCGCCGGCGAGCAGCACCATGTCGGGATAGCTCACCCAATACGGCGCCGGCACGATCACCTCGTCGCCAGGATTCAGCGTGACCATCAAGGCGTTGTAGAGCACCTGCTTGCCGCCGGTGCTGACGATGATCTGGTTGGTCTTGTAGTCGAGATTGTTCTCGCGCTTGAACTTGCCGACCACCGCCTGCTTGAGCTCGGCGAGCCCCTCGACCGCGGTGTACTTCGACGCCTTGCCGGACATGATCGCCTTGACGGCGGCCTCTTTGATGTTGTCCGGCGTGTCGAAGTCGGGCTCGCCCGCGCCGAGCCCGATGACGTCACGGCCCGCGGCTTTCAGCGCGCGCGCTTTGTCCGTCACCGCCATGGTGGCGGAGGGCTTAACGCGCGACAGTGAATCCTTAAGCAGTGCCATGACAGTCTCCAAGCCCCGCAAGGGCTCCGTTTGCGCATGTCCTTGTCGGAAAACCGGTACCCACCCCGCATCAAGTGCGGGGCTGGCTTTTTCCGGGACGTGCGCCGGCCCGTGAGGCGCGTGGTTTTCTATTGATCCGGGGCGGTCGCGGCAAGACTCAATCGGTGATCGCTCCATCAAACCGGTTGATGGCGAGCGCCGCGGGACCCGGGCACCAGGGCCGGGTGCCATCCCGTTGCCAGCCCGCCGGAAAAGGCCGAAATTGCTGCCAAAACGGGTAGCCATCGGGATGGAACAGCAATGGAATTGGGGTTGAGGAACAAGGTTGCGCTCGTCACCGGCGCGAGCCGCGGCATCGGGGCGGGCATCGCCATGGCGCTGGCCGACGAGGGTTGCGACCTGATGCTGACCGGCCGGGACGAGGCCGCGCTCAAGGCGGTCGCCGCGGACGTGGTCAAAAAGGGGCGGAAGGCCGCCTTCTCAGTGCTCGACCTGCGCAACGAAGGCTCGGAAAAGCCGCTGGTCGAGGCGGTCCGCGCCACGTTCGGCCGGCTCGATATTCTCGTGAACAATGCCGGCGCAACCAAGCGCGGCGACTTCTTCACGCTGACCGACGCCGACTGGCAGGACGGATTTGCGCTGAAGTTCTTCGCCCACGTGCGGCTGACGCGCGAGGCGTGGCCGATGCTGAAGGCGCAGAAGGGCTCGCTCGTCACCATCGCCGGCATCGGCGGCAAGGAGCCGGAGCCGCCGTTCACCATCGGCAGCTCGGTCAACGCGGCCTGCGTCGCCTTCACCAAGGCGCTCTCGGACGTCGGCAAGGCCGACGGCGTCCAGGTCAACTCGATCAACCCGGGCCGCGTCGAAACCGAGCGGCTGTGGCGGCGCTTCCGCGAGACGATGCAGACGACCGGCAAGGACGAGCCCGCGGTGCGCGAGGAGTACCGGCAGGAGTTCAACATCAGCCGGTTCGGCACAGTGAAGGACTTAGGCTCGTTCATCGCGTTCCTGGTGTCGCCGCACGGCCGCTGGGTGCACGGCACCGCGATCGACATCGACGGCGGCGAGGTCAAATCGGTGTAGGCGCCATGAACATCCTGCTGACGCCCGCGCGCATCGGCCCGGTCGAGATCCCGAACCGGATCGTGATGCCGCCGATGACGACGCGCGGCTCGGACGAGGAAGGCCACGTCACCGACCAGACCGTGGCCTATTACATGGCGCGGGTGCGCGGCGGGACCGGCCTCATCACCGTCGAGATGGCGTCGCCGGAAAAGGCCGGGCGGCATCGCCGCCGCGAGCTCGGCATCTATGACGACCGGTTCCTGCCCGGGTTGAGGCGGCTGGTGGACGAAATCCATCGCGGCGGCGCCAAGGCTTCGATCCAATTGGGCCATGGCGGCGGGCACACGCGAATCGACATCTGCGGCGAGACGCCGATCGCGCCGTCGGCCATTCCCCATCCAGTCTATGAAACCACGCTCGAGACCATCATCCCCGAGGCGATGACGAAAGAGCGGATCGTGCGGACGACGGCCGCCTATGTCGCCGCGGCCCACCGGGCGGAGCGTGCGGGCTTCGACTGCGTCGAGATCCACGCCGCGCACGGCTACCTGATCTCGCAGTTTCATGCGCCGTTCGAGAACCGGCGCACCGACGAATACGGCGGCAGCCTCGAGAACCGCGCCCGATTTGGCCTCGACATCCTGCGCGCGGTCAAAGCCGCAGTGCCGGAGCTTGGGGTGATCTACCGCGTCTCGGTGGATGACTTCTTCGACGGCGGCCTGACCTACGCCGAAGGCCGCATGCTGGCGATCTGGGCCGAGCAGGCCGGTGCGGATGCCATCCACGTCACCGCCGGGCACTACCGCTCCAAGCCCACGGCGCACCGGATGATCCCACCGATGAACGAGCCCGATGCGCCGTTCCTCGGCTATGCCGCCGACATCAAGGCGCAGGTCGGCGTGCCGGTGATCGCGGTCGGACGTCTTGGCGATCCCGTGACCGCAACGCAGGCGGTGGAAAGCGGCAAGGCCGACTTCATCGCGCTCGGGCGCACGCTGGTCGCCGACCCGCAATGGGTCGAGAAGCTCCGCAACAACGAGCCGATCCGCCGCTGCCTCGCCTGCAACACCTGCGTCGACGGGATGCGCAGCGGCGCGGGCATCTCCTGCGTGGTCAACGGCGCGGCGGGCCGCGAGGCGATGTTTGCCGATGCGAAGCCGCCGCAGGGCGAGACGATCGCGGTGATCGGCGCGGGGCCCGCAGGCCTGACCTACGCGTCGCTGGTCGCGGACGGCAATGCGGTGACCGTGTTCGAGAAGGCGGGACGCCCCGGCGGCGCGTTCCGCTTCGCCGGCCTCGCGCCGATGTTCCAGGAGGTCGAGGCGGATCCTGCGAGTCTCGAGCGCTACATCGCCGGCATGGTGGCGGCCTGCCGCGCCAAGGGCGTGACGTTCAGGCTGTCGACCGACGCTCTCGACATTCCCGAGGAGCTTGCGACGTTCGACCGGATCGTGATCGCGACCGGCGCGCGCTACCGCTTCGGCCTGGGCGAGCCGGCGATGGCGATGCTCGATATCGGCGCCGGCAGGTGGTTCGGCCTGTCGCGCCTGATGGCGGACCCGAAGCTTCGTGACTGGTTCTATTACCGCGCGCGCGTTCCGACCGGCGACCGGTTCAGGGGGCTCGCGGGACCCGATCAGACCGTCACGGTCATCGGCGACGCGGCGAGCCCCGGCAAGAGCAAGGAGGCGATCGCCAGTGCGTTCGAGGCGGCGTTGTTGAGCGGATACCCGGAATTGTTGCTATCGCGAATCGATCGGACGGTTTTGAGTTTAGCCCTGAACCCAGGGTCCTAGCGGCACAAACTTTTTATCTTGGCGCAGCAGCGATCCTGGCCGGAATTTTTCCCTACGGAAAGGAGGCGACGGCCTTTAAGGCGACATTGGTTGGCATCGGATTTCCAACAATTGTCGGCACCGCCTTGACTGCGACGAAAGTTGCGATTCCAGGACTCGTGAGCACTGCCACCCGCAACAATGAAAATGATATCGGTGTGTTTCCATCCGGTAGCGGCCGCCTTGCGGATGAGCTGAGGGTGTGAGTCATGTGACTATTCACAGGAATAGTCACAT
>JAIESI010000034.1 GCA_019746135.1 Xanthobacteraceae bacterium
TCGCAGCCTGAAACGATACCCTCGTGTTATCGGAGATCGCGCCGCACCGAATTCCAACCACTTTCCGGACGGCACCTACTTTCAGGAGTGGCAGCACTGGCATGACAAGGCCGTTAGCCTGCGGAAACAGGCGAACGTGCTCTACAGCGCTTCGCTACCCGAACTGAGGCTGTTTCAGAAGGCTCGACGCAAGGCCGAAAAGACGTTGAAGAAAAAAGATGTGGCGCCGCCCAAGCTGAAAAGCCACAAGCTCGTCGAGCTGGGGGCGGCAGCCGGTATCCACCTCACGGCCCGAGAGAAGTGGGTTCTGGAATGGCTTGCGGAGGTCGTGATCTGGAAGGCGCGCTATTCCGTGCCTACGGGAATGAGTTCACAGGCAGCTTTTTCCACCAACTCGACGACGTCACGCTCGACAGCGGGCGTAAATGTCGACAGATCATCCAGGACGTTTTCAAGCGTGCCAAGAAAAAGCTACCGCGCCGCATACGACGCAGGCCGTTCGACGTGCTTGTGAACCTCGACACTATCTGAGCCGATGCGGTTGAATACGCAGTAGCGAAAAAATTGATGGCGACCCCGCCTGGATTCGAACCAGGGACCCTCAGCTTAGAAGGCTGATGCTCTATCCATCTGAGCTACGGGGCCATGCGGGTCTGAAGAGCCGGGCACTTTCGTGCTCATCCCGCTGCCGGGTCAGTGATATCACAATTCATTTGCGGCGCACTGTGGGCGGATGCGCCGGTGGACAATCAGCCGAGGCAAGGCAAGCGCGGGTCGCGCGCCGCGGGCCGTTCGGGCGCCTTTTGCGGGGCAATCATGTCGTTGTGGCCGTAGATCGGATTCATCATCGCGGTCTTCATCTGCTTCTTTCTGTACCCGCCGTGGGAATGGCAGTTGGCGAGTCCCAGGCCAACAGGTTTCTGGCTTGGGTCCTGGGCATCGCGGCAATTGTCGGCGGCGTCATCTACTTGTGGTCGCGTTCTCGGAAGAAAACGCGCTGATCAGGGAAGCCCCGGGCAGCGTCGCCGTTCGGCCGGGGCGCGGACTTCCGCCCGCTGCCCGCACCAATCCGACGCCCGCCTTGCGGTGCCCGGCGCGAGGATCGTGGGGTTGACTCTTGTGTTTTGTTCTTTATTTGTTCTATTCATCCTGCTTGTTGAGGGGCGCCCTCCGGATGGCTCCCGAAGGCAGAGGCAGGAACGGTGCGCCTGCGGGTCCGGCTCAGCCGGCCGGACTCCCGGGAAGCCTCGGACACCGCTCTATGGGCACTACGACCTGTGCGCAGGGAGCCTGCTGGACCACCGGTCGCCGGTTGCGGCCGGGCGGCAAACGACGGCCCGAGGTAGTGAGACAAGGTCTCACGAACACCGTGGTGGAGCGCCGCAAGGCGCGCCGGCCCGCGTCATGGGCCGGCGTCCCTTCCGCTGAAGGGACAGGCCTGACCGTAAGGTGGCCATGGGTGCGGCGGTTTCCGCACCAGCGCTTTGTGGCGCTCCGCTCCCCTCGAAAGAGGGTGAGCAACGCGGAAGAACTTTGCAAAGCCCGGGCGCAGGCACGCCGCGGCAACGAGCCCCGATGACTTTGCGGCCAAGTCTTTGCGGCCACGTCTTTGCGCCCATGTCTTTGCGGCGATGTGGCCCCGGCGATGTTTAGCGTCGGGCCCGCGACGCGGACCAACAGGAGACACAGGAATGCCCCGCACCAGGCAAAAATCCGTCGGCTGGCGGAGCGCCGTCCAGCGCATGCAGGAGGCCTTGGCGGCGCGCGAGCATGAAGAGCTGCGCAAGCGCTATCAGTGCGATCTGCTGCAATTCTGGCGTGGTTGCCGGGACGCCCCGTGCCGGCGCAGGCGGACCTGCAAAGGCGATCCGCATCGTTGTCTCGCCCGTGGCCTGGCCGCGATGTCCGAGCCGGACAAGGAATGGCTGCGCGGCGCGATCATGGCAACGGTCAGGGGGCCCCGGACCATGCAAGAGCTCGTCCGCTGGACCAACGAAGAGATCGCCGCTGCACGCCGCTCCAGGCCGATGAAGCCCGCGGATGCTTTGAAGCTGGCGGCCCGCCTGAAGGCCCAGCTCCTCCCGATTGCGGAGCCCGCCGGGCTGTCCCCGTCAGGGGAGGCCGATGCAGCAGCAAGCGTCCTCGTCCCGGCTCGCGAGAGCCCGGCGTCACCAGCCACCCCCGCCGCCGAACCAGCGCTGCCCGCCGCCGACCCGTCCGCGCCGGCCGGGCGGCGCGGGAGCGGTCCATCCCACCAGCTTCTGGCCTGCTGCGACGAGGAAGGACGTTTGATCATCCCGGATCTCACCGAACAGAAGGAGCGGGTGCAGCGAGGGCTGAGCTGGAGCGAAATCGTAGCGAGGGGCCGGGTGTGAGATGGCTCTTGGGATAGGCGGTCTCGTGTCCCGGACGCGGTGCAGCGCCATAAGCGCGGTTACGCGCGTCTTCGACGCGCTATGGCGGTGCACCGCTGATCCGGGCCCCCGGTTGCTCTCCACGATAAGAGAGAACCGGGGTCCCGGGTCTGCAGCGCATCACTGCGCTTCGCTTGTGCTGCGCTGCGCCCGGGACACGAGCCTCACTTAACGCCTATGCGGCTTGGCGGCCATGACGGTGGAGAGAGCGGTGCAACGCCAGGAATCCGTGCCTTCGCACCCCCGCACCAAAGCTCCGCCCCGCCGCCGTCACGACCTCGACACGATTCGGGAATGTGATTTGATGGTCGCCCCGCGGAAATTTGACCAGCCGTGGGGGAGGAGGTCCATCCCATGATTGCGCCCGCCCGCGTCGGCCGCTTTGCCGCGCTCGTCACCCTTGCGTCCATTGTTCTGAGCCCGGTTTGCGCCCCCGCCGCCGACAAGGCGTTCCAGCGGCCCGACCTCGACGCGGCCGCGATCAACCTCGAGGCCCAGATCAAGAGCGACGTCGGCTCATCGGCGAAGCCGCTGGCGCAGGTGCGCCGCGAGGCCGATGCCGCGTTCCAGCGAAACGACGTCCGCAACGGCGTGCTGCTGCTCGGCCAGATCGTCGCGGCCGCGCCCAACGAGAGCGCCGCCTGGCTGCGGCTTGCCCGCGGCACCATGCTGCTGTGGTCGCCGAACGACCGCGAGCGCCGCGAGCTGCTGGAGCGCGCCGCGACCGCGGCCTACATCGCCTATCAGCGCGCCGGCAACCGCAACGAGGAGGCGGACAGCCTCCGGACGCTCGGCCAAAGCTACAGCGAGCGCCGCATCTGGCGGCCCGCGCTCGACGCGCTGCGGCTGTCGCTCGAGCTGCGTGAAGTCGCCGACGTGCGCGCGCTCTACGAGAAGATGCGCGACGATCATGGCTTCCGCATGCTCGACTATTCGGTCGATTCCGATGCGGCGTCGCCCCGCGCCTGCGTCCAGTTCTCCGAGGAATTGCCGGCGAAGCGCACCGACTTCTCGCCGTTCGTCGCGGTCGCGGGCATCGACAAGCCCGCGCTCTCCGCCGAGGAGAAGCAGCTTTGCATCGAAGGCCTCAAGCACGGCGAGCGTTACAGCGTGACGGTGCGCGCGGGCCTGCCCTCGACCGTCAAGGAGACGCTGTCGAAGTCCGCCGAGCTCACCGTCTATGTGCGTGATCGGAAGCCGTTCGCGCGCTTTGCCGGCAAGGCCTATGTGCTGCCGCGCACCGGCCAGCGCGGCATTCCGGTGGTCAGCGTCAACACCAAGTCGGTCAACATCGCGGTCTACCGCATCAGCGACCGCAACCTGATCGAGACCGTGCTCGGCCGCGACTTCCAGCGCAATCTCGAGCCCTACGACATCGAGCGCCTGACCGAGAGCCGCGCCATCAAGATGTGGAGCGGCGAGCTCGCCGTCGAGCAGCAGCTCAACACCGAGGTGACCACCGCGTTCCCGGTCGATCAGGCGACAGGCGACATGGCGGCCGGCGTCTACGTGATGACCGCCGACGTCAAGGGCAGCACCACCGACACCACCGATCCGATCTCGACCCAGTGGTTCATCGTCTCCGACATGGGGCTCACCGCCTATTCGGGCAGTGACGGCATCAACGTGTTCGTCAATTCGCTCGCCACCGCCGAGCCGCGCGGCCAGATCGAAGTGCGGCTCCTCTCGCGCGGCAACGAGGTGCTCGGCACCAAGCGCACCGACAACACCGGCCGCGTGCAGTTCGAGGCGGGGCTTGCCCGCGGCGAGGGCGCGCTGTCGCCGGCGATGCTGGTCGCATCCGACGCCAGAGGCGACTACGGCTTCCTCAATCTCAAGGGCCCGGCGTTCGACCTCAGCGACCGCGGCGTCGCGGGACGGCCGCCGGTCGCGGGGCTCGATGCCTTCGTCACCACCGAGCGCGGCGTCTACCGCTCCGGCGAGACCGTGCACATCACCTCGCTCTTGCGCGACGCGCAGGGTGTCGCCGCGGCCGGCGTGCCGCTCACCCTCGTGATCGAGCGTCCGGACGGCCTCGAATATCGCCGCACCTCGGTCGCCGACTTGGGCGTCGGCGGCTATTCGCTGAGCGTGCCGATCAGTTCGTCGGCCTCGACCGGCACCTGGCGGGTGCGCGCCTTCACCGATCCGAAGCGGCCCGCGGTCGGCGAGACCACCTTTCTGGTCGAAGACTACGTGCCGGATCGCCTGGAGTTCGATCTCGCCGCGCCCGCCGGCCGCATCGTCCGCGGCACGCCGACGAAGTTCACCGTCGACGGCCGCTATCTCTACGGCGCGCCCGCGTCGGGTCTCGATCTCGAAGGCGAGGTCGTGATCGCGGCCGCGAAGGAGCGGCCGGGGCTCGCCGGCTGGAGGTTCGGCAACGCCGACGACTTCGTCGAAACCGTCCGCCAGCCGCTGGAGGACCTGCCGCAGACCGACGACAAGGGCAAGGCGAGCTTCGAGACCGCGATCGAGAAGCTGCCGCAGACCACGCGCCCACTGGACGCACAAGTGATCGTGCGGCTCGCCGAATCCGGCGGCCGCTCGGTCGAGCGCAAGATCACGCTGCCGGTGGTCGCCGCGGGCAACATGATCGGCGTGAAGCCCTTGTTCTCCGGCCGCGCGCTCGGCGAAGGCGAGACCGCGACCTTCGACGTCGCCCTGTTCGCACCCGACGGCAAGATGCTCGCGGCGAGGGGGCTGCGCTACGAGTTGCTCAAGATCGAGTCGCGCTATCAGTATTATCGCCGCGACGGCCGCTGGGAGTACGAGCCGATCAAGCTCACCCGCCGCGTCGCCGACGGCCGCCTCGATGTGGCCGCCGATCAGCCGGGACGGATTTCCGCGCCGGTGCAGTGGGGCCGCTACCGCCTCGAAGTCTCCAGCGCCGACGCCAACGGCCCGGTGACGGTGACCGGCTTCGACGCGGGCTTCTACGCCGAAGCCTCGGCCGACACGCCCGACCTTCTGGAGATCGCGCTCGACAAGCCGGAATACAAGGCCGGCGAGGCGATGACCGTCGCGGTCACCGCGCGCACCGCCGGCCGCGTCACCGTCAACGTCATGAGCGACAAGCTCCTGCACTCGGTGACCCAGGACGTGCAGGCCGGCACCGGCCGCATCCGCGTCAATGTCGGCTCGGACTGGGGCGCCGGCGCCTATGTCGTCGCGACCCTGCGCCGCCCGCTCGATGCGCGCGCCCAGCGCATGCCCGGCCGCGCCATCGGCGTGCAGTGGTTCTCGATCGACAGGAAGGCGCGCACGCTCGCGCTCGACATGAAGCTGCCGGACCTGATCCGGCCGAACACCAAGCTCCGCGTGCCGGTCAAGGTCGACGGCCTCGGCTGGACCGACCAGGCCCGCATCGTCGTCGCCGCCGTCGACGTCGGCATCCTCAACCTCACCAACTACAAGCCGCCGGCCCCGGACGACTTTTACCTCGGCCAGCGCCGGCTCTCGGCCGAGATCCGCGACATCTACGGCCAGCTCATTGATGGGATGCAGGGCACGCGCGGTGCGATCCGCACCGGCGGCGACGAGGGCGGCCAGCTCAACGGCAGCCCGCCGACGCAGGCCCCGCTCGCGCTCTATTCCGGCGTGGTCAATGTCTCTTCCGGCAGCGCCGAGATCGAGTTCGACATCCCGGCGTTCTCCGGCACGGTCCGCGTCATGGCGGTGGCCTGGAGCAAGGACAAGGTCGGCCGCGCCAACGGCGACGTCACGGTGCGCGACCCGGTGGTGCTGACCGCGACCCTGCCGCGCTTCCTGCTCACCGGCGACCGCGGCACCATGAATCTCGACCTCGACAACGTCGAGGGCCAGGCCGGGGCCTACAACGTCACCGCCACCGCCGAAGGCGCGGTGACCGTCGCCGACGGCGCAAAGACCGTGCAGCTTCGCTCAAAGCAGCGCGACCGGATGACGGTGGCGCTGAACGCGCAAGGGTCGGGCGCCGGCACCGTGCGGGTGCGGATCAGCGGGCCGAACAACTTCGCGCTGGAACGCGCCTATGCGATGAACGTCAAGCCTGCGACGCAGCTCTTGACCCGCCGCACCGTGCGCACCATCGCGCGCAACGAAAGCCTGACGCTGTCGAACGACATGTTCGCCGATCTGGTGCCGGGCACCGGCGCGGTGGCGGTGTCGGTCGGCGCGTCGACCGCGCTCGATGCGGCGGCGCTCTTGAAGGCGCTCGACCGCTATCCGTTCGGCTGCTCCGAGCAGATCACCAGCCGGGCGTTGCCGCTGCTCTACGTCAACGAGCTCGCCAGCGCTGCGCATCTGGCGCTGGACGACGCCATCGACCAGCGCATCCGCGACTCGATCGAGCGCGTGCTGGCGCGCCAGTCGTCGAACGGCGCGTTCGGCCTCTGGGGCATCGGCGGCGACGACGCCTGGCTCGACGCCTACGTCACCGACTTCCTGACCCGCGCGAAGGAAAAGGGCTTCGCCGTGCCCGACACCGCGTTCAAGCTCGCGCTCGACCGGCTGCGCAACGTGGTCGGCAACGCGCCGGACGCGACGAAGGACGGCGCGCGCAATCTCAGCATGCACTCTACGTGCTGGCGCGGAACGGCGTCGCCCCGCTCGGCGATCTGCGTTACCTCGCCGACGCCAAGCTCGGCGACATCGGCTCGCCGATCGCCAAGGCGCAGGTCGCCGCGGCGCTCGGGCTCCTCGGCGACCGCACCCGCGCCGAGCGCGTCTACCAGTCGGCGCTGAACGACCTGCAGCCGCCGTCCGCGCCGGACTTCGCCGCCCGCGAGGACTACGGCTCGACCTTGCGCGACGCCGCGGCCTTGGTGACGCTCGCCAGCGAAGCCGGCGGCCCGCGGCAGACCATCGTCAACGCCGTGCAGCGCATCGAGCAGGCGAGGGCGCAGGCGTCCTACACCTCCACGCAGGAGAACGCATGGATGGTGCTCGCCGCTCGCGCGATCGCCAGGGACGCCGGCGGCGTCGCGCTCGACGTCGCAGGCCAGGCGCAACGCGGCCCGCTGTTCCGCAACGTCCGCGCCAGCGAGGTTGCGCAGCAGCCCTTGAAGATCACCAACACCGGCGGCGGCTCGGTGCAGGCCGTGGTATCGGTGTCGGGCGCGCCCGTGACGCCCGAGCCTCCCGCGGAGAAGGGCTTCAAGATCGAGCGGCTCTACCACACGCTCGATGGCGACGAGAGCGACCCGAAAAAAGCCAAGCAAAATCAGCGCTTTGTGGTGGTCCTCAAAATCACCGAGCCGACCCCGCAGTTCGGCCGCGTGCTGATCGCCGACTATCTCCCGGCCGGCTTCGAGATCGACAACCCGCGGCTCGTCTCCTCCGGCGACACCGGCACGCTCTCCTGGATCGCCGATGCCAAAGCCCCGGTGCACGCCGAATTCCGCGACGACCGCTTCAGCGCCGCGTTCGAGCGGAAGGCGAAAGACGCACCCGTGTTCTCCGTCGCCTACGTCGTCCGCGCCGTCTCCCCCGGCCGCTACGTCCTGCCGCAAGCCCACGTCGAGGACATGTACCGCCCCGACCGCTTCGGCAGAACCGAGACCGGCACGATCGAGATCACGCGGTGAGGTGAGGGCGTCACGCTGATGCGCAATCGCGCCTCGCACAGCTCGGGCGGTCTCATCCCTCCCCGCGAGGGGAGGGTGGACGCGAGCGAATGCGAGCGGCCGGGTGGGGAGAAGCCAGCGATAAACGCACCATCTCCCCACCCGGCTCGCTGCGCTCGCCACCCTCCCCTCGCGGGGAGGGAAGGCACTGCCCGTGCCGCAATGCGTAGATCCTATGCAGGGTCGGCGGGTGGTCGGGAGGTTAGGATTGGTTTTCCACGACCTTCCAACCCCTGAGG
>JAIESI010000195.1 GCA_019746135.1 Xanthobacteraceae bacterium
CTCCGGGCGGCGATCAACCAGGGCAACACCGTGCTGGCGCAGAAGGGGCCGAACGGCGAGGCGCTGGGCATCACCGTGGATCTCGCCCGCGCGCTGGCGAAGCGGCTGGGGCTGCCGATCGAGCTGATCACCTTCGACGCCGCCGGCAAGGTGTTCGAGGCGCTCAAGCGCGGCGTCTGGGACATCGCGTTTCTCGCAGTCGAGCCGGTGCGCGCCGCCGAGATCGACTTCACCGCGCCCTATGTGCTGATCGAGGGCACCTACATGGTGCCGAAGGATTCGGCGCTGCAGAAGATCGACGACGTCGACCGGGCCGGCGTGCGGATCGCGGTCGCAACCGGCTCGGCCTACGACCTTTACCTGAGCCGCACCATCAAGAACGCGACGCTCGTTCGCGCCCCGACCGGCCCCGAGGCGATGGCGATGTTCGTGCGCGACAGGCTCGAAGCCTGCGGCGGGGTCAAGCAGCCGCTGGTCGAGTTCGCGGCGGCCGATCCGGGCCTCAAGGTGATGGACGGACGCTTCATGGCGATTCAGCAGGCCATGGGCATGCCTAAGGGCCGCAGCCAGGCGCACGCTTACCTGCTGAAGTTCGTCGAGGAGATGAAGGCGTCGGGCTTCTGCGCGGACGCGCTCAAGCGCAGCAACCAGCCGGATGCGGTGGTCGCGCCGCCGGCTTGATTTTTCCGCGGTCATTCCGGGGCGCGCCGCACAAGCGCGTTTACGCGCGTCTTCCGCCTTCGCGCTCACGCGCTTCGGCGGACTCCCAGCCCGCCGTAGCTCGCAGAGCGAGCGGAGGCGGGTCGACGCGTTAGGCGCGAACCCGGAATCCATGCTCCGCAGCCGTCGCTATGGATGACGGCGGAGAATTCGGCGGCAGCTCGCTAGCCCTCCGAGAACGGATAGGCTTTGCGCGTGCCAAGCCGCAGGTCGGCGGCCTCGTTGTAGCTGTTGGCGACCAGCGAAACGCCACGGCCGGTCTTGCGGATCGCACGCATCAGCGTGCTGCACACAAACATCAAAGTTGCGATCACGACACGTATCCTTTTTCTTCAAGGCATCCGGCCGGGCGTTTCAGACGACCTGATACGCCCGCCGGGATCACTTGCCTATTTGTGTCGTGTGACAGCCGTTCGGTTCACGGCGTGACGGGCTTATTTCCGCACTACTTCTTGCCCGTGCTGTAGCTCGCCTTGTAGCCGGACACCGACTTCTGCTTGTTCGGGTCGGCCTTGGGCTTCTTCTTTTCCTTGGGCTGGCGCTGCTGACCTTTTGCCATGACGGCTCCTCCTCTGGAGTTTGAGATTGCGGCATGAACTTATCACCGCGGATGGTGGCGGAAAATCACCTGCCGGGCGCTGCCCTCATCCGCCCGGGGGACGGCACGGCCGCAAATCAATTGAGCGGATACTGCCTCAGCGTCTCGGCGACGCACGTGTCGACCAGGTCGGCCTTTTTGTCGGCGGACATGCCGCGGCCGCCGGTCTCCTCGGCCTTCATCCAGCACATGTTGTTGATCTTCTCGCGGGTGACGCCGCCTTCCTTCCACCATTCGTCCTTCTTGCCCGACGCCTGGGCATCGGCGGCGGCGCCGCGCGGCGGCTTCGGTGCGGTCGCGGCGCGTCCCGCCGGCATAGGGCTCGCGGACGGCTGGGCTGCGGCCGAGACGTCAGGCTTCGCATCGCCCGTGGCACCGGCCGAGAGGCAGCCCGCGAGTGGCACAGACAGCAGGAGGCAGGAGAGCAGGACGGTGATCGGCCGCATCGGAGGTCTTTCCCTCTGGTTTGACGCGCTGGTCACCGCTGGAACGCCGCGGATTTGATTCGGCATCGCGGTATCCGATGTCGTATCGCTGGGGCCGGTTGTCAAACGGTGCAGAGAGCGGTGCTTTGTCATTGTCCATGGCTGCGGCATTTCGGACACGGTTCCGCTGCTCGATGGCGTGCGGACGCGCTCAATCGTTCAGCAAGGTAGGATTTCTGCCTGCGCCAGGCTGTCTACCCGAGAAGGGTGAAGAACGAGGCCAGGTGCTGGAATTGTTTGAGGCCACTTAGCTCGCCAGAGCTCTTGTCACCGCTTCCGGCTCCTTTTCCACGATCTTGAGCAAAATGCGCGCACTCCGCTCCGGCTTGCGGCGGCCTTGTTCCCAATCTCGCACCGCTGACACCGTGAAGCCGTACGTCTCTGCGAAAGCTTCCTGAGACAGCCCAAGCCGTCTCCGTATTTTTCGCACGTCGATTTTTTTGGGAACATGGACGCGGTAGCGGCTCTTGTCCGCGGTGCCGTCGAGATAGCCGCGAACTTCTTCCAGGCCTTCCATGATTTTCCTGAACGCGCGCTTGCTCATCTTCTGCTCCGGTAATTGTCCAGAATGGTCTTGATCGCTTTGGCCATTGCAGCTCGTTCAGCCGGGCTCAAATCGTCCTTCTCATTCTTGGCGAAGGCAGCAAGCAGGAACACCGGCAGGTCGTCGCCGCCAAACACATATAGTATGCGAGCTCCACCACGCTTGCCGCGCCCGCCAAAGCCCACGCGCACCTTGCGAACGCTTCCGCTGCCAGGAACCACCGCGCCGCAACGCGGATCGTGCGCCACCAGATCGATGATCGCTTCGCGCTCGGAAGCCGAGAACAGCCGTCCCGCATCAGCTTGATAGCGCTGCGTTTCGACGACTGTATGCATCAAACCACGATACTACGGCATTGCCGTATATTCTGCAAGCTGTTGCCCACCCGGCGACAACAGAAGCTCGCTCGCCCAACCAAGCGCATCGGACCGCCACCCTTGACCCTCGCCGCTGCATGCAGCACACACGAGACTGCAATCCGGCAACTCATCGCACCCGTCGGCCACTCCGGGCCCATGACATTCGCAGCACGCCTGAAACCGGCCGCCGCCGGATGCCTTGTCGCCTCTGTCGTCGCCATCGCGGCGGTCGGGCCGGCCGGCGCGCAGCAGAAGAACGAGAGCCTGCGCAACAGCTACCTCGCGCTGATCGACGACAGTTGCCGCGGCTACCGCGTGGCGCTGGCGTTTCCGCGAAGCGAGCATGACAAGATCAAGGCCGCGGTGAAGGCCGAGCGCGGCGAGGCCTATGCCAGCGTGGTCAAGGAGTTCGAGCTGAACACCAAGGTCGCGGGCGCGGCCGGCGCCTGCGAGGCGGCGTTCCGCAAGGCCTACATCGCCGGCGCCGACGCGACCATGCTGGTGCCGGACAAGCAGTTCCTGTCGAAGCAGTCGGTGACCATGCTGCAGACCGCGCAACTGCAGACCGTGCAGGACCTCTGCAAGCGGCTGACGGTGGATACGGCCGCGGTGAAGGCGGAGATGGAGAAGTACGGCCTCGACGGCAGCGAGACGCGGGTGAAGAAATACGTGAAACGGCTCGCCGGCGACGAGCGCGTCAAGCACAAGCGCAATCCCGCGCCGTTCTGTCTCGACATGTACGGCAAGTGGTCGGCCGCGGGCGTGGTGAAAACCCGGGACTGACGCTCAGGCCCGGGCCGGGACGCCTGCGCAGCAGGTCGGCCCCGGCGTTTCCAGGACCTCCAACGCCGGACATTCCGGACCGGCGTCGCCCGGGCAGCGGGCGATCAGCGCGGTGAGGCTCCCTTCGATTTCCGACAGGGTGTGCAGCTTGACGCGCACGGCCTCGAGGTGTCGCACCGCGATCGATTTCACGTCGGAGCAGGTCCGGTCCGAGGCGCGCAGCCGCAAAAGCGCGCCGACATCGTCCAGGCCGAAGCCGAGCTCCCGGCAGCGCTTGATGAAACAGAGCGTGGCAAGGTTGTCCGGTCCGAACGCGCGGCGTCCGCCGGTCGTGCGCGGCGGCCGCGGCATCAGGCCGATCCGCTCGTAGTAGCGGATGGTTTCGATGCCGACGCCGGTCAGCCTCGAGAGCTGGCCGATGGTGAATTGCCGGTCGCTGCTCACTGAACGCCCTTGCTCCTGTACCGGCTACAGCATGCATTGTTCTGCAGGAATTCCAAGGTCAAACCGGAACGCGGTCTGCGCAACGGGCAGTGGGACTGGATTTGCTGCTGTGACAGAGCTGATGGGCCCCGAGGCTGCCGCGCTGCAGCTCGATACGTTTTTGCCTTATCGCCTGGCCGTGCTTGCGAGCCTCACCGCGCAGGCGCTGTCGGTGATCCACGCCGCGCACCGGCTGACCCACGCCGAATGGCTGATCCTGGCGGCGATCGCCGAGCAGCCGCGGACCACGGCCAAGGCCATCGGTGCGACGTTCCATATGCAGAAGGCGAAGGTGTCGCGCGGCGTGGCGGCGCTGCTGCGGCGCAAGCTCATCAACTCGGCGCTGCATCGCCGCGACCGGCGGCTCGTCGAATTGCAGCTCACGCCGGAGGGCGGCGCCATATACCAGGAATGTGCGAAAGCGGTGGCCGAATTCGCAACCGGCCTGGAGAGCGCCTTGGAGCGTGGGGATCGCGCCGCGCTGGTGCGCGGGCTCGACCGCCTGGCGAAGGCGGCGATGGCGCTCGGCGTCGGCCGCCTCGCGGCGGCCGGCCACCGGTCCTGAGCGCACGGAGGCTTGCCGTCGTTCGTCACCGGCGGCGCAAGGCCGGCACGCCGAATTCCTCGGCGATCGTGTCGAACTCGGCCGCGAGCTTGTCCGGAAGCGGAATGCCGTCGCGCTTCCTTCGCGCGGTCTCGCGGTCGGCGCGCTCGCCGGGAAGCAGCAGCTCGTCGACGCCGTCCTGCCGCGGCAGCGACTTCACCCGCGCCTTGAGCTTCTCGATATCGGCGCCGTAGTCCGGCAGCGCGCGGAAGCTTGCGACGTTGAGCGCGACGATCATCGCGTTCTGGATCGGCCGCAGCGGCACGCCGCCGCTGCCGCCGGGCGGCGCGGTGAAGATCGGCGCGGCGGCGAGCACGCCGGTCAGGCATTCGAACAGCAGCGACAGCCCCGAGCCTTTCGCGCCGCCGATCGGCAGCAGGGTCTTGGCTTCCTTCGCATCGGTGGTCGGCTTGCCCTGCGCGTCGATTGCCACCCCCTCGGGCAGGGGGACGCCCGCGGCGAGCGCTTCGCTGACGCGGCCGCCGGGAATGATGCTGGTCGACATGTCGAGCAGCACCGGCGCGCTGCCCGCGTCAGCGCCCGGCACGGCGATGGCGATCGGGCTTGTGGCGATGCTCGCCACGCTCGAGCCGTGATAGGCCATCAGCGGAATGCCGGCGACGATGACGATGGCGGCGTGGCCGCGGCCGGCGATCCATTGTGCGTAGCGGCCGAGCGCGCCGACATGGGTGGGATTGCTGACGAGACCGGTGGCGACGCCGTAGGTTTCCGCAAGCGCCACGGCATGCGTTGCCGCGCGCATCATGCAGACCGGCCCGGGCGCGCGGTTGCATTCGAGCTTGAAGGTCGCGGGCAGCAGCTGGTGCATCACCGGCTGGCCGGTGGGCTTGTAGGTGCCCTGCTTGATTTCCTTGAGGTAGATCGGAATGCGGACCACGCCGTGGGAGTCGACGCCGCGCGCATTGGCCCAGACCAGCACCTCGGCGACGGTGGCGGCATCCGGCGCGGCCATGCCGTTGGCCGCAAACACCGCAGCCGCAAACCGCAACAGCTCGTCTTGGCCCACCCGTACATGGCTCATCGATGCATCTCCCCGAGCGGCGGTATCATGATGCTATTGAAAGGCACCAGAATTTTCACGACATGCTTTGCGCATCCGCTCGCCTTTTAATCTGTTTCATCTGAAATGGTTGTCAGCCCGCTTGTTATTGAGGCTTCACAGATCCGGCAGGGGACTTGGCAGCAGGGACTTGGCAGCAGGGACTTGGGTCCGCGGCGGGCGGCAGGTGCGAAAGCAGGGCGTGGTGCGGCAAGCGATTATTTGCTTTGCACCCTTTTGACATCTTGACGCGCGGGTTCCATCAGCAGACCTTTGATCCTTCGCAAGTTTTTGATCCCGGCACAACGTCGCGGATGGGCAACGGTGGAGGGGAAAATGGCTTCGCGCAGTTCGGCGAAACGCGCCGTCATTGGTTTTCTTGGTGCCACCACACCGACCGTGTGGCACGGCTTTGTGGAAGCGTTCGAACACGGATTGCGGCGCCGCGGTTGGGTCGATGGCGCCAACGTCGATATCGACTACGAATGGGCCGAGGGGGAGTCGAAGAAGTTCGCCGCGATCGCCAAGAAGTTCGCGCGCAACAAGGTCGACGTGATCGTCACCTCCGGCACCGCGCCTGCGCTCGCCGCCAGGAAGGCGGGCCGGAAAATCCCGCTGGTGTTTGCGGCAGCGGGCGACCCGCGCCGGACCGGCCTTTGGCCGAAGCCCGGTGACGGCATCATCGTCGGTTACTCGAACCGGCAGACCGACCTCGCGGTCGACCGGCTCGACCGGTTGCATCGCGTCGTGCCGAAGCTCAACCAGCTCGGCATCGTCGGCAACGGCGGCGTCAAGAACGTCAACCTTGAGATGCAGAAGCTCGTGGCACGGGCGAAGCAGTTCAAGATCAAGACGGTGGTCGTCGACGTGCGCAAGGCGACGCAGATCGCGCCGAAGATCAAGGCGCTGGGCGGCAAGGTGGACGCGCTGTTCGTCTGCACCGATCCGTTTGTCACCACCCATCACATCGCCATCAACGTCGCGGCGGCGGCGGCGGGCCTTCCGACCATTCACGCCTTCCGCGAATATGTGGAGGGCGGCGGGCTGGCCTCGTACGGGCCGGATTTCCGCGTGCTGTTCGAAGGCGCCGCCGAGCTGGTCGATCAGATCTTGCGCGGAGTCGGGCCGCGTCAGATCGTCGTGCGCGACCTCAAGCCGGCGCATGAGCTGGTCATCAACCGCAGCACGGCCGTGGCGCTGGGCGTCAAGATCCCCAAGGGGATCAGGGCGACGATGATCGCGTGACGGGCCCGGCGCAATCGAATAACATGCGCAATGCGTGGAATTGCCGAGATGCCGCCGGGCTGTGAGGAGTAGGCCGTGACAGGGTGGGAGCATCGGTTGTCCGCGTCGCCGGACGGCATGAGCCGGCGCGGCTTTGCCGCGCGGCTCGGTGCAGCGCTTGTGCCCTTGGCGTTTCCGGCGTCTGCCTTCGCGCAGCGGCAGGGGCGGCTGCCGGTGATCGGATTTCTCGGTGCGACGACGCCGACGGTATGGAGCCCGTTCGTCAACGCGTTTGTCGGCCGCCTGCGCGAGCTCGGCTGGGTCGACGGCCGCAACGTGAGCATCGAGTATCGCTGGGCGGAGGGGCGCCACGAACGCTATGCCGAGCACACGGCCGAGTTCGTTCAGCGCGGCGTGAACGTCATCGTCACGTCGGGCACCGGCCCGACCCTCTCGGTCATGCAGGCGACCAAGGAAATCCCGATCGTGTTCGCGGCGGCAGGCGATCCGGTCGGCACCGGGATCGTCGCAAGTCTCGCGCGGCCGGGCGGCAACGTGACCGGGCTGTCGAACCAGCAGACCGACCTCGCCGGAAACCGGCTGGAACTGCTCCGCGAGGTGGTGCCGAGGCTGAAGCGCGTCGCGGTGATGGGCAACGTCCGCGTCCCCAACGTCACGCTCGAAATGGACGAGGTCCAAAAGGTGGCGCCCAGGATCGGCGTCGAGGTGACGCGGCTCGAAATCCATAAGACCGAAGACATCTTTCCCGGTCTTCAGGCGCTCGCCGGCAAGGTGGACGCGCTTTACGTCTGCACCGATCCGCTGATCACAACGCACACCGCCCGCATCAATACGGTGGCCATGAGCGAGAAGCTGCCGACGATGTACGCGTTCCGCGAATACGTTCGCCAGGGCGGGCTGATGTCCTACGGACCGAATTTCCCGGACCTGTTCCGCCGTGCCGGCGATTTCGTCGACAAGATTCTCAGGGGCGCGAAGCCTGCCGAGATCCCGGTGGAGCAGCCGTTGAAATTCGATCTCATCGTCAATCTCACCACCGCGAAGGCGCTGGGGCTGGATATTCCCGAGGTGTTCCTGGTGCGCGCCAACGAGGTCATCGAGTAGCCGCGGGCCGTGCGCGGGCGGTCCTTGAGACCGCGTTCATCCTCGATCCGCTGATCGGCAGGGCTCTCGATCAGGGGCTGAGTAATTTGAAGCGCTATGCCGAGGCGTATTAGGCGCGCGTCCGAGCAGGGACCGTAGGGTGGGCAAAGCCGCCAACGGGTCCGCGCGAAGCGCGGCCCGATGACAGGCTCCGCGGCGTGCCCACGTCTTCGCTCCGAGCAGGAATACGTGGGCACGGCGCCATAGCGCGTCGAAGACGCGCGTGAACGCGCTGGTCGCGCCTTTGCCCACCCTTCTGTAACGGGCCTCGATTGGTCAATCCCTTTTTGCGTCGTCGTCTTCACCGGGTTCTCG
>JAIESI010000276.1 GCA_019746135.1 Xanthobacteraceae bacterium
GCCTAGTGGGGCGACGGAGAATCGAACATGCGCTGGGAAGATCTGCCGCAAAGCGACAACGTCGAGGATCGGCGCGGTGACGGCGGCTACGGCGGTGGCGGCATGGGCGGCGGCTTTCCGATGGGCGGCGGCGGGCTCGGCATCGGCACCATCGTCGTGCTCGGTCTGGTCGGCTGGGCGCTCGGCATCGATCCGCGGCTCCTGATCGGCGGCGCGGAAATCCTCACCGGCGGCAACCAGCAATACGAACAAACGCAGCGGCCCCCGCAGTCGGCACCGGTGAACGACGAGACCGCGCGCTTCGTGCGCGCCGTGCTCGGCAGCACCGAGGTGCAGTGGAAGGAAATCTTCGCCAAGGACGGCCAGACCTATCGCGCGCCGAAGCTCGTGATGTTCTCGGGCGGCACGCGCTCGGCCTGCGGCGCGGCGCAGAGCGCCATGGGCCCGTTCTATTGCCCGCGCGACCGCGAGGTCTATCTCGACGCGACGTTCTTCAAGGACATCGAGCGCCGCTTCCGCGGCTGCAGCGGCGAGGCGTGCAAGTTCTCCAGCGCCTATGTGATCGCCCACGAGGTCGGCCATCATGTGCAGAACCTGCTCGGCATCCTGCCGAAGGTCCAGCAGGCGCAGCAGGCCTCGGGCGACAAGGTCGCGTCGAACCGGCTGCAGGTGATGGTCGAGCTTCAGGCCGACTGCTTTGCCGGCGTCTGGGCGCACCACGCCGAGAAGCGCTGGCAGTTGCTGCAGCCCGGCGACATCGAGGCGGCGCTGCAGACTGCGACGGCCATCGGCGACGACATGCTGCAGAAGCGCGCGCAGGGCTACGTGGTGCCGGACAGCTTCACGCACGGCTCGTCCGAGCAGCGGCGGCGCTGGTTCACCACCGGCTTCAAGGAGGGTACGCTCAAGGCCTGCAACACGTTTGCGGCCGCGTCGCTCTAGCCGGTTCACCAGCCATTCGAGCGGTGCCATCCCTCCCCGCGAGGGGAGGGTGGCGAGCGAAGCGAGCCGGGCGGGGAGAAGTTTCCGTTTGTCGCAGGCTTCTCCCCACCCCGCGCTTCGCGCGGACCCTCCCCTCGCGGGGAGGGATAAGACCGCCCGCATGGCAAGAGTTTCTGTCTAAGGAATTGCCCCATGCCAGGGATCGATGAGAAGCGTCAGTTCGTGCCGCTGAAGATCGCGGTGCTGACGGTGTCCGACACGCGCAAGCCCGAGGACGACAAGTCCGGCGCAACGCTCGCCGAGCGGATCGAGAAGGCGGGGCATGCGGTTGCGGCGCGGGCGATCGTCACCGACGACATCGAGAAGATCCGCGCGCAGATGCGCAGCTGGATCGCGGACCCCGGGATCGACGTGGTGATCTCGACCGGCGGCACCGGCTTCACCGGCCGCGATGTGACGCCGGAGGCGGCCGAGCCGCTGTTCGAGAAACGGATGGACGGATTCTCGACCGCGTTCCACATGGTGAGCCACGCCAAGATCGGCTCCTCGACGATCCAGTCGCGCGCGACCGCGGGCGTGGCGAACTCGACCTTCATCTTCTGCCTGCCGGGCTCACCGGGCGCGTGCCGAGACGCGTGGGACGAGATCCTGGTGCACCAGCTCGATTACCGCTACCGGCCGTGCAACTTCGTCGAACTGATGCCGCGGCTCGACGAGGGCCTGCGCCGCGCCAAGGCGCAGGGCGCGACGGCTTAAAGTTTAAGCATGATCTATTCCGAAAACCGCTTCACACCCCGGATCAAGTCCGGGGCAGGCTTTTTCGGGATCATGCTCTAGAACTTCAAATCCCAGATCTCGCTGACGACCGGCTTGCCGAAGCTTTTTCGCTTCTCGCTCGAGGTCAGGATGAAGCCCGCCTTGCCGTAGACGTGGCGGGCGGCGGTGAGCACGCTGTGGGTCCAGAGCGTGATGCCGCGGTAGCCGCAGGCCCTGGCGAAGCGGACGCATTCGTCGGTGAGCCGCGTGCCGAGCCCGCGGCCGCGCGCCACCGGGTCGACCAGCAGGAGGCGAAGCCGCGCGATCTCGTCGGTGTCCTTCACCAGGAACACCGAGCCGACGTTCTCGCCGTCCATCCCGGCGATCCAGCAGCGCTCGCGCCTGGCGTCGTGGCTCGCGGCAAATTCGGCGACGATCTGCGCACACAGGCCTTCAAAATTTTCGCCCCAGCCGTATTCTTCCGCATAGAGCGTCGCGTGGCGCGCGATGACCCAGCCGAGATCGCCGGGCCTGGGCTCGCGCAGGATGATCTCCGGCTGGGCCTCGGGTTCAGGCGCGATCATCCGCTCGACCGCGCGCATCGCCGAAACCAGCCGCTCCTGCTCGGGATCGCTCAAGCGATCCAGCACGTCGCCGACCTGCCGCACGGTGCGACGCTCCAGGAGATCCATCGCCTTGCGGCCCATCGCCGTGATCGAAAGAAAGCTCTGCCGTCCGTCCGACGGCGAGCGCTCCTTGCGAATAAGGCCCGATTTCTCGAACTGCGCGACGAGCCGGCTGAGGTAGCCGGCGTCGAGGCCGAGATCGCGGCCGACTTCGGTTGCGGTCGTCTGGCTCGTCTTTTTGCCGCGCTCACGGATCTCGTAGAGCACACGCGCCTGTGTGAGCGAGAATGGGCTGTCGAGGTAGCCGTCGCGCAGCACGCCGAGGTGCTGGGTGTAGAAGCGATTGAACCGCCGCACCGCGGCGATCCGTCCCGCCTCCGGCTGTTGCAAGGCCCGCATTGGGCAAGCGTCGGCCAATTACTTGACTGAGTCAAGTATCTTCTGTAACGAAAGCGGCCTCCGGGTTGCCCGGACGCCGCCTTCGGTCCCCGTCGCCTTCGCTTAGCGATAGCGATCGTTGAAGTAGTGCTCGGTGCGGCTGTCGCGGACGCCCCAGTTGCCAGCCTGCCACTGGTTCTGCACGCAGAACGAACGCGACTCGCCGGCGATGTAGGCGCGGCAGGTGGCAAACGTCGGGAAGTCGCAGCGCTCGCCAACCGAGCCGCCGCCGCGATCGATCTTGGCGCACCAGTTGCCGCGGAAATACGCCTCGCTCGGCTGCGCCTGAACGAGCGCGGCAGTGGCCAGCGCCGCCATCAAAAGGATCTTCTTCATTTCAAATCTCCCGGCCGTGCGGCCTTTGATCGGTTCGCCGGCATGCAACGGCATGCCGCTCTGACCATTGGTCGCGGGCCGTTGCGGAAAAGTTCGAAGCCGGTTGCGTCGCCGCTCGGCGAGGCGAAATCACCCGTCAATACCGATACTTAGAGCGCTTTTTCGCAGGGCGAGACTCGCCGCCGATCGGATATCCGCTGACCCGGCAAAATGACGAGGGGCCGTAACCGCGGGCGTAGGCCTGGCAGGCCTCGAAGGTCCGGAACGAGCACCTTTCGCTCACCGAACCGATGCCGAGATTGGCGACCAGGCACCAGCCGCCGCGATAGGCCGCCTCGGCTCCGGTGGGAACGGCAAGGGCCGCCGCCAGCAGCCCCAGAATCATGAACTTGCGCATCGAGTGTCTCCTCGGTTGGCGCATCCCCGAGCGCTGACGGAACAAGCCCAGAAATCCCGACTTGTTTCAATGCTTTCGCGTGGGCTTTGGCCGGAACAAAAAGTCTGTTGTTATGTTCTTGTTTTGTTCGTATAGGCATCCTAGGTTAAGCCCATGGCCCGCTCATCAGCAGCTTTCCGCAGCCCGTCGGCGTCGGTGCCCTCCGCGCCGGCGGGCGGCGTGACGGATATCGGCATCGCCTTCGATCGCAGGCGCGGGCGCGGCACGCTGTCGAACGCTTCGGGCCGTTACGAGCCACTCGCACGGATCGCCTTCGACGACGGCTGGCAGAGCCTGGAGGAGCTGCCGCCGTTCGCCACCACCGTCGCGGTCGACGCGACGCGCAAGATCATCACCCGCAACGAGTCGCCGGACATTTCCTTCGACCGCTCGATCAATCCCTATCGCGGCTGCGAGCACGGCTGCGTCTACTGCTTCGCGCGGCCGACGCATGCCTATCTCGGGCTGTCGCCCGGCCTCGATTTCGAATCGAAGCTGTTCGTGAAGCCGGACGCGCCGGCATTGCTCGAGAAGGAGCTGTCCGCGCCGGGCTATCAGCCGCGCACCATGGCGATCGGCACCAACACCGATCCGTATCAGCCGGCCGAGCGCAAGTATCAGGTGATGCGCGGCATTCTCGAGGTGCTGGAGCGGGCCGGGCATCCGGTCGGCATCGTCACCAAGTCGGCGTTGATCCTGCGCGATCTCGACATCCTGGCGCGCATGGCGGAGCGCAATCTCGCCAAGGTCGCGATCTCGGTCACGACCCTCGATGCCAAGCTGGCTCGTACCATGGAGCCGCGCGCGGCGACGCCGCAGCGCAGGCTCGAAGCGCTGCGGCAGCTTTCGGCCGCGGGCGTGCCGACCTCGGTGATGGTCGCTCCGGTGATCCCGGCGATCAACGACGCCGATATCGAGCGCATCCTCGATGCGGCGTCGATCGCCGGCGTCAAGGGCGCGGGCTATGTGCTGCTGCGCCTGCCGCTCGAGGTGCGCGACCTGTTCGTCGAGTGGCTGCGCGCCAACTACCCGGACCGCGAGAAGCACGTCATGAAGCTCATTCGCGACATGCGCGGCGGCAAGGATTACGACTCCACCTGGGGCACGCGCATGACCGGCATAGGCCCCTATGCCTGGATGATCGGGCGCCGCTTCGAGAACGCCTGCGCCAAGCTCGGCCTCAACACCCACAAGCGGCCGCTCACGATCGAGCATTTCCGGCCGCCGCATCCGCGCGCCGAGCAGCTCAGCCTGTTCGGCTGATCGGGCGCGCCGCTTCATCCAGCAGGGGAGTTCCGCGATGAGTCCGAAACTGACCGCCGTCACGCTCGGCGTCAAAAGCGTGCCGGCGAGCGCCCGCTTCTACGAGGCGCTCGGACTGCAGCGCAAGGTGCGCGCGACCGGCGACGAGATCGCCTTCTATGAGGCCGGTGGCGTGGTGCTGGCGCTGTGGGACTGGAACAAGCTTGCCGACGACTCGGTGGTGCCCATCGACCCGCGGCCGCAGACGTTCCGCGGTTCGACGCTGGCCTGGAACTGCGCGAGCGCCGAGGAGGTCGATGCGATATTCGCGCATGCGCTGAAGGTGGGCGCGGGGCTTCTGCGCAAGCCGGAGAAAACCGAATACGGCGGCTATCGCGGATACTTCTCCGATCCGGACGGCCATGTCTGGGAGGTGGTGCACGCGCCGGGGTTCGACCTGACCTCCGATGGACGGTTGGCTTTGCCGGACTGATTTGCTGCGACACGGGCGGTGCGATCCCACCCGTGGCGGGGAGGGAGGAGACTGCCCGCGCCGCTGAAGGTTTTCCCCACCATTCCCAGTCACGAACCGGCCTCATTTGACTTAAGGCTCTCGCGCGGCAGATTCGCCGGCAATGAGTCGAAAGCCTGCCGCCAAAGCAAAGCCACGCGAAACCGGGCGCCTGCCGCTCGGCGAGGCCGTGGTGCGGCCGACGTTCCGCCGCGAGCGGAGCGCGCTCGCCAAGGGCATCTGGCCGGTCGCGGGCTGCGACGAGGCGGGGCGGGGGCCGCTCGCCGGTCCGGTGGTGGCCGCGGCCGTCATCCTCGATCCCAAGCGCATCCCGCGGGGCTTGAACGACTCCAAGAAGCTCGAGCCCGAGGAGCGCGAGAAGCTCTACGAAAAAATCTGCGCGACCGCCGAAGTGTCGGTCGCGTTCGGCTCGACCGCACGGATCGACCGCGACAACATCCTGCGCGCCTCGCTCTGGGCGCTCGCCGCCGCGGTAAAGGCGCTGCCGGTCAAGCCCAAGCTCGTGTTCGTCGACGGCCGCGACAAGATCGACTGCGGCTGCGACTGCCAGGCGGTGATCTCGGGCGACGCGCTGGTGCTGTCGGTCGCCGCCGCCTCGATCGTCGCGAAAGTCACGCGCGACCGGCTGATGAAGCGGCTCGGCGCGGAGCATCCGGGCTACGGCTTCGAACGCCACATGGGCTACAGCGTCCCGGAGCACTTCGCGGCGCTCAACCGGTTGGGGCCGACGATCCACCATCGCCGCTCGTTCGCCCCGGTCACGGCGCTGCTCGGCGAGGCCGTGGCGGGCGATGTTATCGTGCAAGCCGCCTCGGCCGGGCTGCCGCTTTCGCTCCCGGAAGAGCTTCCAAGCGCCTGATCCGTCAGCAGAGTTCACCGCGCCCCGGTTGCGGTATATTGAGTGCCGGGGTGGGCCGGACTTTTGACGCGGACGATTGCGCCAGCGGGGCGGCTGGCCTTGTTCGTGTCGATATTCGCGTGAGTAGTGTCGCCCGCGTCAAAGGGGTGCTGGGGGCTCCCGGGGAAGATGGTTTCGATTTCGCTGTTCGTCGAGCTGCTGCGGACCCGGCCGCTCACGCTGTTCTGGACCATGGCGGGGCTGCAGGTCGTCCTCTGGACGCTCGTGCCGGTGCTGTTCTATTCCGCGCCGCCCGGCCAGTTGCCGCTGGTGCTCGCCATCGGCCACGACTTTCAGCTCGGAACCGACTTCGGGCCGCCGCTTGCGTTCTGGCTCGCCGAGCTTGCCTATCGCGCCGCCGGCATGTTCGGCGTCTATCTGCTTTCGCAGATCTGCATCGTCGTCACCTTCTGGGCGGTGCTCAATCTGGGCCGCGCCGTGGTCGGCGAAATCCACGCCGTGATGGCGGTGCTGCTGATGGCCGGCGTCGCGGTGTTCTCGGTGCCGACGCCCGAATTCGGACCGGCGATCCTCGCCACCCCGCTCTGGGCCACGCTGCTGTTTCACTATTGGCGCGCGGCGCATCGCGGCGAGGTCATCTACTGGCTTGCGGTCGGCGTCGAAGGTGGCCTCCTCCTGCTCACGACCTATGGCGGCGTGATCCTGCTCGGCCTGGTCGTGCTGTTCATGCTCTCGAGCAAGGTCGGCCGCTCGCACCTGGAAACCGTCGGGCCCTGGGTCGCGGGCCTGGTCGTCGTCGTGATCCTGTTTCCCTACCTGATCTGGCTCGATCTCGGCGGCGGCACGAGCCTGATCGGCCGCGCGCAGGTGATGCAGAACCTGCGCATGTGGGGCTGGATGCTCGCGGCCCTGCTGGTCGGCCATCTCGGCCTCGGCATCCTGGTCGTGCTCGGGCGCGGTTTCATCATTCCCTCGCGCAGCAAGCCGCCGGAGGTGATGCGCGAGCCGGTCGATCCCGGCGCGCGCGTGTTCGTCTATTTCTTTGCGTTCGTACCCGTGCTGGCGATGGGGCTGTTCTCGTTCCTGAGCCCGCGGCCGGAGAATTTCATGGCCGCGCCGCTTGCGGCGATGTCCGGGCTCGCGGTGATCGTTGCGGCCGGCGACCGCATCCGCATCGAGCATCAATACGTGATCGGCTACGCCTGGGCGGCGCTGATGATCCTGCCGCCGGTCCTGGTGGCGCTGGCGATCACGATCCAGCCGTGGATCTTCGCCGTGGATTTGCGGGTCGGGCGCCCCGCGAAAGAGATCGGCTCGTTCTTTGCCGAAAGCTTCCAGCGAAGGACCGGCAAGCCGCTGGAGATCGTCGGCGGCGATCTGCCGATCGCCGCGCTCATTTCGCTCACCGCGCCGACCCGGCCGAGCCTCTATCTGGAGTCGGCCCCGGAATATCTGCCGAAGGTGACCAAGCGCGAGATCGAGGAGAAGGGCGCGGTGGTGGTGTGGCAGGCGGCCGACACGACCGGCCGGCCGCCCGCGGAAATCCTCCGCCAGTTTCCCAATATCGTCGCCGAGGTGCCGCACACCTTCTCGCGGCGCTTCCAGGGCCGCATGCCGCTGATGCGGCTCGGCTGGGGCATGATCCGGCCGTACGTGCCGGGCGTGGTGCCCGAGCCGCCGCAGCCGCTGACGCCGCCGGAGCCGATCCCCGCGCCGCCGCCCGAGCCGCAGTGGCAGATGCCGCAGTTTCCGCAGACACCGCCGCAGGCGCAGCAACCGGTTGCGCCGGCTCCCGCCGCTTCCGCGCCTAGCCCCGCCACGCGCGAGCCGTCGCAACGGCAGCCGCGCTCGCTGCCGCAGCTCGAGCGCCACGCGCCGCAGTGATGGCTCAACTCTAAAGCGGGATGACTTTTCTTCGAATCGTCATCCCGCTTCAGCTTCTTGTTTGAGCATGATCTTTTCCGAAAACCGCTTCACACCCCGGATCAAGTCCGGGGCAGGCTTTTTCGGGATCATGCTCTAGAGCCGTTTCCGTTCCTTCGGAATCGGAAACAGCTCTAGCTTTTTTGGTTTGGTCGCATTTTCTGCGGCGAACCGCGTCACACTTCGCTGGAAAATGCTCTAGTACAGCCGAGCGGAAGAGCGGGACTCATTTCGGGTCATGTGGTCAGAGGCTTTCCTGTGTAGGTCCAGCGGAA
>JAIESI010000319.1 GCA_019746135.1 Xanthobacteraceae bacterium
AACGCCGGATGATTCGAGGTTGAACATCTCGGAGACTACGCCACCCTCATTTCCAACCAACCCCGCGACGGCACCGCGCGGTGGCTATTCTGGACTCAGGCTGACAGGCCGTAAGAGTTTCGACAAAGACGATCCGACGGCAAACCGCCGAAATACTCACCAGAGCCTTGGCCGTTCGCTAATGGCTTAAAGGATTCTGCCTCGCGACCGCCAAGTTGAGTTCGTCTCAACGGTATCGGGCGCACAGGTGAAATGCAACGACCGGCCATTCGCACAGTTCGGCCTTTCTCACCCGGAAACATTTGCCAATTGCGCGATGACGTCCTGCTCCAGTTTCACCATTTGGATTTACGTCGATTGGCTCAGTCGAACGCCGTCATGGCAGGCTGAATGCCCATTCATGAAAAATTCCAAAGTGCGCGAGGAACTGAACAGGCTTTGACCGACGTCTCCAACGTGGCACCTTGCAGCGGGCGATAGAACTTCTGACTTCGTGCAGCGCTGCTCCGGCTATAGCCGGCTCATGGCCCTGCTGCGAACCGCCGGCCTTCCAACCGCACTAATCCATTGGCCCTTTGGATGTGGCGCATTGTTCGGCGGTGGGAGGCGTTTTCAACCAAATCGCCTGCGAGTAATGCGCGGGGCCGTCACCGTGTGAAACCGGCTTTCCGTTGGGTTGATCGTACCAGGGCTTCCAGCCCGTCTCGGCGCCTGCCTCGAAGATCATTCCAATCAACTCGCCCTTGAAAACTCTTAAAATGAGTTTCGGGTACGTGGAAGGATGGCTCGGAGCGCTTGCAACAAACGAATATCCATGTCCCGGCCGGCATCCTCCGGTAGGCTTATAGTGGGCAGGAATTTTTGGATCAGCGGCTGAACTTGGACTCACAAAGACATGCGAAGTTGAGATCGCTAGCCCGATCGCAATCGAGCAAATGACAGACTTCCTTTGCATGACGCCCCTCCCCGTGCGAAGCCCACGTCATAATAGCAGCAGATATCCGCCACCACGAACGCGATGACGGCGTTCTGCATAGACAACACTCCAGAGCCGCGCCCCGCGATGGCGCTCTCCGCGTTGCAGACGACGATGGCGGCGGTGATCATATAAGCCCATGTGCCTGTCGTCTCCCTTGGCAATGCCTTCACGCACCTTTCAAGATCGAGAACATGCCCTCTGAGGGCCGAACCGGCCTGTTTCCTTTCATCATTGGCAGCGTGTTGTCGGGCGAATACATCCGACGCCGCGCAGCGTCCTTTCCGGCGCGCAGCACCACGCCCGGCGGCAGCAGGCCCGCCGCCTGGCGTGGCTGCATGCGTGTCCGTTTCGCGTCAGTAGTCGTGGCCGTTTAGGGCCCTTTCCCGCATGTCGGGATAGCGGCTGGTGGCGGTGGACCCGCGATAGTGCCGGATCGGTCCCGCCTGCACGTCCTGGCGCGCCGCACGCGCCATCGCGCGGCCGGCCGAAACATGGAGTTGTTCGCTCTTCTCGCGCGCCTCAACATCGGGATTGGGCGACCTCCAGTCGAACGACGATGCGGCGCTTGGTATCGTCAACGCGCCCGCACAGGCCGCAATCAACAAATACTTTTTCATCGTGGGTTCTCCTTGCTGCCATCCGTGGCTGGGGATGCCGGCGCGGCCTCCCCATGAGGAAAATCGGAGCACAGCCGCGGTTCGTTACATCGGAGAGCACTGACTGTTCATCACGCAACCGTGATGGCTTTGCCCAGAGAGACTTCCGCTGCGCTGTAACCTCGGCACGCAAGGCACCGCACGAACAGGTGCAGCTCCATCCGCGTTGCGCCGACCGTTGCACGGGGCCCGATGGACAAGAGCGACTATTTATTGCGGAATTTGTGGGATCGTGCGCTCGAGGGCGACGATCGCGCTTACCGCGAGTTTTTGACCACCCTTGCCGTAAAACTTAAACCCTTTGTGCGACGCCGGCTTTTGCAGCAGGGTCGCAACGACACGGAGGCCGAAGACATCGTTCAGGAGGTGTTGTTGGCCATCCATGCCAAGGGGCATACCTTCGATCGCAGCGTCTCAGTCACGGCCTGGGTCTATGCCATTGCCCGGTACAAGACGATTGACTTCTTGAGGAAGAGTAGAGGCTCATCTGGCGCCGTGCCGATCGAGCACATCGATGGCCTCGTCGCCGGTGAAAGCTCTTGTATCGAGACGCGATTGACCGCTCAGACGCTGTTGACGTCCCTGCCGGACAAGATACGCCGCTCGATCATACTCGTTAAAGTCAATGGCCTAAGCGCGAAGGAAGCGGCGGCGGTCACGGGCATGTCCGAGACAGCAGTCAAGGTCAATGCCTATCGCGGACTGAAGACCATAGCAAAGGCAATCGGATAAGACCCTATGAGAACAACCGATGATCTCATCGTGGCACTCAGTGTCGCTCCACCCAGAAGACTTCTGGGACCGGCAGGCGCGATCGCGATCGCGGCGCTGTCCTCCGCTGCAGCGACGGTCGTTCTCTCGGTCGGTTGGTTGGGTGCGCGCGCCGACCTTTGGCCGGCGCTTACAGCACCGGATGGCGTTGTTGTTTTCCGGCTTGTCTTTGCGGCGGCCGTAATCGCCGCAGCGCTTTCGCTCGTTCGCGATTTGTCAGTCCCTGGCCGACGGCCCGTGTGGTGGCCGGTGCTGGCGGCCGCGCTCTTGGCGGCAATTTCGGCTATGGCATCGCATGAGCCCGGAAGCGCGCCGGTTCGCGATTTGTCGCACCACTTAGAGCACCGATCGTGGATGGAGTGTCTCTGGAAGATCCCTGTGCTGGGAAGTCCGGCCCTTGTGGCGCTAGCGTTCTGCGTCCGTTACCTCGCGCCTACGAAACTGACGCTCGCCGGCGCACTTGTCGGACTGGCAGCGGGCGGTATCGGCGCAATCGGCTATTCGCTGCATTGTCATGATGATTCCGTGGCCATCGTTCTGGCATCTTACATTCTGGCGATTTCGGAGACGGCATTCATTGGCGCCCTGGCGGGACCGCTTGTACTTCGTTGGACGTCATCCTCCATGGTGACCGCCGATGGTGCTTCCGGTCCATAAGTAGAGAGCGCGGAATACAGAATGACGGCGACGTGCCGTCCTAGCCGAGCAAGTCGGGACGACAGTCGCCGGGGATTCCAAGCGGCTGCATTGCCGGTCAGGGTGCAGACATAGAACCGCTGCTGGCCGAGCTTCCTGTTTCCGCGCCAAAACTCGAATTGCCAGAGCCCGAGACGATCTCCCGCTCATTCTCAGGACGGCGGCTGATTGAACGGGCCGCGCAACCGGCGCGTTCGAAGCGTCGGCCGCCGGCACGGGCGCGCTCTCGCGAAGCCGTCGGGCTTCAGGGCCGGATTGCCGGGCGATCGCCGAGTGCAAGCCTGGTTATTTCCGAAGGTGTCGCCGTATACATCATCGCGTGTTTGACGCGCTGAAAGCCCAACCGGCGGTACAGGCGCCGCGATGGGTTGTTTGCGCTGACCATCAATTCGACGAACACGCTGCTCCTCTGCTGCGCCAGTTCGGCAACAGCAGACAGCAGAGACGAACCGATGCCACGGTGGCGATAGTCTGGTTCGATGTAGAAATCCTGAATATACAGCGAACAGCCGGCCCATGCGGTGTAGTAGCGATCACTACATGTGATCATGCCGACCACATTGCCTTCGCTCTCCGCAACAATGGCGAAAAAGCGAGGGGGATGCCCAAACGCATCACGCATCCAGTCTTCGGCGGTGGCTCTCATGGCGTGTTCCGAACCCAATTCGGACGCCATGCGGTGCTTGAGGCTCAGGAGCACGCCAATATCTTCGGCACGGCCGGGCCGGATTTCGATGTTGGAATGTGTGCCAGGAGACATGCTGACAATTACTGCCAAGCCAATCCCACAGTGGAGATACGTCGATGCACGCGACACATGTCGTGCTGCCTGCAATACGAACCAACGGCCGGCCTCGTTCGCTTGACCAACAAGAACGAGGCCGTCCGCCTGGTCATCGTTCAGGCCGTCGTTATTTCGCTTTCTGCATCTTTATGACGGTGAACTGGCCGTTGATCTTGTCGGCTTCGAACTTGACCTTGTCGCCCACCTTCACCTGCTTGAGCATGGCCGGGTCCTGCACGCGGAACACCATCGTCATGCCATCCATGTCGAATTTTTTCAGCGGGCCGTGCTTCAAGGTGATCTTGGACGCTGCCTCATCGATCTTGGTCACCTGCGCATCGACCAAGTCTGCTTGAGCGAGGACCGGTGCGGACAGCCCGGCAACGATCGCCATGGCGGCAGCAATAGACAGCATTCTCTTACGCATGTGCTTCTCCTTTTCGGTGCGGTGCAGTTCACTTCACGTTGATGGTGCCGGTCATGCCCGCTTCGCGGTGACCGGGGATGAGGCAGCCGTATTCGAACTTCCCGGCCTTGGTGAATCGCCACACGATCTCGTTTTTCTGCTTTGGCTTCACCCGCTTGGCATTGGGATCGTCGTGCTCCATGTCGGGATTTTTCTTCATCTCCTCGGCGTGCTTCAGGTTGTCCTCCGTCGAGGCCAGCACGAACTCGTGCTCCAGCTCGCCGACGTTCGTCAGGATGAAGCGCACCTGCTCGCCGAGCTTGACGTCGAGACGATCGGGGACGAACGCCATCTGTCCCGAGCCCTCCTTCATCGTGACCATCACCACGCGGGCGGGCTTCTTCGGATCGCCGGGAACACCAGCGGAAAAATGCCCGTCATGGGCAAGAACCGGGCTCGAAAGAGCCAGGCCGGCAACCAGCAATGTTGTGCGTGTAAGCTTCGAATGCATCGTCTGTTCCTTTCAGTGGCGACCTTGATGTGAACTGGGTTTTCTGACGTTCATCTCGACACCGCCCGGTTGCTTCGCCGGCGCGGCGCGCGTCGGCGCGGGGGCGGCGTTGGACGGCACCTCATACGCAACAGTGCCGGGCGGGTGCTTGTACCAGCCCGGGTCCTTGTAATCGTTGGCCGCGAGGCCCTCGCGAACCTTCACGACCGAAAACATGCCGCCCATCTCGATCGGCCCGAACGGACCGGTGCCCGTCATCATCGGCAGGGTGTTGTCGGGCAGCGGCATCTCCATCGAGCCCATTTCGCCCATGCCCGCCGCGCCCATCGGCATGTATTCGGGTGATGCGAGGCGGCGGATGCTTTGGACCAGATCGCGCTTCTGAACGCCGATAAAGGTTCTCACGTCGTGGCCCATGGCATTCATGGTGTGGTGCGACTTGTGGCAATGGATCGCCCAGTCGCCGGGCACGTCCGCGACGAACTCGAAAGCCCGCATCTGGCCGACCGCCACGTCGATCGAAGTTTCCGGCCAGCGCGCGCTTTCCGGCACCCAGCCGCCGTCCGTGCAGGTCACCGAGAAGTCGTAGCCATGCATGTGGATCGGGTGGTTGGTCATGGTCAGGTTGCCGAAGCGGATGCGAACCCGGTCGCCTTTGCGCACCACGAAATTGTCGATGCCCGGGAACGCGCGGCTGTTCCAGGTCCAGATATTGAAATCGAGCATCGTCATGACCTTCGGCACGTAGGAGCCGGGATCGATGTCGTAGCCGGCGAGCAGGAACACGAAGTCGCGGTCGACGCGCATGAACTTCGGATCCCGCGGATGGATGACGAAGAAGCCCATCATGCCCATCGCCATCTGCACCATTTCGTCCGAGTGCGGGTGGTACATGAACGTACCACTCTTTTTCAGAACGAACTCGTAGATAAAGGTCTTGCCTGGCTCGATGTGGGGTTGGGTCAGCCCGCCCACGCCGTCCATGCCGCTCGGCAGCAGCATCCCGTGCCAGTGGATGGCGGTGTTCTCGGGAAGCTTGTTGGTGACGAAGATCCGCACCTTGTCGCCTTCGACGGCTTCGATGGTGGGACCCGGCGACTGGCCGTTGTAGCCCCACAGATGCGCCTTCATGCCGGGCGCAATCTCGCGGACGACCGGCTCGGCGACCAGGTGAAACTCCTTCCAGTCGCCGTTCTTGCGCCAGGGCAACGTCCAGCCGTTGAGCGTTACGACCGGCTGGTAGTCCTGGCCATTTGAGGGAAAGAGCGGCGGCTGCATGTCCGGTGATTGCGTCGTGACCGCCTCCGGTATGCTTGCGGCCTGGACCCGGCCGCTTACCAGGCCGGCTCCAGCGAGAGTCGCGGCGGAGCCGACAAATCCTCTGCGTGTGATCATGATGTCGTTCCTTCTCCTAGTGTCCCGCTTCGCCGCCTGAAGGCGCGGAAGCTGTCGCCATCATCTCGCCGCCACCACCGCCGCCGCCCACAACGGCGACGCCCAGGTTCGTCTTGGCAAGCCAGAAGTCCCGCCTGGCCTCGATGGCGGCGATGTTCGAATTCAGGCGTTGCCGTGCCTCGATGAGCAGCGCAAACACGTCGATCATCATGGCGTTGTAGCGAAGCATCATCTCGTCCGAGATGATCTTGCGGATCGGGATCACCTCGTTCTCGTAGTGCCTGGCGATGTCGAACGCGGAGCGGTAGGTGCGGTAAGCATCGCGCGCCTCGGAGCGCACATTGACCGCACGTTCCGTCAACAGGTTGATGGCCTGCGCGTAGATCTCGCTCGCCTGCCGGACCCGCACTTCCCCGAAATCGAACAGCGGGATCTGGAATTCGATATCAAACCCCGTGTCTCTGACCTTGCTGCCGCTTTCGCGATCCGTGACGGTCCTCGAGACGCCTGCCAGGTCGAGCAGGTTCACGAACCGAGTGGCCTGCGTCAGTCCATACGACTTGGCCAGCGCCACGAGCTCGATGCGCTTGACCTGCAGGTCAACGCGCCGTGCCACGGCCTCGACCTCGATCGCCGGCATGGTCAGTGGACGGCGCGGTAGAGCCGGCAACGCTGCCGGCATCCTGAAGTTCAGGTCCGCGCCCCAAAGCCCCATTTGCCTGATGAGCCGTTCGCGTTCGCTGTTCGCGACCTGGCGGACCTTTGCCAACTGCGCGGTCAGTTCGGCATAGAACACCTGCTCGCGCGCCTGGTCGAGCTTGTTGATCGCGCCGGTTTCACCGAGCCGCTGCGCCAGCTTGGTTGCGGTCTCCGCGGCGCGCTGCGATTCCGCAAGGAATGCTGCGAGCTCGCTTGCGGCAACAGCCCGGTAGTAGCTGCGGCGCGTTTCGGCCGCAACACGAAGGGTATCCTCCGCCGCGCGAAGCTGGGCCTGGCTGAAGCGGTCGCCGGCAATGCTCGCGCGCACCGGCAATGTGGCGAGCGCGAGGATGCTGGCGACGACCCGCTTCTCCACCTCGATTTCCGGCGAACTGGACAGGCGCTGGACCGCGAAGGTCGGATTGGGCGGCAGGCTCGAGCGGACCATGTCCGCTTCAGCCAGACCGAGTTCATTGTACGCCGCTTGCAGGCCGCGATTGTTCAGCAAGGCAACCTGCACGGCCGTATCGGCCGTCAATGGCCGCCGCAGAAGGTGCGTGACGCGGTCGTAGGCCGCGGCCGCCACTTCGTCGTTCTTGATGGCCACGACGTCCTTCTTCAGCTCGGCACCCGCAATATCGGCAGCGACCTGCAACCCGCCATCGCCGGAAAACGTCTGGCAGGCGGCGAGCAGCGCAGACCCCGCCAGCACGCAGGTCACGCGGCTTGCTCGCTTGGAGACTTGATTAATGTTCATGTGCCGCACCTACTGCCGCGGCCGGGGCGCGACGCGCTCGTTCTGTTCGCGCCACGGCAGTGGATCGACAGGACGAAGGCTCGTGTAGGACCCGATGGTTGACCTGTACCCCGTGGTAGGCACCCGGGCTGACGGGTCCGCCGGATCGTCCGCGAACGCATGCAGCCGCGGCGCGGCGGCGCATCCGCCGACCACTGTGACCAAGGCAAGCAGAACTGAAACTTTAGCGATGACGCGTCGGCCCGACCTGGTCCGTTTCATAGACCCGGCACGCACCGCAGTGTGCTGTGCAAGCATAACGACTCCCTACAATTCGACTGAAAAGACGGCAGGTTGCGAGCAACCGCCGCGCTTGAAGCAGGTCAAATCGCAAGAGCCGGCGGCCTGTAGAGACGTGCGGGAACTCCTCCCACGAGCGCGTCGCCGGAGCTCGAAAGCACCGCGCACGGGTGGCCTGCGGGCCCGAGATCATCGTCTAGGCCGGCCGCCAAGGCAGGCACGCAAAACAGCCCGCAGCACTTTCCTGTCGCCTTACCGTCGCTATCCGGCACATCGGCCGCAGGCGAGGCGTCATTGTCGTGGCTGTGAGCCAAGCCATCGTCATGCACGTGGCTGTAGCCCGTGCCGTGGTTATCTCTGGCGAGGCAATGGGCCTCGGAATCGCCAAACGCCAGCGCTGCGGTCGGGGCGACAAGGCAAAACGCGTAGAACACGGCCAAAAAGGCCGCCGCCCAGACCCGCGTCTTTCTCGTTGCCGCACTCAGCATTTCCCCAGCCTAGCATCAATCCTTCTTGCTTGGCCAC
>JAIESI010000114.1 GCA_019746135.1 Xanthobacteraceae bacterium
GCCTGCGGCGGGCCCGGCGGTTTCGGCGGCGGCGGTGGCGGCGGGCGCGGCGCGCCGGGCTTCGGCTTGTTCTTGTTCTTTTTTCCAATCGCGCCGGTGGTGTCGAAGCCGGTCTCGCCTGCGCCGGAGGCAATCGTCGGCGCGGCCTCGCGCGATAGCGCCTCGCGCGTCTTGATCAGCGGCGCGCTGAAGCGGTTGGCGTTGCGCGGATCGGTGACCGAGGGCTGGAACGGCGTCGTGGTCGGAGTCTGCGCCTGCGCACCGGTGACGTGTGCAAACGCCAACGCCTGCGCAGCGAGCGCGAAGATCAGACGCTGGTGACGACGACGCGGCAGAAGCGGTCTCCGTGGCACAATGCATCGCGCCAGCGCTCGCGCGCCCGCTGGCGGCTGGCCAGAGGCGAACGAAAGCCGGCGGCCGGCCGCGGGCGAGGCTTCCCGTCGCGCGCGGCCGGTGGTTAATGAGGATTAAAGATTTGTGGTTAACGGGACCTTTCCGGGCGCGAAATCGCCCGGCAATGGCGGCCTGTCGCGCGTCCCGCCGGACGCCCCCGGACAACTCCGCCGGCACCATGGCATGGCCCGCGTGGCGGTTGCCGGGATCACTCCCTCAGCGCTCTTCGGCGTTCGACCTCAACCGCCCTCTTCCGCGGCGCTCAGCTTACGCTCGCGCATCAGGTTGCCCCTTGAATTCTCAATCAGCGCAGCCACGTGTCCTGCGAAGGCGGCGATCTCGCGTTCGTCCAAGCCGGCCATGAGCAGGCGGTTGTACCGCGGCCACAGCCCGCTGATCTCGCGATAGACCTTTCGACCATCCGGTGTGAGCGTCAGGATCACGCCGTTCGGATTGTCCGGATTGCGCCTGCGGTTCACCAGGGCACGTTTCACCATGGTCGTCACCCCGCGGCTCATCTGGCTCTTGTTCAAGCCGCAGCGATAGGCCAGCTCGTCCAGCGACATCGGCCCGCCGGCGCCAATGTGCGAGACGATCCATCCCTCGACCAGCGAAAGCCGAAACAGGCGCTGGAACCGCATGGCCATGATGCGCCGCATCAGGTTCGACAGCGTCATCAGCTTTGCACCGAGCGAGATGTCGACCGCGCGCGCGGCCGGACGTTCCGGCGTCCTGCCGCGTCGCGGATTGCTTTTGGTGTTGGCCGCCATCGTTCCCCGGTCAGAATTTGCCGCTGTGCGGCGCCGCCGATCAAGCGACTTCGACTTTACAACAGCTAGTTGACTTTGTTAACTAGCATGCACCGATCCACCAAAGAGAGAGCTCGTGACCTCCGGCAAAGTCGCGATCGTCGGCGCAGGCATCGGCGGCATGGCCGCCGCGATCGCGTTGGCCCGAAACGGCATCGAGGTCTGCATCTTCGAGCAGGCGCCGCAGCTGCGCCGCGTCGGCGCAGCCATCAATCTGACGCCGAACGCGGTCAAGGTCCTCGACGAGCTGGGGCCGGGTCCGTCGCTGCGCGACAGATCGTTCAGTCCGAACTATCGCGTCAGCCGGACCTGGGACAGCGGCGCGGAAACCTCCCGTATCGAAATGGGGGCCGCGGCCGAGCGAAAGTACGGCTCACCGCAATTGATCGTTCATCGCGCCGACCTTCTGTCGGCAATGCTGGCGGCTTTGCCGCAGCACTCGCTTCGGGTCGGCGAGCGGCTGGCGGCCGTCACCCAGGATGAAGACGGCGTCGAATTGACCTTCCAGGATGGAAGGCAACGCCGCTTCGATGCGGTCGTAGGCGCGGACGGCATCCATTCCACGGTGCGTCACAGCCTGTTCGGCGATGACAAGCCGATTTACACGGGCATGGCCGCTTACCGCGCGATCTTCCCGGCCGATCGAATCCAGGACTACGAGATCGAATCGTTCGTGAAGTGGTGGGGTCCGACCCCGAGCAGCCAACTGGTGACGTCGGCCATCAACGGCGGTCGGGAAATGTTTGTGTTCGCGACCAAGGCCGAGCCGGAATCGTCGAGGGAATCATGGTCGGCCGAGTGCGACATCGATGGCTTGCGGGCCGCGTTTTCCGACTACCACCCGGAAGCGCAACGTGTCCTGGCGTCCTGCGATTCGCCGTTCAAGACGGCGTTGTATATCCGCGAGCCGCTGGCTGCATGGAGCGCAGGCCGCATCACCTTGCTTGGCGACGCATGCCACCCGATGGTGCCGTTCATGGCTCAAGGGGGGGCCATGGCTCTGGAAGACGCCGCAATTCTTTCGCGCTGCGTCGCGGAGAGTGCCGATGTGCACAGCGCATTCCGCGCGTATGAAGCGACCCGTCTGCCAAGGAGCCGCCGCATCCAGAAAGTATCGAGTGACAACGACTGGCTCCGCACCGGCTCGAACGCCGACTGGGTTTACGGCTACGACGCCTGGAGTGCGCCACTCGAACGCGGCGCCTGATCCCGCCGGCTGCTCAACCGAGCGCTGAAACACGGTCGATCGGAACAAACACCTCCTCCGGCGCCATCGGGGCCTTCAACAGGCCGTCAGCCACCAGGTAACGGCTGAAGTTTTCGAGCGCCTTGCGATTGGCGGCAATCCCGTAGGCCCACGGATCGCCACCGAACACCGTCTGTATTTCCTCGAGGTGCTCGCCGAGCCAAGGCAGCATGAACTGCAGCGAAGCGGAAAACCTCATCTTGTCGAGCGCGATCCGTTTTGCCGATTCGCAGGCCTTGTACACATGGCCGGCGATCCAGCGATGATCCCTGTAAAGCGCCTCGCGGATGACGAGGCCATGCATGATCGGGAATACGCCGGTCTTTTCGAAATAGGCCCGCTCGACCGCGTGATAGTCGGGAAAAAGGCGCACGACATCCGGGCTGGTATAGAGTGAGGCGGGCGTGACCGCGCCGATCAGGGCGTCGATCTCACCCCGCGCCAGCATGTCGCTCAGCGTCTTGTCGGGGCCTGCCGATCTGATGGCCAGGCCGTGCGGATGGAAGCTCGTGGCATCACCACCCGCAACGCCTTTCTCGTTGACGCCGCCTTCGATCCACTGCACGTCATCGAGCGAAACGCCGTAGTCTTCGCGCAGCAGCCCCCGGATCCAAACGGCCGCGGTCATCTGGAAGCCCTGCACGCCAATCCGCCGGCCCTTCAGGTCGGCGGGCGTCGCCACGGCGTTCCGGTTGACGAAAATGAAGGAGTGCCGGAACATCTTCGACGGAAATACCGGAACGCTGACAAACCTCGCCAGCCCGCGTTGTCGAAGGAAGAAGCAATGGGCGAGCGACATTTCGCAGACGTCGAACTCGTCATTGCGCAGCATCCGCGAAAAAATCTCCATCGGCTGCTGCACGGGACGCGCGTCAAGCTCGACACCATCGATCGCGACCGTGCCGTCGAATATCGCGGACATCCGATCGTAGGGGCCGGTGCAAAATGACAGCTTCAGCTTCGACATGGATTTTCGCTTTTGCGCCGACTCGTCCACCCGGCTGGGCCGCGCGCGGCCGGTTGTTTACGGGGCGCTGATATTGTTCTTCTTCATCACGTCCGCCCACAACTCCGTCTCGCGCCGGATGCGCGCAGCGAACGTCGTGGGCTCCTCGATCGAGACGGTCAGGCCTTGAGCGTCCAGCAGCTCGCGAATCGCAGATGACATCAGGACGTCGCGCGTCACTGCGAAAATCGCATCGCGGACGGGGTCAGGGATGGCTCGAGGTGCCAGGAGCCCATACCAGGACGCCACGTCGATTGCCGCAAAACCCGCCTCTGCAAGCGTCGGCACATTCGGAACCAGGGCATTGCGCGTCGCCGTCGTGAGGGCGATCGGCGTGACGCCGCCGGCCTTGATCGCGCCGAGCGTCGCAGTCAGATTCGTGGCCAGCAGGTCGACGTGGCCGCCCACCAGATCGTTCAGCGCCTGCGACGAGCCGCGATAGGGCACGTGGACGAAGTCCGCGCCGCTGGACGCCTTGACCAGCTCCATGGTCAGATGAAGCTGGCTGCCGACGCCGGGCGACCCGTAGGTGACGCGGCCTCGCTTGGCCCGGGCGAGGACGTCCGACATCGTTGCCGCGCCGAACTGGCGCGAGGCGACGACGATGTTCGGGGCGGTGGCGAGCAACGTGATCGGCGCGAAGTCCCGCTCCACATCGAAAGCCAGATTCTTCATCAGGGTGGGATTGATGGTGAGGTTTCCGGCGGGGATCAGCAGCAGCGTCGTTCCATCGGGCCTCGACTTGCGAACGGCGTCGATGCCGATATTGCCTGCGCCACCGGTTCTGTTGTCCACGGTCGCGGGCTGACCCGATCGGGTCTGGAACTCCTGCGCCAGAATCCGCCCGAGAACATCGACCGGTCCACCGGGCGTAAACGGCACAACGAGCGTCATGGGCTGGCCCGGGAACCCGGCCGGCACATTCTGGCCATGCGCGGCCAACGGAGCACAGAGCAGCGGGGCCATGAGCCCCGCCAGCATGCGGCGGCGGGTGATGAGCATCACGATGTCACGATCCTTTTTAGCGATGTTGGTTCCGCAGTCCCGCGGGGGCCCCGACGCAAAGCCTACGCTTCCATGGCAGGCACGCTCCAAGGATGCGGCTGGCCATCAAGGTCCCAGTAAAGCGCCTTTTGTGCCATCCAGGCGCGGATTCCATCGCGGCCCTTCTCCCGCCCGAGGCCGCTGTCCTTCATTCCTCCGAACGGCGTCGAAATCGAGAACTGCTTGTAAGTGTTGATCCACACCGTGCCCGCCTCGATCGCCCGCGCCACGCGCCACGCCCGCCGGTAATCGGCGGTGTAGATGCCGCACGCCAGCCCATACTCGCTGTCGTTGCTCTGCTCGATCACGTCCGACTCGTCGTCGAACGGCAGCACGGCGAGCACCGGCCCGAACACCTCGTCACGACAGAGCCGCGCCTTGTTGTCGAGCGAGCCGATGATGGTCGGCCGGTAGTATGTGCCAGCGTCGTATTCCGCGCCCGCGGGACGCGCGCCGCCGGCGAGGACGGCGCCGCCATCCTCGCGTGCGCGCCGCACGTGCTCCTCCACCTCATCGCGGTGACGGGGGCGGATCAGCGGCGCGACCTGGGTCGCGGGATCGAACGGATGGCCGACGCGCAACCGCTCGGTGGCTTCCACCAGCTTTTTCAGAAAACCGTCATAGATGCTGCGCTGAACGAAGAGGCGCGATCCGGCGATGCAGGATTGGCCGGTCGAAGAGAAGATGCCGAACAGCACGCCGGCGCAGGCCACGGCGGGGTCCGCATCCTCGAATATGATCGCCGGCGACTTGCCGCCCAGCTCGAGCGACACCGGCATCAACTTTGTCGCCGCCTGCCCGGCGATGTGACGGCCCGTCTTCGTACCGCCGGTGAATGACACCTTGCGGATGGCAGGGTGGGTCGTCAGACGGTCACCGACCACGGCGCCGGCGCCGGGCAGCGTCGAGAACAGACCACGCGGCAGCCCGGCCTCCTCGATCACGCGCGCCAGCTCCAGACTGACCAGCGGGCTCCAGGAGGACGGCTTGATCACGATCGCATTGCCGGCTGCAAGGGCGGGCGCGACCTTCTGCGCGTCGGACGCGATGGGCGAATTCCACGGGGTGATGCCGGCCGTGACGCCCAGCGGTTCATAGACGGACATGGTGAGATAGTTGCCGCGCGACGGCGTCAGCGAATCTTCCAGCGTTTCGAGCGCCGCAGCCATAAAACGGAATGTACCGGCGGCGCTGAGCGCCAGCGCACGGGTCTCGCGCAGGGTCTTGCCGGTATCGCGCGACTGCACCTGCGAAATGCGATCGGCATTGCGCTCGATTCCGTCGGCAATGCGATGGAGGTGCTTGGCGCGTTCGTGCGGAAGCAGATTGCGCCATGCGCGATCGTGCGCCGCGTCCTGTGCGCGTTCGACGGCGAGGTCGACATCTTCGGGCGAGGCGCCTTGGACCACCGCATTCAGCGAACCATCGGCGGGAAAACGGGATTCGATCTCCGCGCCGCGCCCACGACGCCATTCGCCGCCGATGAAAAGCCTGTCAGTGTCAGCCACGGCCTGGTTCATGACGCATCCACATCGCAAGAAAATACCGGAGATCGGCCACCGCAGAACATTCAGGTCAAGACTTTGACCGAAGCCGTGCCCGCAACCTCCACGGACCAGGCGTCATAGCCGTAGACCCAGTCGGCGTTGCCGCCGATCTTGAGCCATTCGTTGCCGCGCGAACCGTGTTGCACACGCGCCGTTCGGTCCTTGCGTGCGTCTTCGTAGGCGCGCAACGCCCGGATCACATCATTGCGCTCGACGCCGGCCAGCGCCCGTCCCAGAACGACCGCATCTTCGATGGCCATGGCCGCACCCTGCGCCATGAACGGCACCATCGGGTGACAGGCGTCTCCCAGGAGAGTGACGCAGCCCTTCGACCAGGCGGGCAGCGGATCGCGGATGTACAGCGCCGACTTGGTCACCTCGCTGCACGCATCGAGAAGCGCGCGTGCTTCGGGGTGGAACGCGGCGTAGGCGCGCCGCAGCTCGGCGACGTCGCCCGGCATGGTCCACGATTCATGCAGCCAGTCGGCTTGCGCGGTGGTCGCGAAGACAAAGGTTTCGCGGCCGCGGTCCAGCGGGAAGGTTACGATCTGAAGGTCAGGCGTCGGCCCCCACCATTTGGTAAAGGCGTTCATGTTCGGAAGCGAGACGCGGGCGCTGTCGAACACGCTGCGATAGGACACGAGCCCGGTGAACTGCGGGTGCTCCGGACCGAACAGGGCGGTGCGGGTGGGCGAGTGAATGCCGTCGGCGCCGATCAGCACATCGACCATGCGACGCGCGCCGCCAGCGAAGGTCACGGTGGCAGAGCCCTCGCCCGGCTCCACCGTCTCGACCTTGCGCCCGAGCTGGATGATTTCCGGGGGCAACTGCCCGCGCAAGGCGTCGAGCAGGTCGGCGCGATGAATGGTGAGCTGCGGCGCGCCGTACTTGCGTTCCGCAGTATCCGCCATCTCCAGCCGGGAGGTTTCCTCGCCGGTGTCCCACGTGCGGCTGATGCGATGCGTGGGACGCGCGGCTGTCTGCATCAGGGCGGGCACCACGCCCAGTCCCTGAAGTGCCCGCACCACGTTGGGCGTCAGATTGATATCGGCGCCGACCCGCTTGAACGAAGGCGCCTGCTCGAACACCTGCACATCGTGGCCGGCGTCATGGAGCGCAATTGCCGCGCAAAGTCCGCCGACACCGCCCCCGCAAATTCCGATCTTCAGCTTTGCCATCTCCAGCGCCCTGTCGCGTCGATCGCAGCAACGCGGTTCACGTCCGGTCCGTCAAGCGTGACCTCTGCCGCTCTGGTCCCGCGACGCCATCTGACGCCGCGTCGTCCCGTCGATGCCGCCGACGATGGCCCATTCCGCAAACAGCTCGGGCTTGCGCTCGAATGCGCCCGGCCGCCAATCTTCGGTGCAGTAATCCTCGTCGGCGTAATATTCGAGCGGCGCAGCGAGCGGGTTTTCGAAATACCAGAAATAGGCCGACGAGATCGGATGGCGGCCCGGCCCGATTTCCGTCTTCCATCCCCTCTTGCTCATGGCGATGCCGCCGCCGATGACCTCGTGAATGTCGCTCACCGTGAAGGCGACATGATTGACGCCAGGCCGGCCGGGCCGGTTGAGCATGAAGAGGTTGTGGTGAGCGCCGACCGTCTGGCAACGGGTGAAGACGCCGTGGCCGGGATATTCATCACTGATCACGAACCCGAGCTTCTCGGTATAGAAGGCGCGCATCGCCGCGAAATCCGCCGCGAACAGCACGATATGCCCGATATTGATCGGACGCGCCCGGTCGTGGATCGGCGAGCGCTGGTTCACGCGCTGATGCGATCCCGGGGCATTCGAGGGCGTGGGCGTCACGCTGACGGGTTTTCGCCTGCTCACGCGAAACGCCAGGCTCAGCCCGTTGGGGTCGGTCACCCGCGGCAGACCGTCCGCGCCGGTGCGGACATTGTCGACGGAGCTCAGCGTCGCCAGCGTCTGCTGCAATTGCGCTTCGTCGGCGGCACCCCAAATCACCTCGCGAACGGTGTTTCCGTCTTCGATCGGCGGCGGCAGATCGGCAGCATCGCGCGGACGCACTATGACCTCGGCCCCGTCGCGGGTCTGATAAACCAGCCGGTCCGCGGTTGCCGATGCCGGGGCGACTCCCCAGTCGTCCAGAAACCGCTTGGCCTCCGCCATGTCGGTTACGCCGAAAGTGACAGCGTCGATGCCGGTCAGCGCCATAACGAAATCATCTCCTGCTATTCTGCCAGGCCGGCGCGCCGCGCAGCCGCGGCACGCCGGAAGCCAATCACCCTCGTTTCACCTTGGACAAAGGATGATCCGGCGGGTAGGTCGGCGTAATCGGCTTGGGCGATCCGATCATCACCATCATGATCGCCTCCTCTTCGCCGACGTTGATCTCGCCGCGGTACACACCCGGCGGAATCGAAACACAATCGCGTTCGCCGAGCACGGCCTC
>JAIESI010000094.1 GCA_019746135.1 Xanthobacteraceae bacterium
CCGAGGGAATCATCGGCTCGCCGTCAACGCAAAATCAGCAAAATCGCCTCGTTAACCTGACTTCCCAGCCGTGGGCTGGAGGCGAGGGGGCTTGACGCGCAAGTCATCGGCTTTGTCATCGCCGTGCCGATGCTGGTGCGAATCATCGCAACACCGCTGATAACACATCAGGCCGGCAAGCGCCGCGCGCTTCGGGCCGCAATCGTGCTGGCCTCGATTGCGGCGACGCTGGCCATGACAGTGGTCGGGCTGGTGCACGGCGCGCTGGCGATCCTGCTGGTCTATGCGGTCGCGGCGGTGGCGTTTTCGCCGCTCCTGCCGCTGACCGATGCCTATGCCCTGAGCGGGCTGCCGGTGCGGGGCCGCGCTTACGGCCCGGTGCGGCTCTGGGGTTCCGCGGCGTTCGTCGGCGGCAATGTGGTGGCGGGCCTGATGCTCGAGCGCTTCGCGCCGGGCGGGCTGATCTGGCTCATTGTCGGGGCGCTGGTGCTGTCGGTGGTCGCGGCAGTGGCGCTCGATCCGGTCGAGCCGGTGGCGAGGGCCGCGCCCGCGGAACCGCCGGCGCATCCGGTGAAATCATTGCTCGGCAGTCCGACCTTCATCGCCGTGGCGCTGGCCTCCGCCATGATCCAGAGCAGCCACGCGCTCTACTACGGGTTTTCCACCGTGCAGTGGCGCGCCGCGGGCTTCGACGGGACCCTGATCGGTGCGCTGTGGGGCATTGGCGTCATCGCCGAGATCGTGCTGTTTGCGATGTCCGGACGGCTGTCCGCGCCGCAGCGGCCCGCGGCGTGGATTGCGATCGGCGGCGCGGGCGCGATCCTGCGCTGGACCGCGATGGCGTTCGATCCGCCGGTCGCGCTGCTGCTGCCCTTGCAGCTCCTGCACGCGGCGTCGTTTGCGGCGACGCATCTCGGGCTGATGGGCTTTATGGCGCGTTCGGTGCCGCGCGAGCAGTTGGCGACGGCGCAAGGCTTCGTCGCGACGCTGTCGGGGTTGGTGAACGCCGGCGCGACGCTTGCCTCGGGCTTCGTCTATGCCGCGGTCGGCGAATACGCCTATTTGCTGATGACGGCCCTGGCGCTGATCGGCGTTGCCAGCGCGATCTATGCCGGGCGGCCGTCAGGTCAACCGAACTAGCGCATCCAGTCGTCGTCGCGGCACTCGGGATACATCGCCATCAGCTCCCGGCCGCGCAGGAACATCATCTTCGCCGAGAGACCGCCGCGGGCGTTGATCCATTGCCGCACATGGCTCGGATACATGTCCCACAACGCCTGGGTGCCGACCGCGCTCGGCACCGGCTTGCCGTTCGGGCCGGGCATCCAGGCGGCATGGAAGCCGAGCGTCGCGCGCCGCGTCACGCAGATGCGATTGCGCGGCACGATGCCGAGCACCAGCGTGCACGCCGACAGGCAGGCGCCGTCGATCACCACCCGTTCGCCGGAATTGCGCACCTGCGAGTATTGATCGACGTAGGCGCCGATGCGCCCGCCGATGTCGTCGCTGATCCGCATGGTGGCGGATGCGCCGGTGATTGTTGTGGTGAAAAGAAAAGCGGCGCCGATCAAAGTCGCGCGGACTCGCATGACCCCGAACTCCCAGCCCCAAAATTCGCCGCGCTTCTTTTTAACCAGTTAACCATGTCGGGTGGAAGTCCAAAATTAACCATTTCCCCGCCTCCGGTAGCGCGTTGCCGCCGCGCCACATTGGGTTCCCGTAAGGTTCTGCAGTTCCACGCGAATCCGGCATTGGCCGGCCGCAACCAAGGGGCGAAATTGTCCCATTGAAGGACGGTCCTCCGCGTTTCGTTTTTCACCGGCCGTGTGCCCCGGTCTTGCGCTCAGAGCCGCGCTTTGTGCCGGCACGATGCTCAATGAGCCGTCGCCCCCGACTCTCGCGCCATCGCACTCCAGGCCGGCGTTTCTTTGGCGATGAAGGCTGCAAAGTCCTGCGGCGTGCCCGGCCGCAGCAGCACGTTGAGGTTGGCGAGTGTGGTCTTGGTCTCGGGCGACTGCAGGATGTCGTTGATGGTCGCGTTGATCCTGGCAACGATCGGCTGCGGCGTCTTCGGCGGTGCCATGATGCCGGCCCAGGCATTGCCCGGGAAGTCCGGAATGCCGGCCTCCGCCAGCGTCGGAACGTCGGGCAACGTCGGCCAGCGCTGTGGCGACTGCACTGCGAGCCCCTTCAGCTTGCCCTCCCGGATCAGCGGCACCAGCAACGTCAGCGCATCCCACTGCATCTGCAGCCGTCCGGCGATCAGGTCCGGGATCGACGGCGCGCCGCCGCGATAGGGCACGTAGGTCATGCCGAGATCGGCCATCTTGTCGAACTTCATGCCCATCAGCATCGGCGGCGTGCCATGAGCGCGTTCACGCGCGTCTTCGACGCGCTATGGCGAGCCGCCATAGTTCAGCTTGCCGCGGTTGGCTTTGGCATAGGCGACGAACTCCGCCAGCGTGTTGACCGGAAGGCTCGGCGGCACCACGAGCACGCTCGGAAATTCGGCGACGAGCGCGACCGGCAGGAGTTGTCCCGGATCGAAGTCGAGGTCTTTGTAGATCACCGGCGCGATCGCCGACCATCGACAGCGTGCCCCACAGCAGCGTCAGGCCGTCGGGCTCGGCGGTGAACACCGCCTTGGCGCCGATCGTGGTGCCTGCGCCGGGGCGGTTCTCGACCACCACCGGCTGACCGAGCTTGGCCTGCATCTGCTGGGCGACCGCGCGCGCCATGGTGTCCATCGGCCCGCCGGCCGCGACCGCAACGATGATCTTCACCGGCTTGTCGGGATAGGTCTGTGCGGCGGCGGGATCGCCCAGGACAAGAGCCGTCGCCGTGGCCGCCATGGCGCGGAGCAGGGTGCGTTTGCCGATCATGGATGCCCCTTTGGTTCGCCCGTGATCAATCGATCGCCTCGTCGACGACTGCGAGAGCAACGTCTCGGGCAACGCCCTTTATTCACCCTTGGCGCCGGCGAGCTTCACCATCGACGCCCATTTCGGCAGCTGCTCGCGCAGGAACGCATCGAACTCCTGCGGCGAGCCGGCCTTGGGCAGTGCGCTGAATTTTGTCAGCGCGGCTTTGATCTCTTCGGTTTTGAGTCCCTCGTTGATCGCGGCGTTGAGCCTGGCGATCACCGGGGCGGGCGTGCCCTTCGGCGCGACGACGCCGGTCCAGGCGTCGATCACGAGATCGGGGAAGCCGCTTTCGACAAAGGTCGGCACATTGGGCAGGTCCGGCCAGCGCTCGGGGCGGGCGACGGCGAGCGCGCGAAGCTTGCCCTGCTTGACCTGCGGAATGAGGATCAGCATGCCGTCGATGGTGAAATGCGTCTGGCCCCCGAGCAGGTCGGTGACCGAGGGCGCCGATCCCTTGTAGGGCACGTAGGTGATGTCGAGGCCGGCCTGGGTCTTGAACAGCGTCGAGAGCAGATGCGGCGGCGTGCCGAGGCCCGCGCCGTAGTTGAGCTTGCCGGCATTGGCCTTGGCATAGGCGACGAACTCGGCGACGGTGTTGGCGGGCACGCCCGGCCCGACCACCATGACGTGCGGCAGGAGCGAGGTGGTCGCAACCGGCGTGAAGTGCTTGAGCGGGTCGATGTCGAGGCTCGGATAGAGCGCGGGCGCAACCGCGAGCGAACCGGACGAGCCGAACAGCAGCGTGTAGCCGTCGGGGTCCGCTGCGGCCGCGGCCTTGTAGCCGATGGTGGAGCCCGCGCCCGGACGGTTCTCGACGACCACCTGCTGGCCGAGCCGTGTGCTGAGATCCTGGCCGGTGAGCCGCGCCATGGTGTCGATCGGTCCGCCGGGCGGGAACGGCACGATCATCTTGATCGGCTTGTCGGGGTACGATTGCGCCAGGGCCTGCGTGGCAAAGCCCGCGCCGCACGCCATTCCAAATGCAATGCCGCTCGCCAGCAGCGCGCGCCTGCCGATCATGGCCTTCCTCCCTGAAAGTTCTTGCCGGCGCTCTTGTGCCGCCGTGCGGGCCGATCTTAGCGGGGCCGGGGGCACCGCTGTAGCGGCATTTTCACTCGATCTTGATGCCGGCGGTCCGCACCACCTTGGACCACTTTTTGTACTCCGCGGCGAGAAACGCGCCGAATGCCTCGGCGGTCACCGGCTCGACATCGGCGTTGAGGCGGGCGGCGACGGCGGTCACCTCCGGCGTCTGCAGGGCGTAGTTGATCGAGGCGTTGATCTTGGCGACGATGGCCGGCGGCGTCGCCGCCGGAGAGCCATCACGCCGATGAAGGTCGAGACCTGATAATCCGGCACCCCGCTCTCGATCATGGTCGGCAGGTCGGGAAGCTCGCGGGCGCGCCTTCAGGCCCGACAGCGCCAGGGCCTTGAGGCGGCGCTGGCGGATCAGCGGCAGCATGCCGCCGATGTCGCCGAAGTAGAGGTGCACCTGGCCGCCAAGAATGGCGGTGAACACTTCCGACGCGCCTTTGAAGGGAACGTGGACGATCATGCGGATCTGCCGGCTGGGATAGGACCGTGCTCGCGCGGGGACGGCGGCGCCTGCGCCTGCCGCGATGCCGGTGACCAGGAACGTCCGTCGGCCGAGCATCGAATTCTCCTTGCACCGTTGCCCGCGGCGATTCTGCGCGCCGCGCTTGCCGCAAGCATATCGAGGATCGAAGCTCACGATCCAGAACGCGTGCCCCGCAACAGGGGAAAGCGCATCTGGTCCGCTTTGACTTCAGGGCTGATCGGGGCGAACCTCGACCATTCATTGTCGTTGTGCCGCTTTCTTTCGAGGAATTCATGAGTGGCAAATTTTCCGGCAACTATCCGATCGAAACGCGCGCCGGCGAAATCGAGCGGCTGCATGTGCAATCGAAAGCCATGGCGCCGGACGCGCTGGCGATGCTCGACCGCTTCGGGCCGATGCTGGGGTGGACCTGCCTCGACATCGGCTGTGGCCCGGGTGGCATCACCGATCTGCTGAGCGCACGCGTCGGCCCGAATGGCAAGGTGATCGGCCTCGACATGAACCCGGCCTTTCTCGATCACGCGCGCAAGAATGCCGCGCCCAACACGGAATTCCGGCAGGGCGATGCCTATGGCTCGGACCTGCTGGCCGGCAGCTTCGACGTGGTGCACATGCGCTTTGTCGCAAGCACCGCCGGAAATCCGGAGCGGCTGCTCAAGGAGGCGATGCGGCTTGCGAAGCCCGGCGGCATCGTCGCGTTGCAGGAGCCGGACGGCTCGACGCTGAAGTGCTTTCCGCCGCATCCGGCGTGGGATCGGCTGAAGATGGCGCTGCTCGGCGCGTTCACCGGCGTCGGCGCGAACCTGGAGCTTGCGGAACGGCTTTATCACTTCGTGTTTCAGGCCGGCCTGCGCGACGTGCAGTACCGCACCGCGCTGCTCGGGGTGCGATCGGTCGATCCGATGGTGGATTACCTGCCGTCGACGGTGGAGTCGCTCCGCGGCACGATCGTCAAGCTTGGCCTGCTGAGCGATAACGAGTTGAGCGCGGCGCTGGCCGACTGCCGCGCACATCTTGCGAGACCCGGCACGTCATTCACCATGTACACCGTGGCTCAGGTCTGGGGCCGCACCGCCTGATCCGCGCGTCAGCGTGCCGCCGGCGCAACGCCGCCGGCCATGGTCTTGCGAAGAATCTCGAAGATCACCGCGGTCGACCAGCCGAACAGCAGCACGCCGTTCATCGCCGTAATCGGCCCAAGCAGCAGCCACTGCTGGGTCGGCGTGATGTCGCCATAGCCGAGCGTGGTGTAGTTGACGAAGGCGAAGTACATGAAGTTGGCGCGAACCGGCGTCGCATCGAGGATCAGGTAGGCCGTCGCCCAGACGAAAACCTCGCACGCATGTGCGGCCATCAGGATCGTGACGGTCGCGATCATGACTGCCGTCAGGCGCACCTGCGGATGCGGTGTGCGTCTTGCGCTGACCGTATGAACGGCATGAACCACGGCTGTCATGACCGTGGCGTGGATCACGATGTTGAGGACGCTGACGGCCGTGCCCGCCAGAATTTGCGCCAACATGCCATACCCTCGCGTTGCCGATGCCATTTGGAATGAAGCTGCGGGCAACCAGCGATCGCGGCCCTGGCCTCGGCGGAGCGCCGCGGCGATCCGCCGTCAGTTGATCTGCACGCCGCTCGCTTCGACGATCTGCTGCCACTTCGGCGCCTCGGCGGCGATGAAGTCGGCGAAATCCTTGGGCGTGCCGATGCTCGGCGATACGCCGAGCCGCCCCATGGCGGCGCGCATTTCGGCGGAATCCATCACCCGGTTGGCCGAGGCGTTGAGCGTGTCGACGATCGCCGTCGGAGTGCCGGCCGGCGCCCAGAGCCCGGCCCAGAAGCCGAGCGAAAGGCCCGGGAAGCCGCTTTCGATCATGGTCGGCACGTCCGGCAAATCGGCCTCGCGCTTTGCGCCCCACTGGGCAATGGCGCGGATCTTTCCCTCGCGGATCAGCGGCAGGAGCGTCGAGGTGGTGCCGATGTTGAGCTGGATCGTGCCGCCCATCATGTCGGTGACCGCCTGCATGCCGCCGCGGTAGGGCACGCTGGCGATCGCAAGCCCGTTGGTCTTGTTGAACCACTCGCCGACGAGCTGCGGTGCGGTGCCCTGGCCGTAGCCGAAGTTCAGCGTGTTGGGATGCGCTCTCGCATAGGCGATCAGCTCCTGCGCGTTCTTCACCGGCAGCTCCGGCGGCACGACCGTGACCCAGGAGCCCCAGGCCACGTTGGCGACCGGCGCGAAGGCCTTGATCGGGTCGTAGTCGAGGTTCTTGTACATCGCCGGCGCGACCACGAGGCTCGAGCTCTGGAACAGCAGCGTGTGGCCGTCGGGCTCGGAGCTTGCGACCGTCTTCATGCCGATGGTGGTGCCCGCGCCCGGCCGGTTCTCGACCACGACGTTCTGGCGCAGATCAGTGGACAGATATTGCGCCAGCAGCCGCCCGACGACATCGACCGGCGAGCCCGCGGTCAGCGGCACGATCAGCTTGATCGGGCGCGTCGGGTACTTGTTGGCCCGCGCCGGGCGCGCGGCGAGCGAGCTTGCGGCCAGCGCCAGCGCAAACGCACGTCTGGATATCATCGTCTTTTCCTGGTGCATGATCTTATCCGACCTCGCTTCGCCCGCCGAAGCGGGCTTCGCGAAGGCGGGAAACCGGTGCCCACGTTTTTCGGGATCATGCACTAACCCCACAACCTGGATGTCGGCGGGTGAACAAGGCTCCCCTCGTAGCGTAGCCCGTCCGGCCGGTCCTTCGCCAGCAGCAGCGCGCCGTCGAGATCGACCACGCGGGCGCGCTGCGCGACCAGCATGGCCGGCGCCATCGCGAGCGACGTCGCCACCATGCAGCCTATCATGATGCCGAAGCCGAGCCGTTCGGCCTCCGCCGCCATCGCCAGCGCCTCGGTGAGCCCGCCGGTCTTGTCGAGCTTGATGTTGACCGCGTCGTAGCGGTTCGCGAGACCCGCAAGGCTTGCGCGATCGTGCACGCTCTCGTCGGCGCAGACCGCCATCGGCCGCCGGATCGCGGCGAGCGCGGCGTCGTCGTCGGCCGGCAGCGGCTGCTCGACCAGTGTCACGCCCGCCTCGGCGCAAGCCGCGAGATTTGCGGCAAGATTGTCCGCGGTCCAGCCTTCATTGGCGTCGACGATCAGCTCCGATTGCGGCGCAGCCGCGCGGACCGCGGCGATCCGCGCGGCGTCGCCTGCGCCGCCGAGCTTGATCTTGAGAAGCTTGCGCGCTGACGCAGCGCCGGCGGCATCGGCCATCGCCTCCGGGGTGCCGAGCGAGATGGTGTAGGCGGTGGTGAGCGCATGCGGGACGGGGAGCCCGGCCAGCTCGTAGGCCGGCCTGCCGGCGCGCTTGGCTTCGAGGTCCCAGAACGCGCAATCGAGCGCATTGCGCGCGGCGCCTGCCGGCAGCTCGGCTTGCAGCGTCTTGCGGTCGAGGCCGAATGCCAGTTTTTGACCGACCGTGCCGAGCGCCTCGATCACGCCTTTGACGGTCTCGTCGTAGCGCGCATAGGGCACGCATTCGCCACGGCCCCGGTGGCGGCCGTCGTTCAATTCGGCGACGACCACCCGCGCCTCGGTCTTGGCGCCGCGGCTGATCGAGAACGCGCCGGCAATCGGCCAGCTTTCGGTGCGGACGGTGAGAGAGAGCGGCAGGGGCATGGCCTCTCCACGAGTCATTCCGGGGCACTCGCGTCCGCCGAAGCGCGTGAGCGCGAAGGCGGAAGCGAGCGAACCCGGAATCCAGTACCACGGCTGCGGAGTGTGGATTCCGGGTTCGGCGCTACCGCGCCGCCCCGGAATGACCGAGTTGAGAGGCCTGCGTTAAACAAAACGGGCGCGCCGTTCAAGCGCGCCCGCCGGATTTCGCCGTTTGCGGCTTCGGCTATTCGTTGCCGAAGCGGCCCGCCGCGTGGGCCAGCATGGTGTAGACCTTGCCGGTTTCCGAGGTCAGGTAGGTGCGGGCCATGGCCTGGCCGCGGTCGCCGCGCGA
>JAIESI010000187.1 GCA_019746135.1 Xanthobacteraceae bacterium
CGCTGGACCTACACAGGAAAGCCTCTGACCACATGACCCGAAATGAGTCCCGCTCTTCCGCTCGGCTGTACTAGAGCCGTTTCCGATTCCGAAGGAACGGAAACGGCTCTAGACGGTGCCGCGCACCGCCCAGGCGCGGGCGATCAAATGCACGCTCCCGTCGTCGCGGAAGGGGAGCGTCGAACGAATCCGGTCTCGCAACGCGGCGCGGCGATCCTCCGAGAGCGACATGCAATAGCCGGGCGCGGGTGCCTGGCCGCCAAGGAAGGGGGTCCAGTAGTCGTCGAAGTTTTTGAAGACGGTCGGCGCATCGATCGCCCGCACCTCGACATGTGTCAGTTCGGCCTGCCTGAACAGGGCTGTCAGTGGTTCCGGCCGGCATGCCGGGAAACGGCGGCCTTCGTCCTTGTCCGACGCGTCCGGATCGAGCGCAACGGCGGCGTCCCAGAACCGTCGCATCATCTGCATCTCGCCGGCGTAGTCCCAAACGTAGGTTGCGGCCGTCCCGCCCTTGCGCGTCACGCGCACCATTTCGGCCACGGCCTTCGCCATGTCCGGGACGAAGTTGATGACAAGGCCGGCAACGGACATGTCGAAAGCCTGGTTTTCGGCGGGAAGCGATTGCGCATCGCCGACGCGGAACTCGGCTCGCCGGTCGGTTTTGACGCGGCGTGCATGCGCGATGAAGCCGTCAGACGAGTCGACGCCCAACAGGGCCTGCGGTGCCGCGCACTCGAGGATGGTCTGGCTCAACGCGCCTGTGCCGCAGCCAATGTCGAGCCAGCGTCGTCCTGCCGGAACGGCGAGCCAGTCGACGAAGTCGCGGGCAACAATGCGGCTCCAGCGCCCGACATAAGGCTCGTAAGCATCGCCGCTGGCCCACACGTCTTTGCGTTCGCTCATTCGAAGCCTCCGGCCCGACGCGCGCATCGCAGCAACACTTCAGCTTATTTTAGGCTCTGCTGGTGCCTTCCTTCCACCCCGATTCCATCTCCTTGCTGACCTGGCAGAGGCGGTCGGTTCGCTGTGAGCTTCGAACCCGGCGACGGTCCGGCCGCCGTCACTCCGGCGGATACCAGTTCGGCTTGCGCTTCTCTTTGAAGCTTCGGCGGCCTTCGGCGGCTTCCTCACCGGAAGACAGTGCCTCGAATGCCGCCTGCAATTCGCGTATCTGGTCAGCGCTCATGGCCGGCGGGGCAGCGTCGCGCTGAAGCGCCTGCTTGGCCCGGGCGATGGCACCGGGCGCCCCGAGCAGGCATTGGTCGATCCACGCGCCGCATTCCGCCTCGAGCGCCGCGGTCTCGCAGACCTTTCCCACGAGGCCGATGCGCAATCCTTCCTCGGCGGAGAAGCGTTCTCCCGAGAGGAGGTAACGCCGGACCGCGCGATATCCCATCGCCCGGACAAAGGTCGCGATCAGCGGCCCGGGCGCGAAGCCCAGGCGCACCTCCGGGATCGCGAAGCTTGCCTCGCGCCCGGCGATGATCATGTCGCAGCAGCTTGCGACCGCCAGCGCGCCGCCGATGCAGGCGCCCTGGACCAGGGCCAGCGTCGGCTTCGGTGCCGCATCGATCAAGGCGCACACCTCGCCCATGCTGAGCCGCGGCTTCACCGGGCTGTCGCCGATCGCCGCGCCCGCCGAGAAATGCTTTCCGGCGCCGCGCAGCACGATCACGCGCACCTTCGGGTCCTTGCCGTATTGCTCGAAGGCGTCGCAAAGCGCATCGAGCGTCGCCGCGTCGTAGCTGTTGGCGCGATCCGGCCGGTTGAAGGTGATCGTCGCAACGCCGCGGCCCGAGACCGACTGAAGAAGCGTGTCCATGGGCGTTACCCTGCGGCGCTGGTGGCGGGCATGGTCAGCTCCGAGAAGCGGCCGACATGGGTGATCTCGTTGCCGTATTTGGCCGCGAGCGCCACCGCCCGTTTGTAGTAGATGCCGATATCGTGCTCGTCGGTGTAGCCGATCGCGCCGTGCAGTTGCAGCGCGGCGCGCATGGTGTCGAGCGCGCAGCGGCTCGCCCGGGCCTTGGCCGCGGCGACCATGGCGGGATGGCAGGTGCCGGCGTCCCACGCCGCCAGCACGGCAAAGATCAGCGAACGGTTGAGCTCGGCATCGACATAGCAGTTCACCGCGCGGTGCTGCAGCGCCTGGAAGCTGCCGATCGGCTTGCCGAACTGCTCGCGGAGCTTGATGTAGGCCAATGTCATGTCGAGCGCGGCTTGTGCGGTGCCCAGAAGCTCGACGGCGGTGCCGAGCAACAGCAGCTCGTTCACTTTCGCGGCAATCGCTTCTGCCTTGCTGCCCTTGGCAACAACCTGGTCGGCCGGCAGCCCGGCCCGGTCGAAGACAAGCCGGCTCGAGGTCGAGCCGTCGACATTGTGCGTCGTTGCAATCGAAAGGCCGTTGGTGCCGCGCGGCACCAGGCACAGCGCGGTCGCCGGACCTTCGTTGGCGGTCACCACGAACGCCGCGGCTTGATCCGCAAACGGCACGAAGGACAGCGAACCCGAGAGTGTGCCGCCGTCGAGCCGCACACCGTCCGTCTTGCCGTCGTAGCTTTGTCCGGGCGGGCCGCTCGCCGGAACGACCAGCGTCCCCTGCATGGCCTCGTCGGCATCGGCGCCGGCTTCCGCCAGCGCCCACACGGCCGCCGCCGCCTCGATGAGCGGCGTCATGACCACCTGCTTGCCGGTTTCCTCCAGCGCCAGCGCCAGATCGAAGGCGCCGAGCCCCAGTCCGCCGCGCTCCTCGGCGATCAACGCCGACAGCCAGCCCGCCGCGACGATTTCGTTCCAGGCATCGGCGTCGATGCCGGCCCGCGCGTCGCGGAGCTGACGCGCGCGCCTGGCGCCGCCTCGCGCCGCGCCGAGCTTCGCCGCGGCATCCCGCAGCAAGACCTGTTGTTCGTTCAGCAGCAGTTCCACGGCAGACTCACGAGGGCAGGTTGAGGACGCGCTTGGCGATGATGTTGCGCTGGATCTCGACGGTGCCGCTGCCGACCGTGACGCGGCGCATCTCGAACAGGTCGGCCGCCGGATTGACCGCGGTGTTGCCGATCGTGATGTCGTCGGCGCTCGCACCGAGCGGCCCCGCGGCGTCGACCAGCAGCTCGGACGCCTTCTGTCCGAGCTCGCCGCCGGCGATCTTGATCACCGGCGCCATCGACAGCGGCGCCTTGCGATGGCCGTGCAGGTTGGCGGCGTGGCGATAGAAGGCCGAGAACGCCAGCAGGTCGATCTCGAGCATCGCCAGGCGATGGAGAAACGCCGGATCGCGGATCGCGCCGGAGTATTCCGCAACCTGCCGCGCCTTGTTGAGCAGCACCGCTGCGTTGCGCGGATGGCCGGTGGTGAAGCGCTCGGAGCCCAGGAGCTTGTTCGCCACCGCCCAGCCGCCGTTCAGCTCGCCCAGCATGTTTTCCTTCGGCACCCGCACGTCGACGAAGGTCTCCTCGGCAAACTCGCTGTCGCCGCGGATGGTCTCGATCGGCCGCACCGTGACGCCTGGCGATTTCAGGTCGATCAGCAGCATGGTGATCCCGGCATGCCGCGGTTTCGCCGCCGGATCGGTGCGCAGCAGCGCGAACATCCAGTCGGCGAAATGGCCGTTGGTGGTCCAGGTCTTGTGGCCGTTGACGACGAACGTGTCGCCGTCGAGCACGGCGCGCGAGGTCAGGCTGACGAGGTCGGAGCCGGAGCCGGGCTCGGAATAGCCCTGGCACCAGGTGATGTCGCCGGTCAGAATCCCCGGCAGGTGCTTCGCCTTCTGCTCCGGCGTGCCGGCGTCGATGATCAGCGGTCCGATGAAATTCAGCCCGTGCGGATACGGCGTCGGCGCGCCGATCCGGCTCATCTCCTCGAACAGGATGATCTGCTGGGTCAGCGTCGCGCCCATGCCGCCGGCCTCTTTGGGCCAATGCGGCGCGATCCAGCCCCGCTCATGGAGCTTGCGGTGCCAGGGTTTCAGCTCCGGCGGGTCGACGCGCAGCGGGCGATGGCACAGGTCCTTCGGGCAGTTCGCGCCGACCCATTCGCGCACCTCCTCGCGGAAGGCACGATCCGCAGGGTTGTCGTCGGAGAACAGCGTGGTGTTGTCCCAGGTCATCGGTGCACTGCGAACCTTCCCGTCGCTACTCGTCGAGCTTGACGCCGGAGAGGGTGACGAGTGCCGCGGCGACCTTGCGGTCCTCGACCAGGAACTTGGCGAACGCATCGGGCTTGGTCCCGGCCGGCAGGAAGCCTTTCGAGGTCAGCAGGCGCTCGCGGAATTCCGGGGCGTCGAAGATCGCGTTGAACTCGCTGTTGAGCTTGTCGATGTATTCGGCCGGCGTGCCCTTCGGCGCGAACAGCCCGAACCAGGGCATGAATGTCGTCTCGTCGGAGCGGAGCCCCGACTCGGCGAAGGTCGGCACCTGCGGGACCAGCGGCGAGCGCTTGCTGCCCGGGAGCAGAAGACCTTTCACCTCGCCCTCGCGCACCTGCCGCGCCAGATCCGGGTTGCCGACCAGCAGCGCAATCAATTGGACGTCGTTGGCCTTGAACGAGGTCATCGCCTCGGGGAAGCCCTTATACGGAATATGCGCGAACTTCGCGCCCGTGCTGTGCTTCAGCCACTCCATGATCAGGTGAGCGTCACCGCCGAGCCCCATCGAGGCGAAATTGAGCTTGTCCGGGTTCTTCTTCGAATACTCGACCAGTTCGGCAAAGCTGTTGACCGGCACATTCTTGTTCAGGATGACGATCTGCTGGCCGAAGAACGCGTTGGTGATCGGCTCGAAGTCCTTGAGCGGCTCGTACGAGAGCTTCTTGTAGAGCTCGGGGTTGATCGACACGGTGCTGCGGGTCAGCAGGCAGATGGTATAGCCGTCCGGAGCCGCGCCCTTGCAGGCGTTGGCGGCGATGATGGTGTTCGCGCCGGCGCGGTTCTCGACCACCACGCTGCCGGAGGTCCTGGTTTCGAACTCCTTGCCGAGCGCCCGCACGAACACGTCGATGGCGCCGCCCGGCGCGAGCGGCACGATGATTTTCAGCGGCTTCGTCGGGTATTTTTCCTGCGCGACTGCAGCGGTGCTGACGATCCACAGAACGCCGAGCATGCCGAGCAGCGCGCGCGACAATAAAGAACCCAAGCCCATCGTTTCCTCCCTGCTGCCCGCGGTTGGTCCACAGGCTTGTCTCATTCGGTCGTACGGCCGCAGCGTATCACGCCGCTACGGCCATCGGATCTCGTACGGCGTCGCGTAGTACTTCATCCGCTCCTGAATGCGGCCTTCGATCTCCTGCCGCGAGACGCCGCCGCTGTTGCCGACCTTGATCACCGCGCGATTGCCCTGCTTGGGGTCGGCGACCATGTCGACCGACACCGTGCCGCCGCCGGCGACGTCGGCCAGCGCCGCCGTGAAGGCGCGCTTGGCGGCATCGAGGCGGAGCTGAACCTTCGCAGGCTTGCCCACGTCGGTCAGCGGCATCTTCTCGATCAGGATGATTTCCTTCGGCGCGGCTGCCCGTTCCGGGCTGTTCGCCTGGGCGAAGGCCTGCACCTCGTCCGCCGTGGCCTTGGCGTTCGGCACGAGCTGCACATAGGCAATCGGCAGCTCGCCCGCATAGGAGTCCGGCTTGCTGACCGCCGCGGCCAGCACCACGTCGGGATGCTTCAGCAGCGTCTCCTCGATCACCGTCGGGTCGATGTTGTGTCCGCCGCGAATGATCACGTCCTTCGCCCGGCCGGTGATCCAGAGGAAGCCGTCGGGATCGATCCGGCCGAGGTCGCCGGAGTTGAACCAGCCGTCCGGCAGCAGCACGCCTTGGTTTGCGGCCTCGTCGACATAGCCCGGCGTCACGCTCGGGCCCCTGACCACCACCAGCCCGATCTCGTCTGGCGCGCATTCGCGTTTGATGCGGCCGCCGTCGTCGAGCTCGACGATCTTGATCTCCGTGTAGGGCAGCCGCAGCCCGGCCGAGCCGTAGCGCGGGTCGCCGTCGCGCGGCGGCTGCGCCACGTTCTGCGTGTATTCGGTCGCGCCGTAGCTTGCCAGCATCCGCACGCCGCAGATATTCTCGAGCGCACGGGCGACCTCGGCCGGAAACGCGGTCGAGCCGGTGACGCCGTAGGGACGCAGCGACGAAAGGTTCTCGCCGCTCGGCGGCATCTTGCTGAGCTGGGCCAGCGTCGTGGGCACGCCGGACAGGATCGAGATGCGGAATTTTTCGACGAACTTCCAGTAGTTCTCGATGAAGCGCTTGTCGCGCGCGCCGCTCGGCGAAGGGATGACGATCTCCATGCCGTCGGCGATCGCCATGATGCCGCGGCCGAAGAACCCGGCGATATGGAACATCGGATAGTCGGAGAAGATCGTGTCGTCGGCGGTGTGCGCCATCACCAGCGTGTTGGCCCAGAACTTGTAGCTGAAGCCCTGGTGCGTCAGCCGGACGAGCTTCGGCGAGCCCGTGGTGCCGCCGGAATGCACATAGGCGGCGATGTCGCTGCGCTGCGCCTTGCGCGTGAAGGCCAGCTTGTCGCCTGGCTGCTCCGCCGCCAGCGCGTCGAAATCGGTCTCCTTGAGCGGCGCGCCGCCGAGCGCCTGGGCCGACAGCACCGTGACGCCGGCCGGAATGTCGGCGCGGATGCTCGCAAGCTTCTCCCAGATTTCGTAGCCGGGCGTCGGCCCGAGCGCGACGACAATTTTGGCGCGTGAGCCCTTGATCAGGCCCGCCCAGTGCTCGGGCTCCAGCATCCAGTTGATGCAGCAGGACACGCCCGCCGCAAGCGAGCCGAGCATCACGGTGTAAAGGTGCGGCGTGGTCGGCAGGAGATAGAGCACCGCGTCGTCGGGGCCGACGCCGAGCGCGTGGAACAGGTTGGCGGCCTGGGTGACGCGTTGCTTGAGTTCACCGTAGGTGACTGACACCGCCGGCGTTTCGGGATTGCCGTCGGCGACATAGCGGATCGCGACCTTCTGCGGGGCGAGGTCGAAGCCCTGCCGGATCCAGTCGTTGACGTCCCATGACAGCAGGCGCTGTTCGAGCGGAACGCGTTCAAGCTCTTCGATGTCGTGGATATTCCGCAACGGCTGGAATGGACTGACGGCACTCATTTCGCCCGGCGGCTCCCAAGACTTTCTTAGCGAAGGCTACTTTCTCAGCGACGGCTTCTTTCTTGTTGCTTCAATATACAGTATACGGAATGTCCGTCTACAGCACAATCTGGCAAACGCAGCACCGATGCGGACTTTCTCGCCAACCAAGACCATGTCGATGGCGGGCCGACCGACGCGATGGATTTCCTTGTCATGACAGCGTCCAAGAGCAGGAAGCCAGGGCCGCTGGCCCAGAACTTCGACTTCCGCTCCACCAGCGGCCACCTGATCCGCATGGTGCGCGAGCGTTCGGTCGCGGCGTTCGTCGCGGTCAGCGGTTCGGACGAGGTTTCGGTGCAGCAGCTCAGGGTCCTGGTCGCGCTTTATCAGAAGGGGCGGCCGGTGTTTCAGACCGAGCTCGGCGAGGCGAGCGGGATCGACCGCAGCACCATCGGCGAGATGATTCACCGGATGGTCCGGCGCGGCCTCGTCCGGCGGCGCATTCCCAACGACAACCGGCGGGCGCGCGAGCTGACGATCACGCCGGCCGGCGAGAAGATCATGCACCAGTTGCTGCCGAAGCTCGTGGAGGCCAACGAGCTCGTGCTTGCGCCGCTAACCGACGCGGAGCGCGATACGTTCGTCGGCTTGATGCGGAAGCTCTGCCAGGCGCCGCCGGTTGCCAAGCTGGCGCCGCGTCAGACGCCGCGGGGCAGCCGGGGGAACGAAGATCGGACGATGCTTTAGCTAGGGATCCGCGTGTCGGCTTTGTCCTCGATAGCGACACGAAGGCGTGCATCTATTGATGTCGGCTACGTGCCAGTAGCCGACACTGCTCTTTAACCGACCTCGACCACGACAGGTTCGTAATTTGAATTGGTCGCGTTAGGATATGCCTTTGACGCGATGCTGAAGTCATTGGGCGGCGCAGTGGCTGTGGGGCCGCTCGCGGCGAGCCTTCTTGGCACTTCCGTGCTGGTCGCTTAGGGCACGCGGTACTGTCCCCCACCTGCGACTCCGAACGTCGCCGGGCGGCGTCGCCAGTCGGCGCCCGTATAGAATGGGTTAGCACGGCAAAAACCCCCGTTCCCCGATACGGCTGCTTGGCATTGGTTCAGGGTGACGAAATAGCAGTTGGATCCGCCACCGCCGTATTCGGCACACCAGCGATAGGGGTCGGCACTGGCATAGCTGATTGTGGACAGCAGCAAGCTGGCTGCTAGGAGACCTTTTTTCATGGTGCGCAAGGATTTCATCAATTCGATAAACATCGAGGCTTTCAGGGACTCAATCACATTGCCGATATCTGACGGCGGAAGATGGCGATCTTCCGCGTCGCTGTATCGCTCTTGGACATAACCCCCGCCAAAGACGGCGTGGTGCCGTCCGGAAAGTGGTTGGAATTCGGTGCGGCGCGATCTCCGATAACACGAGGGTATCGTTTCAGGCTGCGA
>JAIESI010000031.1 GCA_019746135.1 Xanthobacteraceae bacterium
TGGCGCGAAACTACCTGGCGGCTGTCTGCCTGACCGCCGCGCTGGTATGGTGGATTTAATGAGTCTGGACCCTAATATGGCGCATTTTAAGAAATGATGAATCCGATCCGAAGCAAACCGTTACTGGCGCGAGCGCGCGACTTTCCGTCGCAGAAAACGGACGGGCTTCCATCCTTCCATGCCTGCGCACGCGGCGACGCGACGCCATAGCTCCGCTTTGGCGGAGCGCGCAGGGCGGATCGGCCGAAGGCGCAACCCGCCGTTGTGGCGACAGGGAACCGGCTGGGACGGGTTGGGCGCAGGCGCGCCCGGCAGCAGACGACCTTGCGCCCGAGCCTTTCCGTTCCTTCGGAATCGGAAAGGCTCTAGCCTCTTGGCTTGGTCGCATTTTCTTACGGCGAACCGCTTCACACCCCGGATCAAGTCCGGGGCAGGCTTTCGCCGGAAAATGCTCTAGCCGGGCGTTCGCGCTTCCGCGGCGCGGGGCAGATCGACCGGACCGCCGTCCTTGGTGACCTTGCGCACTTCGTCGATCGTGCGCGCGTGCAGCGTCTGGTTGACCTGCACCAGCAGATGCTGCTCGTAGATCTTGACGATCTCGACGTTCGTGTCGCGGCCGCGCAGCATGCCGCCGCCGAGGCCGAAGAACGCCGGCGTGATGTTGCAGTAGCAGATCGCGCGCTTGACGTTCGGGCCGATGACCATCATCCCCCAGGGCGGGCTCGGGTCGTACATGATCATCAGATCGATCTGCGGCTTCGACGGCATGTTGGCGAGCCAGGTCGCCTTCGCGCCGCCGCCGGAATAGCCGACGACGATGACGATGTCGTCCTTGGGCAGCTTCGCGATGTCCGCGGCCACCCGCTTGTAGGACGGCCAGTCGTAGGTGGTGACCGTCACGTCGGGCAGCTCGGCGAGCGAGGCGCGCAAGCCATACATGCCGGCGCTGGTCACCCAGCCGTCCCGGCCCTGAAGTCCGCCGAGCAGCAGATAGATGTGCTTGTGGACCTTGCGGAACGGCGCGGGCACCTCGGGGATGCGCGCGGCCGGGGCAATCGAGCCGGTCGGCTCGCTGTCCATGGCGGCGTAGCTGTCGAGATCGCGCACCTCGACCGGCGGCGTGGCAACGCCCGACAGCCTCGGCGATGATGTTGCGGATTGATCCAGCGATGCGATGTTGTTGCCCTCGGTGTGCACACAGGCACCCAGGGCCAGGAGCATGACGACGCCGACAAGGCACAAACGCACGCGACCACTCATGGCCGCGACAATGCAGGCAATTTGCTTAACGGAGCGTCAACGCTGACGTTCGGTGGCCGCCGAGCCGGCCTTTGGCCGGCTTTTGACCGCCGAACAATGCCTCGCCGTCAGTTCGTGACGTTCTCCCGCTTGAGAGCATCCGGAAGCGTATTGATGCCGGGCCAATTTCTTTTCGGCTTACCCGAGGCGTGGCAACCCAGGCAGTCGGCCTTGGTCTGGCCAAACCACGAACCGCCGGATTCGATGATCGACCTCTGGACGTAGGTCGTCGGCAACGGGTCAAGGCACAACCGGACACACTCGTTGTAGAGCTTCCGCGACTCGGGGGATTTGAGCTGCGGGTCGTTCGCGCCGTAGGCGCGGTAGGTTCCGTGGAGATTGCCGGAGCTGCAGTCTTTTTTGCAGGCCGCGGTCCTCGCCCCCACGCTCGTGTTCACCTTCTTCCCCGGCTGGGCATGGGCCAGCGTGAACGCCACGGACAGGAACGCCATCGAGGACACGAGCGCAACGAATGCACTGACCCACACCGAACGCATTCTCATGATCGGAAACTCCCCCTCAACACCGGCCGACCTGAACATCCGCACACAATAATACCGGACCGGCCAAAAAGCTGACGCCGCAGTGCAACAGTGGATGAAATTGGTCCGGACGCAGAACTCCCGGCTCCACCGGCACCCTTTGGTGCGACGGAAAGCCACAACTCGAGGGTCCGAAGCCGAAAATGCGTGGAGTCATCGGGGCGTAAGCGGGGTTGAGCGCCGGCGAAACCGATCGCTCGGCGGTGCGATGGGTTTCGCCTTCCGCCTTCGCGCTCACGCGCTGCGGCGGACCGAAGCCCGCCGTAGCTCGCAGAGCGAGCGGAGGCGGGTCGACGCGCCATGGCGAGCGGAGGCGGGTCGGCTGCCGGCCTGCATGCGGCCGACTACACCAGCATCATCACCGGATTCTCGATCAGCGCCTTGAACGCCGCGAGCAATTCCGCGCCGAGCGCGCCGTCGACCACGCGATGGTCGCAGGACAGCGTCACCGTCATCTGGCTGACGAATTTCACCGCGCCGTCGTCGGCCTCGACCGGCCGGCGCTGCGAGGCGCCGACCGCGAGGATCGTCGCGTGCGGCGGGTTGATGATCGCTGAGAACTCGCGGACGCCGTACATGCCGAGATTGGAGATCGCCGACGAGCCGCCCTGGTATTCGGCGGGCTTGAGCTTCTTGTCTTTCGCCCGGCCGGCGAGCTCCTTCATCTCGTTGGAGATCGCCGACAGCGATTTCGCCTCGGCGCTGCGGATCACCGGCGTCAGCAGGCCACCGTCGATCGCCACGGCGACGCCGACGTCGGAGTGCCTGAAGCGCAGGATGCGGTCGCCGGCCCACACCGCGTTGGCGGCGGGCACGCGCTGCAGCGCCAGCGCCAGCGCCTTGATGACGAAGTCGTTGACCGAGAGCTTGTAGGCCGCGGCCTCGCCCGCCTTCGGCGCACCGGCATTGGCTTCCTCGCGGAGCCGCATCAGCGCGTCCATGGTCACGTCGGTGGTGAGATAGAAGTGCGGGATGGTCTGCTTGGCTTCGACCAGCCGCGTGGCGATGGTGCGGCGCATGCCGTCGAGCGGGACTTCCTCGAAGTCGACGCCCTGGTAGAGCGCCTTGACTTGGTCGGCCGACACGCCGGTGGCGATGGCGGGCGCGGCGCGTCCGGCGCCGCTGCCGATCGCCTTCTCAACGTCGGCTGCGACGATGCGGCCGCGCGGGCCGGAGCCGGACACGCGCGCGAGGTCGATGCCGTTCTCGCCGGCAAGGCGGCGCGCGAGCGGCGTGACATGCGTGCCGCCGGAGGTTTTCGCCGGGCCGAAGTTGCGGGACGGCGTGCGGACCTCGAAGAAGGGATCGAGGTTGTCGTAGGCGAGGTTCGCTGACCTCACGGCCCGTTCGTCCCCGCGAAAGCGGGGACCCAGTCCTTGGCCCTGGGTTCCCGCTTGCGCGGGAACGAACGATGGAGAAGCCGGTGCGGGCTTGGAGGCAGTTGGAGCCTGCGGCGCGGATGCGGCGGGCGCGCTGGCCGTCGCCCCACCCTCGCCGGCGATGATCGCGACCACGGCACCGACCGGCGCGACGTCGCCGGCCTGCACCCGGATCTCGGTCAGCGTGCCGGCGGTGATCGACGGCACCTCCATCGACACCTTGTCGGTCTCGATCTCGAACAGGTTGTCGCCCGGCTTGACGGCAGCGCCGGCCGCGACGAACCACTTGGTGATCTTGCCCTCGGCGACGGTCTCGCCGAGCTGCGGCATCAATACGTCCATTCCTACCCTCTCACTCTCGAACCGTCACCCTGCGAAACTGTCGCCTCGCGGGCGGCGCCGTCCCTCCCCGCGAGGGGAGGGTGGCGAGCGACCAGCGCGTTTACGCGCGTCTTCGACGCGCTATGGCGAGCCGGGTGGGGAGAAGCCTGAGTTCAACTGAGCCATCTCCCCACCCCCGCGCTTCGCGCGGACCCTCCCCTCGCGGGGAGGGATGAGACCGCCCGTGTCGCTCGCGGCGTACTTCAAACCGAACTTACCAGCTCACCGAGATGTACTGCGTCTCCAGGAATTCCATCAGCCCCTCGTGTGCGCCCTCGCGGCCGACGCCGGACTGCTTCATGCCGCCGAACGGCGCGGCCGGGTCGGAGACGAGGCCGCGGTTGAGGCCGATCATGCCGAAGTCGAGCTTTTCGGAGACGCGCATGCCGCGGCCGAGGTCCTTGGTATAGAGATAGGCGACCAGGCCGTATTCGGTGTCGTTGGCGCGGCGGATCACCTCGGCCTCGTCGGTGAAGGTCTGCAGCGAGGCGACCGGGCCGAAGATCTCCTCGTTCAGCATCTTGGCGCTGTCGGGCACGTTGGCGAGAACGGTCGCCGGATAGAAGTAGCCGGTGCCCTCGGGCTGCTTGCCGCCGACGAGAACCTTCGCGCCCTTGCTGACCGCGTCGTCGACGAGCTCCACCACCTTGTCGCGACCCTCGGCGTTGACCAGGGGCCCGAGCGCCACGCCGTCGTCGAGGCCGTTGCCCATCTTCAGCGCGCCCATCTTGGCGGTGAGTCTCTTCGAGAACTCCTCCGACACCTTCTCGTGCACGTAGAAGCGGTTGGCCGCGGTGCAGGCCTCGCCCATGTTGCGCATCTTGGCGATCATCGCGCCATCAATGGCGGCATCGATGTCGGCGTCCTCGAACACGATGAACGGCGCGTTGCCGCCCAGCTCCATCGCGGTCTTGAGCACCTGATCGGCGGCGCTGTGCAGGAGCTTGCGGCCCACTTCCGTCGAGCCGGTGAACGAGACGACGCGCACGCGCGGATCGTGCAGCATGGCGTCGACCACCGGGCCGGAGCGGCGCGAGGGGATGACGTTGACGACGCCGGCGGGGACGCCGGCTTCTTCGAGGATCGGCATCAGCGCCAGCATGGTGAGCGGCGTCTCGGAGGCGGGCTTCAGCACCACCGGGCAGCCGGCGGCGAGCGCCGGGCCGATCTTGCGGGTGGCCATCGCCGCCGGGAAATTCCACGGCGTCACCAGGACCGCGAGGCCGGCCGGCTTGTGATGCACGAAGATGCGCGCGCCCGAGGACGGCGCGACGCCGTTGACGCCGAGATTGCGCACACCCTCCTCCGCGTACCAGCGGAAGAACTCGGCGGCGTAGGCCACCTCGCCGCGCGAATCCGACAGCGCCTTGCCGTTCTCGATGGTGATCAGCTTGGCGAGCCGCTCGGCGTCGCGCATGATCAGCTCATAGGCCTTGCGCAGGATCTCGCCGCGCTCGCGCGGCTTCTTCGCGGCCCAGGCGGGGAACGCGGCCTGCGCGGCGTCGAGCGCGGCTTTCGCGTCGTCGGTCGAGGCGCTGGCGACCGAGGCGATCTTCTGCTCGGTCGCGGGATCGATCACGTCGAAGCGGCTGTTGTCGGACGACTTCTTCCATTTGCCGCCGATCCAGAGGTCGGTCGGGACGTTTGCGAGCAGATTGTCGTAGGCGGCCATATGTCTCACTCCCTCGTCCGTCATTCTGGGGCCGGCCGAAGGCCGGAGCCCGGAATCCAGAAACACATATTGTCCTTGCCGCTGGATTCCGGGCTCGCGTGCTTCGCACGCGCCCGGAATGACAGCGGTGCTAACTATTCAACGTCTTGCGCACCCGGTCGACGATGCGGTCCACGGTCGGCAGGATCGCGTCCTCGAGGATGTCGGCGGCCGGCAGCGGGCAGTGCGGCGTGGTGATCCGCACCAGCGGGCCGTCGAGATCGTAGAACGCCTCGTCGGCGATGATCGACATGATCTCCGCGCCCCAGCCGCACAGCCGCGGGTTCTCTTCGACCGAGAACGCGCGGTGGGTCTTGGCGACCGAGCCGAGGATGGTCTGGGTGTCGAGCGGCACCAGCGAGCGCACATCGATCACCTCGCAGTCGATGCCGTGCTCGGCGGCAAGCTTCTCGGCGGCCGCGAGCGCGCGCGGCACCATCAGCGCGAGCGCCAGGATGGTCGCGTCCTTGCCGGGCCGCAGGATCTTCGCGGTGCCGAGCCTGTCGACGATCTCGCCGTCCGGCACCTCGCCCTTGGTCGCGTAGAGCGACTTGTGCTCGAGGAAGATCACCGGATCGGGATCGCGCACCGACGCCGCGAGCAAGCCGATCACGTCGACCGGGCTCGACGGCGCCACGACCTTGAGGCCGGGGATCATCATGCACCAGTTCTCGACGCTCTGGCTGTGCTGCGCGCCGAAGCGCGAGCCCGCGCCGTTGCCGGTGCGCACCACCAGCGGGCACTTGGTCTGCCCGTTGCTCATGTAGCGGCTCTTCGGGAACTCGTTGGCGATGTAGTCGAAGCACACCGCAAAGAAGTCCGAGAACATGATCTCGGCGATCGGCTTCAGCCCGGTCATCGCCGCGCCCATGGCGGCGCCGAGAATGGCCTGCTCGGAGATCGGCGTGTCGCGCACGCGCAGCGGGCCGAACTGCTCGTAGAGGCCGACGGTCGCCTTGAACACGCCGCCCGCCTTCGCCACGTCCTCGCCGAGGAACACGACGTCGTCGTCGCGTTTCATCTCCTGGGCGATGCCGCGGATCACCGCGTCACGATAGGTCAGTTCCGCCATGCGTAGCCTCCATCGGCGTAGACGTCGGTGGTCAGGATATCCATCGGCGGATTGGGCGCGGCTTTGCACTTCTCGGTCGCGTCATCGACGGTCTTCTTCACGTCGGTGACGATCGTGTCGATCTGCGCGTCGCCGATGCCGAACTGCTTCAGCCGCTCCTTGTAGATCTTGATCGGGTCGCGCTCCTTCCAGCGCTCGAGCTCGCCCTCGGGGCGGTACTTGGCGGGGTCGGCGCGCGAATGGCCGCTGTGGCGGTAGGTCAGGCACTCGATCAGCGACGGGCCTCCCCCACTTCGTGCCTTGTCGAACGCCTTGATCGCCTCGCGGTAGACCACGTCGGCGTCGTTGCCGTCGATCACGATCTTGGGCAGGCCATAAGCCGCGGCGCGGTCACCGGCCGGGCTCGGAACGGCAGTGACGTCAGCAATGGGCGTGTACTCCATGTAGAGGTTGTTCTCGCACACGAAGATCACCGGCAGCTTCCACACCACGGCGAAGTTCAGCGCCTCGTGGAACGCGCCGATGTTGGTGGTGCCGTCGCCGAAGAAGCAGACCGACACGTCCTTGTGACCCTTGTACTGCGCCCGCCAGGCCGCGCCGCAGGCGATCGGCAGGTGCGCGCCGATGATCGCGTAGGAGCCCATCACGCCGTGCTCCTCCGACGTGAGATGCATCGAGCCGCCCTTGCCGCGCATCAGCCCGTTGTCGCGCTGCATCAGCTCGCCCAGCACCTGCTCGACCGGGACGCCGCGGGCCAGGGTGTGGGCATGGCCGCGATAAGTGCAGAAGGTGAGATCGCCCTTTTGCATCGCCACGGCGAAGCCCGCGGCCACCGCCTCCTGGCCGAGCGACAGGTGGCTCGTGCCCTTCACCAGGTTCTGCAAAAAGAGGTCATAGGCGCGCTGCTCGGCCTCGCGGATCACGACCTGGGTCTCGAACAGCTTGAGCCGGGTCTCCTCGCCAATGTCGTCGTTGACGGCGGTTTTGTCCGGACCTTTGTTTTGGGCTTTGTCCAGCATTGAACGGTTCCTCGGATGTTCCTTGGTCTTCCTTGGTGCGTTCCTTGGGAAACCCAAGGTTTGGCCGGTATCAGGCGGGGCGGGGCTATTTTGTCAACCGGGCTCGTTCCGGGCAACGGCCGCTTGTACTTTAGGCTTGCACTTTAGCCTTGCACGTTACCCTGCACCTTGCGCTCGCGGTGCAGGAGATAAAGGCCGGAGCCGACGACGATGGCGGCGCCCGCGAGCGTCCAGCGGCTCGGCACGTCGCCGAACACCAGGTAACCGGCGGTCGTGGCCCACAGAAGCTGGGTGTACATGAACGGCGACAGCACCGACGCCGGCGCATGGCGGTGGGCCGAGATCAGAAGGAAGTGGCCAAAGGCGCCGAAGGCGCCGAGCGCCACCATCAGGATGCCGTCGAGGAGCGAGCGCGGCGGGCTCCAGACGAACGGCAGGATCGGCAGCATGATCGCTGCGCCCAGCATGTTGGAATAGAACAAGGTGGTTTCGCTGGAATCGGTCCGCGCCAGCATCCGCGTGGCGATGCTGTAGAAGGCGTAGCAGACCGCGCTGCCGAACGACAGCAGCGCCGCCCATAGCAAGCCCCCCATCCCCGGCCGCACCACCACCAGCACGCCGACAAAGCCCACGCCGATGGCGAGCCAGCGCCTCAAGCCGACCCACTCGCCGAGCATGGGACCGGCCAGGATCGCCACCATGAACGGCGTCGAGAACAGGATCGCCAGCGCCTCGTCGAGCTGCAGGTAGCGGAACGCCATGAAGTTGAACACGGTGGAGCCGAGCAGGAGCGCGGAGCGGCCGACCTGCAGCAGCGGCTTGCCGGTGCGAAGCAGGCCCGGGCGGAGGATCGGATTGGAGATCAGGAACGTCAGCAGGAACGCCGAGGCATAGCGCACGGCGACCACCTGCAAGGTGTCCATGTGGGTGCCGAGATACTTCGCCATGGCGTCGAGCACGGCGAAGTCGGCGACCGCGCCGCACATCAGGCCGATGCCGATCAGCCGCTGGCGGCGCTGCTCGTGGGCGGGGTCGGTCATCGTGTGAAGCTGTCGCCGCACGGGCGGCGCCATCCCTCCCCGCGAGGGCTGTCCAATTCACACTTCTTGCGATGCGATTTGATCGCTGATTCCGTGGGTTGACCA
>JAIESI010000368.1 GCA_019746135.1 Xanthobacteraceae bacterium
GCTTCTGCTTGGTCGCTGCATGACCCTTGCTCATTTCAGGGTCCTCCTACCTATAGGGACGAGTCTCGGTTTCCGGCTCCAATCGGGACGACTGGGCTTGGACCCAAAAGCGAAGACACTGAAAAACCGCTCGAATCGGGCCCACAATGTCATCCGGGCTCCCTTAAGCCCGGCTTAACCCTGTTCAAACGCCGGCGACCAAACCTCTATTCCCCGTTCGTGACTGCATCCCTTGGTTGCGCAGACGCAACGCCTACTCCTTATACGCTTCAAACGCTCCGGGACGACCGCCCCGAGGACAAGCCAAAACCCTCGATCTGGGCTTCGTTCCCATCGAGGGCGGACAGCCTGTCCTGGACGTCACGAAGCCAAGCCAGATTGGCGTCGGTCGGTTCGTCGCCCAGCGCGCGCTCAGCGTCTTTGAGCTCTCTATTTAACGTGCGCTGCTTGCGATGCAAGGTAACAACGTGGGCCCACCATTGGCCCACATCGTCAGGACTGGCGCCACTTCTCGCGGCCCAGTCGGACGGATGGGTGATTGCGGCCTCGACCCGCGAAAGCACCCCCAAAAGCCCTCGTGCCGCAACCGCCGCCCGGACCGCCTCGGCATCGACCGCCCCGGAATGCTCGTCGTCGGCGCCGGTCACCGCGTCCACGATCGCCCGGCGCAGCTGATCGGCGTCGGAGTTGAGAAATTCGAGGGCCGCGAACTCCTCGGCGTGGTGTTCCAGCAGCCAGGGGTGGTTGATGACGGTCATCAAAATCAGCGCCTCCCGCGGCGGGAGCGCCGTCCGGTGGCCCCGAACGATCGGGCTGCCGGACAGTCGCGCGCTGGGCTGTGCCAACGGCTCCCGCCCCATGGGAAACCGGCCGCCCGGCCCACGGTTCCTCTGCCACGGGCCGGACGCGCCGCGGAAACCGGCTTGGTAGCCGCCTTGGAAACCGCCTTGCCAGGCGTTGCCGCCACGCGGCCGATCGCCGCGATCGCGGCCGGCGCCGGGGTTCATCAGCGCGCGAAGCCGCGCGGCGAAATCCTGCTGATAATACTTGCGCACCTGCTCATCGACGATGCCGCGCAGAAGCTCGGTGAGCTTGACCTCGAGCGCCGCGCGGCGCTCCGGCGTATCGAGCGACGCAGCATCGATCTCGCGGGACCAGAGCATGTCGGCGAGCGGCCGGGCGGCGCCGAGCACATCGGCGACCGCTTGTCGCCCGCCGGAGCGCACGAGGTCGTCCGGGTCCTGCCCGCCCGGCAGCAGCGCAAAGCGCAGGCTCTTGCCGGGGCGAAGCCGCGGCACGGCCAGGTCCGCGGCCCGATAAGCCGCGCGCTGCCCGGCCTTGTCGCCGTCGAAGCAGAGGATCGGCTCGTCGGCCATCTTCCAGAGGATGCCGAGCTGCTCCTCGGTCAGCGCCGTGCCGAGCGGCGCAACGGTTGCCGGATAGCCCGCGGTCACCATCGCGATCACGTCGACATAGCCCTCGACGACGACGAGCGACGCGCCGTCGTGCACGGCGGTGCGCGCGGCAAAGCCGTTGTAGAGGTTCGAGCCCTTGTGAAAGAGCGGGGTCTCCGGCGAGTTGAGATACTTCGCCGGCGCGTCGGCCGACAGCGCCCGGCCGCCGAAGGCGATGATCCGGCCGCGGAAGTCATGGATCGGGAACATTACCCGGTCGCGGAACCGATCATACGGCACCGGGATGTCGTCGCCGGCGATCAGCAAGCCCGCCTCGACCATATCGGGCACCGGCACGCCCTGCTCGCCGAGATGCTCCTTCAGCGCGAAGCGTTCGCCGGGCGCATAGCCCATGCGGAACTTGAGCTGCGTCGCCGGATCGAGCGCCCGATCAGCGAGATAGCCGCGGGCCTTGGCGCCGGTGCGCGCGGCGAGCTGGGCCTCGAAGAATTTCGCGGCAAGCTCCATCACGTCGTGGAGCGTCTTGCGCTTCTCCTCGCGGGCTTCCTCTTCCTTGGAGACCTTCGGCAGCGGCACCCCGGCCATGGCCGCGAGCCGCTCGACGGCCTCGGGAAATTCGACGCCGTCGGTCAGCATGACGAAGTCGAAAATCGAGCCGTTCTTCTGCGACGAGAAATCAAACCACGCCTGCTTCTGATCATTAACAAAGAAGGATGGCGTCTTTTCCTTGTTGAACGGCGACAGGCCCTTCCATTCACGCCCGGCCTTCTGCAGCTTCACGCGCCGACCCACCACCTCCGAAACGGGAAGGCGAGCCTTCAATTCCTCCAGGAACTGCGGGGAAAAGCGCATAGTCGCGAGCCGTTTTCGGACGTTCGTGTTCGCCGCAACCGGTTCCGGCGAATCGATTGCGTATATTAAAGTGAGTCTGTGGGCAGGTGCACGACACGGCCCTGGGGGCCGTGATTTACAGGCTTTTCCATGTTTTCCACAGCCGAAGCGAGCGCACGGGTGCGCCTGGGAGGACTGAATGGCGGAATTCTGCATCTGCTGCGGCGCGGCCAGCGAATACTCCGTCCAATTGGCCATCGGCCCGCACGCGAAACGGCTCGTAGCCCTTCCACGATACTATCTTCCAAACCAACATGCGCGAAATCCAGAGTTTCCTTCCGTCATTCACGAAATTCACTTTTGTAGAAGCTGTATGAGGTCGGTCGAGGATTCGGTTCGCGCCACAATCCTTTATCTGCAAGCCGAGAACGACCAAATTTCCGTCAAGCCGGTTTAGGCTGAAACCGCGACCAGCTCCATCACACGCCGCGAGGCCCCCCCCCTATGCCCCACACCTTCGTCCTCGTCCACGGCGCCTGGCACGGCGGTTGGTGCTGGCGGCGCGTCGCCGACCTGCTGACCGCGAAAGGCCACCGCGTCTTCGCGCCGACGCTCACGGGCCTCGGCGAGCGCAGTCACCTGATGCAGCCGGGGATCAACGTGAGCACGCACGCCACCGACGTGGTCAACGTCATCAAGTGGGAGCGGCTCACCAACGTCGTGCTGTGCGGCCATTCCTACGGCGGCATGGTGGTGTCGCTGGTGGCCGAGCAGGCGCTCGACCGGATCGGCTCGATCGTGTTCCTCGACGCCTTCGTGCCGGAGAACGGCGACAGCATGGCCGACCTCACCTCCCAGGTGGTGCGCGACAATCTTGCGGCCGCAACCGGGCGCGGCGACATCAGCGTGCCGGGACGGCCGGCGGCCGCGTTCCTGGTCAACGAGCAGGATCAGGCCTGGGTCGACTCGCTCACCGGCCCGCAGCCGATCGGCACCATGACCGAGAAGCTCAAACTCACCGGCGCCGCCTCCAAGGTCGCGAAGAAGGCTTACGTCCGCGCCGCCGCCTATCCCAATCCGGGCTTCGACACGGCGCTGGAGCGGGTGAAGGCGGACAAGGCGTGGCGCACCTACGGCGTGCCGTGCGGGCACGACGTGATGGTCGACATGCCGGAGCGGCTCGCGGAAATTCTGCTCGAGGTGGCGTAGCGCAGGGTCTTTGACCGCACTTTGTACGCTCTATCTCCGTCACCAAGAGCGCGCCTGTTTCAACATCAAGCGGCTCGACCCCGCGGCTGCGCCTTCGGCGCCATCAGGCGCAGCGACTTCGGCCGGTCGAGGCCGGCGCGTTCACGCATCATCAGCTCGAAGAAGCCGAAGAACACCGCAGCGGTGGCAAATCCGAACAACCCCGCTTCGGTGGTCGGATTGAGCTGGCCGAAGGCGGTGACATGCTCAGCCCGGTGGGCGACGAAATGGGCGGAGTAGAGAAAGAAACCGATCCAGGCGAGCCACCGCAGCGCCCGGAACAACAACCACGTTGCCACCGCCGAATTCATCGCAGCCTCCTTTATTGCGGCTCGAAGCCCGCGTCCTTCACCACCTTCTCGGCGATCGGCCGCTCGCGCTTGATCATCTCGGCGAACTCAGCCGGCGTGTTGGCGGCGGGCACCAGGCTTCGCGCGGTGAGATGGCGGTCGCGGAACTCGGGCCTGGCGATGATCTCGCCGATGTCCTTCGAAACCTTGTCAATGATCGGCTTCGGCGTGCCGGCCGGCGCGAAGATGCCGTACCAGCTGCGCGACGGCGGACCGTTGTAGCCCACCTCGGTGAGCAGCGGCACGTTCGGGAAGTTCGGCGAGCGGATGTTGTTCAGCATCACCAGCGCCGTCATCTGCCCGGAACGGACGTTGCCGATCACGTTGCCCTCGCCGAACAGGCCGATCGGCGTCGAGCCGCTCATGATGGCATTGACCGCCTCGCCGCCGCCGCGGAACGGCACGCGCACCCAGTCGCAGCCCTTCTCCTTCTTCAGCGTCTCCATATAGAGCACCATCGGCGCGCCGGGCGCGAGATAGGAGAGCGTGCCGGGCTTCGCCTTCGACGCGGCGCAAAGCTCGTCGACGTTCTTGGCGCCGAGGTTCGCGTTCACCACCAGCATGTGGATGAGGTGGAACGCGTTGGTGATCGGCACCACGCTGGTTTCCGGATCGAACGGCAGCTTCTTGTACAGGAACTGGTTGTAGAGAATTGCATCGGCATTGGTGATGCAGATGGTGTAGCCGTCGGGCGTGGCGTCGGCGCAGGCGCGGGTGCCGACGTTCATCGCCCCGCCGGGGCGGTTTTCGATGATCAGCGGCTGGTTCCATTTCTGGCGCAGCTCCTCGCCGAGCGCGCGCATGAAGATGTCGCTCAAGCCGCCGGCGCTGGTGGTGGTGATGGCCTTCACCGGCCGGTTCGGCCAGTCGTCGGCCTTCGCGGGCGACATCGCCGCAAGGCCGAGCACCGCCGACAGCAACAAAGTTCGGATTGTCATGGTCGCCCTTCTCCGACCGCCTTCCAGTTCACGTGGGGCGCGGCGGTCCCGCGCCACTTCTGTCGTTATTTGATGTTGGGATAAAGCCCGGAAGCCTTGATCGCTTCAAGGGCCTCGACGCGCTCCTGCTCGAGCTGCTTTGCGAACTCGTCCGGCGTGTTGAGCACGGGCGCGAGCGCGCGGCCGACCATGTGACGCTTCTGGAATTCCGGGTTCGAGGCGACCTTGGCGACGCCGGCCTGGAACTTGTCGATCATCGGCCGCGGCGTTCCGGTCGGCGCGTAGATGCCGAAGAACGTCGCCGCAAGATGGCGCGTGTAGCCGGTCTCCTTGAACGTCGGAATGTCGGGGGCGAGCGGCGAACGCGCGTCGCCGTCGACCGCGAGGCCGACGATCTTGCCGTCGCGGATCAGCTGGATCAGGTTGCCGATGCCGAAGATCGCGATCTGCGTGGTGTTGGTCATCATGCTGTTGATCGCGTCGCCGCCGCCCTTGAACGGCACCCGCTGCAGATCGATGCCGTGCTTCCTGTTGAACTCCTCGACGAACGCGGTCTTGGTCAGCGAGGCCGACATGTAGTTCAGCGTCTTCGGCTTGGCCTTGGCGAGCGCGGCAAGCGCGTCGAAGGTCTTGACGTTGGTCTGCGCGGTGACCGCGAACACCTGCTGCAGGTAGAACGCCTTGGTGACCGGCGTCAGCACCTTCATCGGCTCGAAGCCCGGGACCGGATTGATCACCGGGTTGGTGACCATGGCCTCGGTGGAGATGATGCAGAACGTGTAGCCGTCGGGCGCGGCATCGCCGCAGGCGCGCGCGCCGATCGTGCCCGCCGCGCCGGCGCGATCCTCGATGATCACCGTGCCGCCGAGGATGGGGCCAAGCTCGTCGGCGACCGCGCGCATCCACACGTCGCTCAGGCCCCCCGCGCCCTGCGAGGCGATCACCCGGATCGGCCGGTTCGGCCAGTCCTGCGCGGCCGCGAACTGCGGCGCAAGCGCGAGCACGAGCAATGCGAGGATGCGGCAGCAGCCACTCATGTCGATTCCTCCCGTCATTTATTTTTTTGTCGGGTCACAATGCCGCAGCGCGCCGGGGGCGGCAAGCGGCCGGGGCCGCCTGCGTCGTCATGACCGCCCGCGCGCCGCCGAGTAGAGCAAAGCGACACGAGGGCCGGGCGCGGGCCACTATCAGGTGCGCGCGCCGGCCGCTCGCCCTGGCGCGTCGAAGACGCGCTTGGGCTCGCCAGCGCGACACGCATGCCCCGAAGACGACATGTGCGGCAGCGCACTGGTTGCAGCAGGGAGACTGCCCACGAATCGCGTCGCTGCGATTCCCCCTCACCCCCTCCCCGAAAGCGGGGAAAGGGAGCGTACCGCCGCTGCGGTACGCACTCGAGCTCAATCGAATCAGTTATTTCAGCCAGAGCAACAGTGGCACGTCGCGCTGCCCGGGACAGCGCATTGTGCCACTGTAGTTGAGGTCCTTGCGCCCCTGGTACGTGCAGGTGACGCCGGCGACGACCAGCGTGGCCTCGACCTGCGAGGCGCGTGTCAGCTTGAGCCGCAATTCGCCCTTCTTCTCCTCAGGACCGTCCTGGGTGCAAAGCCCGACATGCCGCATCAAGAGCGGCCCGGAAAATTCCTTTCTGGCTGCATCCGTGGCGGTGACATCGGCGGTCAGCTCCCATTCGCCGAGCACGCCAAGCTGTCCCAGAACGTTCAACGGCTGGGCCTGCGCGGTGTTGGCCACCACACTCATCGTCAGCAACAGGCCGGCCCCAATGCACCAACGGGACATGGCGTGTCTCTCGGCACCTGCAGCAGGTTGGAACGATCCCGGGTGAACATATTCCCGGGCGCATGCCCTCTCCCCGCATGCGGGGAGAGGTAAACGGAGCAAGTGGCTCCGACTCTAGTGTGACGCGGTCTTGTGGCGTGACGCGGTCTTGCGTGTCTTCAGCGCCGCGACCTCAGGCCGCTCGGTGTCGGCCTCCTTCGTGAGCGCCATCACCTTGGCGGTGTACTGCTTCGCCTTGGCGGCATCGTCCGCCTTGGCCGCGGCGTTGGCGGCGCCGACGGTGGCGGCCAGGCGATTGGGCTCCTTCTTCAGCACCGCTTCGTAGGCGACGAGCGCCTCCTTCGCCTTGCCGCGTTCGAGCAGCATCGCGCCGTAAAGCTCGCGCGCCGGCGCGAGCGGGCCGGGCGTCACCGGATGCTTCTCGGTCTTGTCCTCGGCGTCGGCCGCAGCGCTCATGGCCTTGAGCGCGTCGTCGTGCTTGCCTTCGGCGTAGAGCACCCAGGCGGTTGCGACCTGGCGCTGGATGTCGACGATCTCCGACCAGTAGGTGTCCTTCGCGTCGCGCAGCTTGCCGCTGAGCTCGGCGAGCTTGGCGATGTCGGGCTTCGCCGCAGCGGGATTGCCGGAGCGCGCAGCGCCGAGCGCGCGGGCGAAGTGCGTGATGGCGTCGGCGTAGAGATATTTCGTCGACTTCGCCTGCAACTCGGCCGCGGCCTTCCAGTCGCTCCGCTCCACCGCATAGCGCGCGGCGCTTGCCGCGGCCGCATAGGGGCCGGCGAACCGGTCGACCTTGTGCTCGACGGTGATCAGCTCGTCGACCACGGCCTTCGCCTTCTTGTCCTGCGCAAGCTGCAGGTGCGCATAGACCAGATAGTCCATGCCGTGCGCCTGATCGTGCGTCTCGCCGTCGAGCTTGGCGACGCGCGCGGACTCGGCGTTCGACTTGATCGACTCCTTCCAGTAGCCGACCCGGGTGAAGATGTGCGACGGCATGTGCTGCGCGTGCGGCGCGGCCGGCGCGATCGCAGCATAGCGCTTGGCGGCGGCGAGGCCCCTGTCGGCGATCGCCGGGTAGTCGTAGAGGTGGATGAGATAGTGGGCGACGCCCGGATGCTGCGGCTTCCTTTTGAAGATCGGCTCGAGCAGCGCCGCGCCTTTGAGCTGGTTGGCGTAGGTCTTGTCGGTGGGGGACGCGGCGACGTTCAGGGTGATCGCATAGGCGATCTGCGCCTCGTCGTCCTTCGGATAGCGCTGCGCCACCTGCTCGGTCGCCTTGAGATAGTTCTGCACGCGGGTGCGGTGATCGACCTTGTCGTAGTCGGTGTACATCGCGGCGACGGCGTCGATGTAATCACGCTCGCGCTCGGTCTTGGCGTTGAGCGCCTGGCCTTTTTTCACGGCATCGAGGCCGAGCGGCAGGTTGCCGGCCGGCGGCGGCGCGTGCGGATTGTAGAGCAGGCTCAGCGCGATGCCCCAGTAGGCCATGGCGCAGTTCGGGTCCGCCTTCAGCACCTCCTCGAAGGTGCGTTGCGAGGCGCGATACCAGAACGAGTGCTGGTAGAGCATGCCCTGGTTGAACAGCTTCTGCGCGGCAGGCGTGCACGACGTCTCGAAGTTCACGCTGCCGAGCTGCTTGCTGGTGGGCGCGGCGACAGCCGGCTGTGAAACGCACACGACGGCGGCCGCCGTCGCGGTCATCAATCGCATCTTCATAGGTCACTCCCGGATCAATCTGCTGGTTCAGCGAAAGGCGCCAATGCCTGATATCCAAATCGTCAGAATAAAGGGGCGATCGGCGCCCATCGTCATTGCGAATATGTCCGCAAAGCTGCGCCCGGCGCGGTGGGGTGTCAATACATTGAACGAATGACAGGACTGTCGCGCGTTGGCCGCAGCGCCGTTGCCCGCGGATGATCCGAAGCCCTAGTACAGCCGAGCGGAAGTTTTGACTCCATCTGCGGCGAAGAGATTTAAGGAGTCGAATCGGCTGTGTTGTG
>JAIESI010000090.1 GCA_019746135.1 Xanthobacteraceae bacterium
ATAAAGCCCGAGCCAAAATCGGCCGCGCTTATCCAGACACTCCCAAAGAGTCAAAATCACTGTGACGAGCTACTAGTCTGGGACGGGGTTGTCCTGTGGGGCGTTGAATGCGTGGGTTGTGGCATTTCGGTGCATGCGTGGGGGCATGCGCATTGGTGGCGATGGCGGCAACGTCGGCCGTCGCCGCGGATGTCGTCTACAAGAAGGCTCCGCCTCAGCCCGTACAGCTTCCTGCGGTCGACGGCCTCAACGGAAAGTTCGACGCCTTCGGCGGTTCGGCCAACCATCACGGCTACTATGCCGGTACCGGCTCGCTCAGCGTGCCGGTGGGCCAGCAGTTCGGCGTTCAGTTCGACGGCCTTGCCGGCAGCTATCGCAACGCCTTCCTCCGCGCGCTCGCCACGCACGTGTTCTGGCGCAACCCGTCGCAGGGCCTGTTCGGCCTTTACGGCTCCAATGCGCATCTCGACCGGCTCGGCGGCGTCGACGTCGGCAAGTTCGGCACCGAAGGCGCGATCTATGTCGGCCGCGCCACGCTTGAAGGCATCGTCGGCGTTGAGTTCGGCAATTCGCGCACGGCCACGACCGGCAACGTCACCGAGACCATCGACATCAAGACGCGCTTCTTCGACCGGATTTCGCTCGGCTACTACCTGACGGACAACCTCAAGCTCGCGATCGGTCATCGCTACACCGGCGGCAAGAGCGCGCTGACGCTGGGCGGCGAGTGGGGCTTCGCCGTCCCCGGCACGATCCACATGGGATCGGCGTTTGTCGAAAGCCGTCTCGCCAGCGGCGACGCCAGCGTGTGGGCCGGCCTGCGCATGTATGTCGGCCAGAAGTCCAAGAGCCTGATCCGCCGCCACCGCGAGGACGATCCCGTCAATGTGCTCGGCGACGAGGCGGGCACGCTCGGGAACTCGAGCAGTTCGTCGCCGGCGACCACTGGCGGTGGTGGTGGCGGGTGCCCGCCGGGCTTCGGTCCCGCTCCCGGAGGGGGGTGCCAGGGGCTCTGACCTTGCTCACGCACCGCCCGCGGCGGCGCTGCGTCAAGCAAAAGCGCAGCTTGCTTGACTTGGCGAAGGGAGAGGAACGGGCATCCAACATTCTCCACCCCTCTAAAGGCTGGCTCTTCGCAGGAGTTGCGCGTTGATGGCAACAATCACGGTGCTGACCGACATCAGCACGGCGCCGACCGCAGGTGACAGCACCACTCCGATGGGAGCCAGGACACCCGCAGCAAGCGGGATCGCCACGATATTGTAGCCGGCTGCCCACCAGAGGTTTTGCACCATCTTTCGATAGGTCGCCCGGGAGAGCCCGATAATGCGTGGCACGTCTCTTGGGTCGCTCCGCACCAAAACCACGTCGCCAGCCTCGACCGCCACGTCCGTTCCCGCCCCGATCGCAATGCCGACGTCTGCCGCCACCAGAGCGGGCGCGTCGTTGACGCCGTCTCCGACCATGGCAGTGCGCAGACCCTGATGCTGCAGTTCTCGGATTTTGGCCACCTTTTCCTCGGGCAGCACTTCGGCAAAGACGGTATCGATGCCAAGATCCCGGCCGACTGCCTCCGCCACAGCGCGGGCGTCGCCGGTCAGCATGACGACCTTGAGGCCCTGGGCGTGCAGGCGGCGCACGGCCTCGGCCGACTCCGGGCGCACCGCGTCCGCCACTGAGAATGCAGCGAGCGCTCTGCCGTTTTCGATGAGATAGACGACGCTCTCGGCGCGCCGGGCGGCTGCCGCGGCAAATGCTTCGATCTGCGCCGGCACCGCGATCTGATCGCGGCGGATGAGGTTGGGCCCACCAACCGCGAGCCGTCGTCCGTCGAGATCGGCGTGGACGCCGTGCCCGGGGATAGCCTCAAAACCGGCAACCCGCGGCACAGTGAGCCCACTTTCCACGGCACTCGTGACAATTGCCTTGGCGACCGGGTGCTCGGCGTCCTGCTCGATGCCGGCAGCGAGCCGCAAGGCTTCGCCGGCTTCAACCCCATCCGCTGCATGCGCGCCGACGACGCGGTGCTCCCCGAGCGTAAGTGTACCCGTCTTGTCGAAGACAACCGAGTTGAGCAGTCGCGCTTCCTCCAGCCCTCTGCGATCACGCACGAGCAGACCGTTCCGCGCCCCCAATGTCGTCGAGATCGCAACGACGAGCGGCACGGCAAGTCCCAGGGCATGCGGGCAGGCGATCACCAGGACCGTGACCAGGCGCTCGATCGCGTAGGCCGGCTCGGCGGCGACGGCCAACCACCCGACGAGTGTTATCGCTCCCGCGCCAAGGGCTGCAAGCGTGAGCCAATAGGCTGCGCGGTCGGCAAGGACCTGTGCGCGCGAATGCGACGTTTGCGCCTGTTCGACGAGCCGCATGATCCCGGCAAGGGCGGTCCGATCGCCAGTGCCGGTCACCAGCACGCGGAGCGAGCCCTCACCATTGACGGTTCCCGCGATCACGCGGTCGCCGGCATTCTTGCCGATGGGCCGCGATTCGCCCGTAACCATCGCTTCGTTGACGTTGCTGTGACCTTCGCGCACTTCGCCATCGGCGGGAATGCTTGCGCCCGGTTTGACGAGCACAAGATCGCCGTCCGTGAGCGCTGTAAGCGGCACTTCCTCCGTCCGCTCTCCGCCGCTCGCATCGCGAATGATGCGGACAGCATTGCTCGGCAGCAGCTTGGCGAGTTCTGCGAGGGCACCTTGCGCCTGATTGATCGAGCGCATTTCGATCCAGTGACCGAGCAGCATGATGGTCACGAGCGTCGCGAGCTCTTCCCAGAGCGGCATACCCGGAAAGCCCAAGGTCACCGCGGCGCTGAATACAAAGGCGACACCGATTGCGAGCGCAATCAGCGTCATCATGCCGGGAAGGCGGTCGCGCAGTTCACGGATCGCACCCTGCACGAAGGGCCACCCGCCATAGAGGAACACAGCGGTGCCGAACACAGGCGCTATCCAGCGCGCCCCGGGGGGAGCGGGTGGCACGTAACCGAACGCGGCCGGCAGCATATGACCCCAGATCAGCGTGGGGATCGTTAGAACGAGGGACAGCCAGAACTTGTCACGGAACATCGCGACCGAATGGCCCGCGTGCTTGTCGTGACCGGCATGTTCCTCATGATCTCGATGGACGGCAGGATCTGCACTTCGGAGTGCCTCGTGGGCTCGATGCCCATGAACGACCGCTTTTGCGTGGGTGTCATCTTCTTGCATTCATCACCCAATTCCCGTTCAAATCGAAGGTGATTGGCTGGAGTATACTCTTTGACAGCGCTCCAAGCATTCTCTTGAGGACTGTGCCGCCAGGCTAGGCGAGGGCAACGAGCGTTTCTCGCTGCCTCGATTGCGCCAGGACCGCTTTCTGAGCTCCACGCCTGGCCGGACTTCCCCTGCCACGCGGTGCTGACCCGGATATGGCCGACAATGGCCTTGGACATTGCCCGCTTCGCATCTGATTGTCACCGTGTGCGGGCCGACAGTTTCAAGCCGACAAGCGAGATCAGATCGCCCCTTCGATCATTTCGTCGGCGCGGCGGAAGCTATGGAAAGACCACTCCCTCGGTCGGCGACGCGCCGCCTATCGATCGATCCTCGTCGAGCGGCGCCAGTCGGACCCTTCGGCGCAAAGGGAATAGGTGAACAGGCGCTGATCCCGACCGCATCGGTAATCCTCAACGCACTCTGCGACGCGATCGGCACGCGCCTCCGTCGCGTGCCGGCGACGCCCGATCACGTCCGTGCCGCAAATTGGGCTGCGCAGAAATCCGGGAGATGGACGGCGTCAAGTGTGGAAGCCGGGCGCACGCGATGATTTCGCGCGCGTGGCGCCGCCAAGCTGTTCCCCGATCTGAAGTGGTGCCGGGTCGTCGACCAGCTCGCCGGGCCTCGACGACGATCGAGTTATCAAGGCTGCACTTGATTGCACGCCGATCGAGTCGCGTTGCCGAGAGAACGCGCCACGTCGAGTCGTTACCCTGCCATTGCCGGATTTGTCGCAGGCACCGTCGCGCCTTCTACTGTCGCATGCAGGTGTTTCACCAGCGCATCGTCGAGCTTGAGTCGTGCCGCGAGCAAGGAAAGATAGGCGCGCTCCGACGGATCGTCGATGTCGATCGCCAGCAGTGATGCCGTGTAGATGCTGGCGGCTTCCTCCGGCGAGTGCGCGGCGCTCGCGACCGCGTCGACATCGAGGGGCTTCCGCAATTCGTCGATGACGAAGGCCTTGTCGTCAGCGGCGAGATTCAGCTTGTCCATCTCGGCGAAGATCGCCGCCTGTTCCTTCGCGTCGATGTGGCCGTCCGACTTGGCGGCCGAGATCATCGCGCGCAGGAGATGCCGGCTTAGCAGCTGCTGTTCGGATTCACGGGTCGGAAGGAACGGCGTGTCCGCGGGCGGAGGGAGCGCAGCCGGCCCGGTCGGCACCGTCGACTGGGTGACAGTCTTGCCACTCTGCCAGTTCTGATAGGCCTTGTAGGCCAACGCGCCGACCACGGCCATTCCGCCGAGTTGCAAAGCGGTTCCGGCCATCTTGCGGCCGGACTTCGTGCCCATCAACAGCGCGGCGAGCCCGCCCGCAACGGCGCCGCCGCCGATGCCACCCATGTTGTTGCCCAGCATGCTGCCGAGGCCGCCGACCATGTCGCCAAGTCCGCTCTGGGGCGCGCCTTGTTGTGGGGAGCCTCCGCGATTCGCGGGCATGTTCTGACCGGCACCCAAGAACTGATCGAGCAGGCGTTTGGCATCGAGCATCGTCGCTTGTCTCCTATTGACCGGAAGTCAGCTAGGTATGCGTCGTGTCCAATTCACGGCTTATGGATGCGGCGAAATGTAGCCGCTGCCACCTTTTCGCTCATCATGCGGTTCGCGGGTTCGCACGCATCGCGCGGCGGTGACCGCGCTCGTCCTGAAGGCCGAAGCTGTCGCGCGCTCGCCTGCAGCGCCGGGTTCGTGAATATTGAAGATCAATTCTTGCGGCTGGACGAGCGCAAGAACGAGGACTTCCGGTTTTACGCCTTCACAGCGACGCGATAGTTGCCGCGCAACGCGACACATGATCGGTTCGCGGGCTCAATGAGCAATGCCCGCGCGACCGCCTGGCGCGCAGGTTGTTCGCGATTGGCCCCCATGGGCGCCGCAGACGCCGCCGCGGACCGAGGCAGCCTCCAGCGCTCCCGGTCAGTCATTTGCTTTATGTCGATGGCCGGAAGCGCGCGCAATCGGCCCAGCGTCAAGGTCGATGCCCGTGCATCGTGGTGGGTGGGATTGTGGGCAGCGAGGGCTGGAAAAATCCAAGCCAAACAGCCGTAGGGCGTTTTTCATCTCCGTGGCGACGAAGACAAGTGAACCGGTCGGCAACGGCTTCTGCAGCTTCAGCGCCTCGTCCGGCGATTCGCCCATCTACAATCGCGGCGACGCCTGTGCCGCCCGGGTGGCGATGATGCAGTTTTGGGCCGGCAAAACCAATCGCCGAAAATCATCCGAAGGTCCTATCCCTTCGTGACAACCGGCGCAGGCGCTTTGCCTTTGCCGACAAAGCAACCGCCTAAGCTCACTGCGGTCACGACCAACGCGAGTGCCAGCGCAATTTTCTTCATGACACACCTCTTTTCCAACCGGCCGTTTTGGCTCTGTTAGCCAAAGGTCGTTGAATTGCTCAATATCGCCAGCCGCCCGGCCGCCAGTTGAGACCGAAAAGAACCACATCGACGTCGGACTTTGCACTGAAGGAGACGCCGAGAGGAGAGGTGCCGGTGGTGGTGCCGAAGTCCGCGTGATTGTACTCGACGAACACCGACCAATTTGGCGAGAACTTGTATTCAGAGCCGACGCCAACTGTCCAGCCGGTGCGAGTTCTGCTGGTGCTTCCCACTTCCACGCCGGCGGGATTGAAAACCGTGAGAGAATTTTTCCGCCAAGCAGCGCCACCCTGGAAGTAAAGCAACCAGTTCGGTTGCATCGCGTAGCCAATGCGGCCTGTGAGCAGATCCAGCCAATCGTTTTCAATCCTGCCTGAGAAGCCGGTAAACGGGCCGCTTCCGATGGTGCCGCTCCGCTCCGCATCCGCCCAGTCGAACATGTTGCGAATGCCGAACACCCAGGCCCCGGTCTGCCAGTCGCATCCGATCTGGCCGCCACCGACGAAACGGGCACTGTCACTTGAACCGGAAATTGTGCCCGCCGAGGTCGAGAGTTCTCCGCTACCCCATCCGGCGCCGGCATTGCCGCCGATGTAGCACCCGGTCCAGGAAGTGATGGGGGCGAAAACAGCGGGCGCTCTCGGAGCAGCGCGCGGAAGATCGGCGGCGGACGCCGCATGCCAAGCGCCCAAGCCAAGTATCGCCGCGATGGCAAGTGCAGAAACATTACGCATGAGTGCCTCCCCGACTGCTGGTGAATTTTCCTCAGCCTGCGCCCACAAGGACGTCGCTGCAACAATGGCTTGTCCTTTTACCTCCCGGGAGTTGGCATTCGTTTGCACCCGTTGCGGAAATGCACCGAATAGGTCAACGACCTTGTCGGAGTTTTGCCGCCGCAGCCTTTTTGCAGCGGTCCCTGATACGTCCGCGGTATAGACAGTTGCCCTCGATAACCACCGTCCGAGAGACACGATTGAATGCTCTCGCGACTGCGGGTTGGATCGATTTGGTCACGTGGACTGACTTGCTCGTGGACATGTAACGAAGAGCATGGACGACGTGGGGTCCGATCCGCCGTCAGCCTCGCGCTGCAATCCTAAGCTCGGGCGTGGTGGCGGTGATGCTGTTTCGAAGCTCCATTGGGCTGGCAATGGTGCGGAGCGTCTCGAAGCCTTCGCCGGTGCCGAGGATCGACACGTTGCCATAGTCGAGCAGGCGCCCAAGGATCGACTGATCGATCTGCACACTCTCGACCTTGTCCATGTTCATCTCCCTGGTCTGCCGTCTAACGAGCCCCTTCTTGTGAATGACCCGCCGGTTGGTGACTGCGATCTCGGTGATCCACCACTGGAACCATTGTTGGACCAGGAGGGCGACCGCAACAAGCGCGAGTGCGTATCCTGCATATCGCCAAAGTCCCGTGAAGCGCATCGTTTCGCTGAGCCAGAGGACGATCACCGCCAACACTGCAACCACAACGCCGGGCCAGTAGAGTATCCAATGAATTTCCGAAGTGTGCCGGACCTGCTCACCGGGTTGCAAAACTCGCTGAACGTAGCTCATGACGTCACTCCTCATTGCCCGCACTCCTGCCGGAAACAGCCTGCAGCGCCGCCGCGACTGAAAGCCGAGGGCTACAGGCCCAACTGTGGCGCGTTGCCATGAATGGCGCGCCCGGTTGGGGCGGGCTAATAGCGACGGTAGTAGCCGTAGGCGTTGTACGGTGCGCGGTAGTAGCCGTAGCCGCCGCCGTAGTAACTGCGACGGACCGCCCGGCGGGACGTTCGTCGCGCCACGCCCGCGACACTGCCCGGCGTCAGCGGACGCCCGACAACGGCGTCTGCCTCAGTGACCAGATTGCCTTGTCGGAGTGAAGACCAGTTATCGCTGATCAGCATGCACGCGCCGCCAGCGATAACCGCGAGTGCAATACGCCAGGCTCGTGTTTGATTTCTCATGTGGGCGCTCCTTCGCCAAGCCCCCCATGCACGGATCGCGATATGCCGCCAAAGCCGCCGCGCTCCTTCTCCGGTGATATGTGAAAGCCTCGCCCGTTCAAACTATGCTGAAGGATAATAAGAACTGCCGCGCATGCCTTCGCGAGTTGCATCCAGCAGCCGGATACTGCCGCGCCGTCATCATGGTCCCCATTGGATGCCGGAGGCAACCAAACTAAGCCTCTGGCGGTGGATGCAGTTCTGGCAATTTCAATGCGCGGCGCGGCGAATTCAGCGTGCGCCACATGCCCGATGCGGCTTCTTGGTTGCACGCGCAATCCGCAAAGAGATCGCTGGCGAGCGCTTCGTCTTGGCAAGGGCGCTTTTTCCGTTCCTGGCTCTTCCACGCCGGCTGGTCAGTGCCTTGATGCGACTGCGCCCTAGGTTTCTACGTATCCCGGGATCGTGCCCGCTATGCGGAGCGGCGAACACGAGAAACACGAGCACCGGAAATAAAACCGAGAAGATTGCGTACCGCTTCATGACGCGCAGCTATCGCTTGCAGGGCCACTCGGTTCTCATGGCCTGCAATGCGAGCTGGTAAAAGTCTTCGTGGTGTCGAGCTGGCTGGCCCTCCACCTGACGAATAACGGCGCGCACGATTTGACTTAACGCCATGTCCTGCGGCGGGCATGTGACTGTGCTTTTGCCCATCTGCCACATGGTGTCGATTGTCCCGATGCACCGGCCCATTTCCGATGCCATCACTGCATCGGGGACCTTGTTGGATGTGTCGTTAAAAAGCCGGCAGCCCGGCATCATGCCGTGGGCCGAGCGATCTCGAATATCTCGAATCCTGCCATCGACCGGGCGGTTTTGCGCTGGAACGGCTTCCGACAGCATGACCAGGGCTGCCAGTGCGAGCACTGTTCCGCGTTTACGCATGTCCCCCTCCCGCGAGCGATTTTGAAGCGGCAGAGGTGCCCAACGTCGGGAACGCAGCAAGGAACGCTGGCGTGCAACAGATACGCCTGAACATGTTGATGCCCCACCACCGAGTAGCAGCGGCACCCCGGTCAGTCATTTGCCGATGTCGATGACCGGGAGGCGCGCGCAACCAGCCCCATAGGGCCGTCACACGGTCATCTTAGTGGGTAGGATTGTGGGTAGCGAGCGACCGAAAAAACTAAGCGACGAATGCGCAATGCTTTTTTTGCTTGACGTGGCGGAGAGAGTGGGATTCGAACCCACGATACGGTTTCC
>JAIESI010000106.1 GCA_019746135.1 Xanthobacteraceae bacterium
CGCATCGAGCCGCGCGACCTGGGCGAGCGCGGCATCCGCTACGTCAAGGTGCCGGGCCAGTTCCTGATGAGCGAAAGTGCTGCGGTGAGTGCCGACATCCACGCCGCCGATCTCTCCGACCTGCTCGGCCGCTTCGGCATCAGCCTGATTGCCGAGCGGATCGAGGCCGAGGCGCAGGTGGTCGATCTGCTCGAATATGACGTGCGCTATGGCCAGGGCTTCCTGTTCTCGCAGCCGCGCCCGGTGCGCAGCGAGGCCCTGCGCGGTGTGAGCGAGAGCGACGCGGTGCTGGAGGACGCGCCCGACCCCCGGCCGCGCCGCGCGCTCGGCGGCACGAGCATTCTGACCTAAGCGGCCTCTCAAAAAGGCAGTCGCTTCCGGGCTCGCGCCCGAACCTGCAGCCTGCTAGAGCCTGATCGCTGTTAGTGGAAACACTTGCGGCATCGGCGGTGCCATCCCTCCCCTCGCGGGGAGAGATAAGACCGCCCGTGTCGCTGACGCTCTATAACGAACACACTCCAATCCAATCCTCTCCATCATCGAAAGTCCCCTTCCCTTGGCCGCAACTCCATCCTTCATCGAGAATTTCTCCCCCCTCGCCGACCGATACGACGCCGTGCTGAGCGACGTCTGGGGCGTCGTGCACAACGGCGTGGTCGCGACCCAATCCGCCTGCGAGGCGCTGACCCGGTTCCGCGAACGCGGCGGCACGGTCATGCTGATCACCAACGCCCCGCGCCCGGGCGCCACGGTGGTCAAATTCATCGACAAGGTCGGCGTGCCGCACGCAGCCTATGACGGCATCGTCTCGTCCGGCGATGTGACCCGCGATGTGATGGCGGCGCGGCCGGACAAGAACGTGTTCCACATCGGGCCCGAGCGCGACCTGCCGATCTTCGACGGGCTCGGCCTCAATTTCGTGACCCTGGACCGGGCCGATTACGTGGTCTGCACCGGGCTCACCGACGACACGGTGGAGACGCCCGAGGACTACCGCGCGCTGCTCACCGACATCAAACAGCGCGGCCTGTTCCTGCTCTGCGGCAATCCCGACCTCGTGGTCGAGCGCGGCGACAAGCTCGTCTATTGCGCCGGCGCGCTGGCTGATCTTTACGCTTCGCTCGGCGGCGAGGTGCTCTACGCCGGCAAGCCGCACCAGCCGATCTACGATCTGGCGCTGGAGAAGGTCGAGAACGAGCGCGGCAGGCCGGTCGAGCCCCGCCGCGTGCTGGCGATCGGCGACTCGGTCCGCACCGACGTGTCGGGCGCGATCGCGCGCGGCCTCGATTGCCTGTTCGTCACCGCGGGCATCCACGCCGAGGAGTTGGGCGAGCGGCATGCGCCCGATCCGGAGGCGCTGAAGAAGATGTTTGCCGGCGCGGGCGTCATGCCGACCGCGGTGATGCCGCGGCTGCAGTGGTAGCGTCCGCGCGGCTCCACTTGTTCGCCGCTTCGTTCCGCCAGCCGCGATCTGCTATGCTCGCGGCGCATCGGTGCGAGCCGCAATCGATCGGCAAGCAGCTTGCCGTTTTCGAGGTGAAAACCGAGCGCGAGATCGAGCCGGCATTTGCGGCTCTGATCGGGCGCGGGGCGGGTGCACTGCTCGTCGGCTCCGGCGGATTCCTGAACTCGCATCGGGAAAAAATCGTCGCGCTGGCGGCCCGCCATGCCATCCCTGCGATCTACGCCCAGCGTGAGGCCGTCACGGCCGGCGGACTGATGAGCTACGGGACGAGCATCACCGACGCCTATCGCCAGGCAGGCATCTACGCCGGCCGGATCATCAAGGGCGAAAAGCCCGGCGACCTTCCGGTCATGCAGGCGAGCAAGTTCGAGTTCGTGATCAACCTCAAGACCGCCAAGGCGCTCGGGCTCGAATTTCATCCGCAGATCCTCGCCACCGCCGACGAGGTCGTCGAATGAGGCACCTCAACTGTCGGCCTTGATGTTGTGCTCCTTCACCACCGGCCCCCAGAGCTTCATCTGATCGGCCAGGAACTTGCGCTGCACGTCCGGGCCGCCGGCCTGCAGCGTGATCTGCATGGCTTCGATGCGGCTCGTGATGGCGGGCTCGCGCAGCGTCTCGGCCAGCGCGTTGCTGAACTTGTCGACAATGGCGCGCGGCGTGCCGCCGGCCGTGAACGAGCCCCACCAGGCATACGACTCGAAGCCGGGAAAACCGCTCTCGATCACGGTTGGGACCTCCGGCAGGCCGGGCACGCGGCTGGCGCTGGTCTGAGCCAGACCGCGGAGCCTGCCGCCGGCAACCTGCGGCGTGACCAGCGCGGCGCTGCCGATCGCCAGATCGACGTGCCCCGCCAGCACATCGTTCATCAGCGGGCCGCCGCCGCGATAGGGCACGTGCACCATTTTCACGCCGGCGCGCTGCGCCAGCAGCACCATGGTCAGGTGGCCCAGGCTGCCGCTGCCGATCGAGCCGTAGGTGACGCTGTCGGGCTTGGCCTTCGCCGCGGCGATGACGTCGGCGAACGTCTTGAACGGACGTCCGGGATGAGTGGCGACGACGTTGGGCGCCGTGCCGATCAGCAGCACCGGTTCGAGGTCCGTCTCGGTGTCGAACGGCAGGTTCTGCAGGAACGGGTTGACCGCATGGGTGTCGAACACGAACACCCAGTTGCTGCCGTCGGGCGGCGACTTCGCAACCTGTGCGGTGCCGATGCTGCCCGAGGCGCCCGGCTTGTTCTCGACGATGACGGTGGTGCCGAGCCGCGCTTGCAGTCCGGGCTGCACCATCCGCGCGATCGGATCAACGGTGCCGCCCGGCGGAAACGGCACGACGATCCGGGTGATGCTGCCCGCGCCGGTCTGGGCGAGAGCGGATTGCGCGAGCGGCGCCGCCATGGCGCCGAGCACGAGCGAGCGTCGCGTGATCGCGGTCATTGCGTTTCTCCCGGGGCACCGCGTTCGGATGCGCGGTGGTGTTGATCATTATAGGGCGTGTGCTCGTAGGCTCGCCACGTCCCCTTTCAGGGGTAAGACGGTCATGACGTGAAGGCCGGGGAAAGTCGGCCAATGAGCGCCCGGACATCGACCGGCCTTTTCATGAAAAGCGGCGACTGCTTCTTTTCTGAGGGAGCGGACTTCTTGCGCGGCTTGGAGTGGGCTCTCTCGTCCTGCTGACCACTCAGACCCTTCTCAGCAGCAGGTCAGCGATTTATCTCAACGTCTGGCGCAGCCAGGTTGAGCCGGCATCAGGCGCCAACCTCTTGTGCCACAGCATGGCCACCTTCAGCGGTTCGCTCTTATTGACCGGCTCTACGAGTACCAATCGATGTGATTTTTCATATTGCTGCGCCGCTCTGCGCACCGTCAGTGTGACGAGATCAGCGCGCGCCACAACAGCCATGGCCGTCATCAAGCGCATGTTGCCGTCATCTTGCGTCTCCTCGTTGCCGGCGAGCAGGCGTTGCTCCAACCCGCCTTCAGACGCGTAAGACGTCAATCCCTGCGATTCTTCAGTTGGCCTTGGCGCCAGAGAACCTGACAACTTTGGCCCATTTCTCGGTGTCTTCGGCGATCAGCTTGCCGAATTCGGCGGGCGAAAGAGACAATGCAACACCGCCGAGATCGGCCAGCCTCGACTTGAAGCTTTCGTCGGCCAGGATGGCCTTAACCTCCGCGTTGAGCTGATCGACGATTGAGGCAGGGGTGTTCTTTGCCGTTCCAAGGCCGAACCAGCCGCTCGCCTCGTAGTGAGGCACGGTGTCGCCGATCGGCGGAACGTCCGGCAGCGTCGGCGAACGCGTCGCCGTCGTGACGGCCAGAGCGCGAATCTTGCCGGATCGGATAAGCGCGATCGAAGCGGGAAGCGCCTCGAACGTCACCTGCACCTGTCCGCCGACGAGATCGTTGAGCGCCGGCCCGCCTCCACGATAGGGCACATGGACGAGTTCGACACCGGTCATCATCTTGAACAATTCGCCCGACATGTGCGCCAGCGTTCCGATGCCGCCCGACGCCATGTTGACCTTGCCCGGATTGGCCTTGGCATAGGCGATGAATTCGGAAACGGATTGGGCCGGGAACGCGGGCGCCACTTCCATGACGTTGGGTGCGCTGGCGATGCTCGCAACAGGCACCACGTCACGGACAAAATTGAAGCTGAGATTATCGTACAAAGACGCGTTGACGGCATTCGCGGTGTTGACGAGGAAGAGCGTGTAGCCGTCCGCGGGTGCGCGTACGACGGCTTCGGTACCAATGTTGCCGCCGGCACCGGGCCGGTTCTCGACGACGAAGGGTTGCCCGAGCCGCTGCGATAATTGCTGTCCGATCAGTCGGGCGGTGATGTCACCAACCCCACCGGCCGGAAAGCCGACAATCAGCCGAACCGGGCGATCCGGATACGAGGCTAGAGCCAGCGCCGGGAGGGCGGACCACGTTGCCATGCCGGCGAGAACGGTACGTCGCGTAATTCTGCTCATAGTCGCGTAATCTGCTCATCATAGTCGGCGCCGTCGGGTATCGCCCCGAACGATCTACATTCGCGTGAAATTGGAAGTATCGCAAGCTCAACGGCGGCAGATCCTTTTCCCTCGTGCGGCATGAAATTCGATCCTGCTGTTCAGATCTACTGTGCAAGAGAAAACCGACTGGCGTTTGCCGGACACATCAAGACTTCGAAGCGTGCGCGCTGATGTCGATCCCGCTCACCGCATCTCCTCGAACTCGCCGGGCCGCCAGCTCTTGTCGAACCACGGCTTGAGTGGCGCATTGAGCCGCAGGATCGCGAACCAGCCGTTGCCGGGCGCGGTCCGCAGCCAGTTGTCTTCCTTGCCGGTCGGCGCCTTGGGCGCGAACCAGAGATCGATCGAACCGTCGGCATTGCTCTTGAGCTTCTCGCTCCGGCTGCCGATCACCGGCTGCAGGTTCTCGGTCTGCAGCAGCGAGCGGGTTTGCGGATCGTACAGCGTGACCGACCAGCCCTCCTTCGCCGGCACGTTCGGCGGCAGTTGCAGCCGGTAGAGCTTGCCGCCGTCGAGCCATTGGCCGCCCGAGTCGACCGCGGCGACGGCGTACTGCTGGCCTGCGCCGGGCGCGTTTGCCAGCATCGACGGCGTCACCACCGTGAAGCCGTAGTGGAACGCGACGCGGGCATCGAGCAGCCGCGCGCCGTTGCGCATGAACAGATGGCCGCCGCCCATCAGCGGGCTGAACCAGCCCGAGCCGGGATAGAGATACGCCGCCGGATCCCGCGGCTTGAACAGGATCGCCCGCGCCGTGACGCTGCCGACCACTGCGGCGTCGGTGAGAATGCGCTTCATGCGCGCGTCGGGGCTGAACGGCTTGCCCTTGACGATGCCGATTGCCGCAAGCTGCCCGGTCAGCTCCGGATCGAGCGCGTCGACCGGCTCGGCCTGCACCAGGTTGTCGATGTCCTCGAAGAACGAGAGATCGTTCGCCGGCACGGTGTTGGCGGCGTTGCCGGAGCCGTTGACGATCTCGGTCGGCGGCGGCGCGTCGGCCTGCGCCAGCGGATAGACCTTGAGCTGCGACAAAAGCTGCATCGCAACCTGCGAGACGTCGCCGCCATCGGCGAGGCCGCGGGTGATCGCCCACACCGCGTGGGTGCGCGGGCGCGCGACATGGAAGCCCGACGGCACCCTCCCTTTGTAGCCCGGCGGCACCAGCAGGAATTTCCCGCCTTTGCCCCGGTCCGGCCCGGTCACGCCGTAGTCGGCCACGTGACGAAACCACATGTCGTCGATCACGCCCTGCACCCGCGGCGGATATTCCAGGACCAGCGGACCGTTGGTGAGGTCGAGGAAGCCCGAAGCGAAGATGCTTTCGGTGTTGCCGGTGAGCGCGAGCGTCTTGGAGTCGAGGTAGTGCTCGAACACCACGAACGAGTTGTCGGCCGCGCCCATGCTGCGGTGCCCGCGGCGCATCGCCTGCAGCGAGGCGCCGGGCAGCGCGTTCAGGAACACGTCGACGGCACGCACGAAATCGAGATGGTCGTAGATCTGCTCCGCGGTCTTCGGGGTCGGCCGGCCCTGGTTGAACTGAAGCGGTCCGATCCGGGTGCTGAGCGCATTCGGCGTGGAGATCGACAGCGTCTCTTTGGTCATGTCGACCGGCTTCGCCGGCTGCGCCTGCGACCAGGCGGGGCCTGAGGCGCAGATCAGCGCAAGCGCTGCAACGGCTGCGTTTTTGATGGCCTCACCCCGCATCACTTCACTCCCGCCAGTGTCCCGGACCCGAAATTCGCACAATTGCTCAGCAGGCGCCTTTGCGAACTTCGGGTCCAAAGGGACACTAGAATCATAGGCTTGCCGGTGTCGCGGTTCGGAAGTTCGCTTCGGTGCAAGCTGAGTATTCAAGCGAACTTCCGAACCGCGACACCGGCGCACGCAGCCGCGCGCCCGTCGCCGCCGGCATCAAATCATCCGGACCGGCGGTTGCCAAACCGCAGCGGACCATGAGAACCTCGCACTGTCCTCAAGCTAGAGGCCTGAAATCCAAGGCGCATCCGCCTTGGCGGCCGTGCTTCATTCTATCGCACCTGCCGCGGCCACGGGCCTTGCTAGCATCAACCCGCAACCTGGGGAGGATGCCATGTCCGCGGAAACCGAGCAGAGCTGGTTCAGGAAGATTGCGACGGTGCTGATGCTGGCGGGCTTCGTCGTCGGCATGACACCGTTTGTGAAGAACTGGGTCTACCCGACGGAAAAGTCCAGACGGTAAGGCCCAAGCGACACGGTCAGATTGCTGCGCGGCCATTCCGGCAAAGCCGGAGCGGCGGCCATGCGTTTGACTGGAACGGGAAGCCGTTACGCCGCGAAGACCGCTTCGATCTTGTGCTTCAGCGTCTCGGCGTTGAACGGCTTGATGATGTAGTTGTTGGCGCCGGCCTGCTTGGCGGCAACCACGTTCTCGGTCTTCGACTCGGCGGTGATCATGATGAAGGGCGTGCCCGCGGTCTGCGGATTGGCGCGCACTTGCTTCAAGAGCTCGTAGCCGGTCATCGGCTCCATGTTCCAGTCGGAGATGACCAGGCCGTAATTCTTGCCGTTCATCTTCGCCAGCGCCGCGGAACCGTCGGCGGCGTCGTCGACGTCGGTGAAGCCGAGCTGCCGCAGCAGATTGCGGATGATGCGGACCATGGTGTTGTAGTCGTCCACCACGAGGATCGGCATGGAAGGATCAAAAGCCATACGGTCCCTCAGTCCTGCACGCCGCGGCTGGCGATGACGCCGGCGAGGCCAAGGCACAGGCGGCCCGCCCTTGGGCCGCACCGTTCCCGCCTTCTGTGTTCGATACATTGCACGGCTGAAAATTGGGTTAATCTGGAACTATAGTGCCGCTCCCCCGGGTTATCGCGGCCCTGCTGTCGCTTTTGGACCCGAGTTCGCAAAGTGGCGCCGAGCAATCGTGCAAACTTCGGTTCCGGAACGCGCGCCGATTAACGTACCCTTGATGAAACAAGACACTATCCTGCCGCACTGATGACCGATCCTGACACACTCCGTCCCTTCACTGTCGTCCGCGAGGGCGATTCCGGCCTTGAACGGCTGCCGCGCCCGTTTGTGGCGATCGGCAACTTCGATGGCGTGCATCGCGGCCATCGCGCGGTGATCGGCCAGGCGATAGACCGCGCGCGCGCGGCGCACCGGCCCGCAGCCGTGCTCACCTTCGAGCCGCATCCGCGCAGCTTCTTCCGGCCTGACGAGTCGTCGTTCCACCTGTCGTCCGAGGCGGCAAAGCTCAGGCTTCTTGCCTCGACCGGCCTCGACGGAGCCATCCTGCTCACCTTCGATGCGGCGCTCGCGCACCTCAGCGCCGAAGATTTCGTGCAGAACATCCTGGTCGACCGCCTCGCCGTCAGCGGCGCGGTGATCGGCTTCAATTTCCATTTCGGCAAGGACCGGCGCGGCTCGCCGGACTTCCTGAAGGCGCAGGGCGCTCATCACGGCTTTTCGGTGGACGTTGTTCCGCCGTTCATGCTTGACAGGCGGCGGGTGTCGTCGGGCGCCGTGCGCGACGCGCTCAGCGCCGGTCATATCGCCGAGGCGAACGAGCTGCTCGGCTATCCGTGGTTCGTCACCGCGCAGGTGGTGCACGGCGACAAGCGCGGCCGCACGCTCGGCTATCCGACGGCGAACCTCCGGCTCGGCACCGACTGCGGCCTCAAGCACGGCATCTATGCGGTTCGGGTGGGCTTGAGCGGCACGCTTTATGACGGCGTGGCAAGCTTCGGCCGCCGGCCCACCTTCGACAACGGCGCGGTGCTGCTCGAGGTGTTCCTGTTCGACTTCTCGGGCGACCTCTACGGGGCGGTGCTGGATGTCGCCTTCATCGGCTGGATCAGGCCGGAGCTGAAGTTCGACGACGTCGATGCCCTGATCCGCCGCATGGACCAGGATTCCAGCCAGGCGCGGCATCTCTTGGCGCGCGCGGCGGCAGCTTTTCCGCCGTTGGGGAATCCGTCAGCCGAATAGACGCGGATCGAAGGACACGCGGATCGCCTCTGCGATCTGAACTCGGCCAGCGTCCTGATGATTGGGATTGAACAGCCAGTTCCACGTATAGGGCACAATGGCTGACGGCACGCGAAGCAAGACAGACGGTGCACGATCGAGCCATCGGTCGCCAACGCCCTGCGTCACCGTCTGATCCGAAGGCCATTGCTCAGGCAGGTCGCCCGCGTCGTCAAATCTGATGCCATCGGGGCATTCCACCGCGAGGAGCTGGTAGTCTTCCGGCAGATCGTCGCGATCCACCTCCATGTGGATCAGCACTTCAAGCAGTGCCGAAGCCGGATGATCGGCGAGATACACCAGCGGACGCGGTCGCGAATGCCAGCGAGCACCTCGCAGCAGGCCACCTTGGCCTGAAAGATCGGCAAAATCCGAGATGCGCCAAAGCCGCACGGCAAAGGCTCAAGCGAACATGCCGTG
>JAIESI010000108.1 GCA_019746135.1 Xanthobacteraceae bacterium
CCCCGACCTCAGAGGCCGACACGCTCGTGAACGATCCGCTGCCGACCGACGGGCTGATGTTGTCGTCGCAACTGACGACACCCCTTTACGCCAGTCCGGCGATGCGCGCCCTGATGACCGACCGGGCGCGCCTGCAACGCATGCTCGACTTCGAGGCGGCGCTGGCCCGCGCCGAGGCCGCGGTCGGCGTCATCCCGGCGACCGCCGTCGGCGAAATCACCGAGGCCTGCAAGGCCGAGCGCTACAACATCGCGCTGCTGACCGAGGCGGCCTTTCCGACCGGCAACATCGCCAATGCCGTGGTGACGGCGCTGACCAACGAGGTGGCGCGGAAAAATCCGCAGGTCGCCGGCTACGTCCATTGGGGCGCCACCAGCCAGGATGTGATCGACACCGCGCTGTCGCTCGAGCTCCGAACCGCGATCGACGCCCTGCTCCTCGATCTCGACGTCGCGATCAAGGGCTTCAATGCGCTCGCCGGGCGCCATCGCCGCACGCTTTCGGTGGCGCGCACGCTGATGCAGCAGGCGCTGCCGATGCCGTTCGGGCTGAAGCTCGCCGGCTATGCGGCGGCGCTGGCGCGGTCGCGCGACCGGTTGTCGCGGCTGCGCCGCGAGGCGCTGGCGCTGCAGTTCGGCGGCGCGGCCGGCACCCTCGCCGCGCTCGGCGACCGCGGCTTCGGCGTCGCCGAGCGGATGGCCGCGGTGCTCGACCTGCAACTGCCGGATGCGCCGTGGCATGCGCATCGCGACCGGCTGACCGAAATTGCATCTGCCTTCGCGATCCTGACCGGCACCTGCGGCAAGATCGCCGGCGACGTGGCCTTGATGATGCAGACCGAGGTCAATGAAACCTTCGAGCCAGCGCCCGGCGGGCGCAGCGGCTCCTCGACCATGCCGCACAAGCGCAACCCGATGGGCGCGGTCGCGGCGCTTTCGGCCGCAAGCATCGCGCCCAATCTCGTGGCGACCCTGTTCGCCGCCCAGGTCCAGCAGCACGAGCGCGGCATCGGCCAGTGGCAGACCGAATGGATGACCTATCCCGTGCTCGCGCTCGTCACCTCCGGCGCGCTGCACGCCGTGACCGAGATCGCCGAAGGCCTGGAGATCGACATCGACCGGCTGCGCGCCAACCTCGACGCCACCGGCGGCCAGATCATGGCGGAGGCGGTGTCGTTCGCGCTCGCCGAGAAGCTCGGCCGCATCGAGGCACACCGGCTGGTGCAGGAGCTGAGCCAGCAGGCCGCCAAGGAAAAGCGCCCGCTCAAGGAGCTGGTGCTCGGCAACCTGCGCGTCAAAGGCATCATGAACAGCGCCGAGATCGAAAAGCTGTTCATTCCGCTGACCTATCAAGGCTCGGCGCAGGTGTTCATCGACCGGCTGGTGATGTCGAGCTCGACGCGCGCGCCGCGCCGCGTCGAGCCGCGTACGGAATACAAGGCCGAGGCCAAGCCGGAGAGCTGGCAGGACATCCGCATGGTGGAGCCGCGGTTGCCGAACGCGCCGCAGTTGCCGCCGCTGGCCGAGTTGGCAAAGCCGCTCGCTGCGAGGACGCCCGAGCCGCAGGCCGCGCCGCCGGCAGCGCCCGATCTGCATCAGGCCGTCGCCGCCCCCGAGACAGCATCCGCCGCGCCCGCAGCGGCTCCCATCGAAGCGGCTGCCGAGCTGAACGCCACGCCGGCCTACAGTGTCGAGCCACAGCCTGTCGAAACCGCGCCCCGCCCCGCCCCCGAGCCCCCTCCAGACGATGACGCCCCCGGCGCATTCATGGATGTGCTGTCGCGGGCCGACGCCGAAGCGCAGGCCGCCGACCAGAAGCGCAAGCCGTCCTGAACGGCTCATCTTTCAAGCAGCAACTCCAGAAACAGAAAGAGGAATCTCATGCCTACCGTGAATGCCAAGGACGGCTGCCCGATCAACTACCAGGTCGAAGGCCCGGCGGATGCGCCGGTGCTGATGCTGTGCAATTCGCTCGGCACCAACCTGCACATGTGGGACGAGCAGGCGGCAGAGTGGTCCAAGCACTTCCGGCTCGTACGCTACGACCGCCGCGGCCACGGCAAGTCCGGCGCGCCGAAGGGCGCGTACACCATGGACATGCTGGGCAACGATGCGCTCGCCGTGGCGGACGCGGCCGGTGCGAAGAAGTTCAACTGGTGCGGCCTGTCGATGGGCGGCATGGTCGGGCAATGGATGGGGGCGAATGCCCGCGACCGGGTCATCAAGCTCGTTCTCTCCAACACCCACTATTACTACGCCGACAAGCAGCCGTGGCAGGACCGCATCAAGTTCGCGCGCGACAACGGGCTCGCCAAGCTCTCCGGTCCGCAGATGGAGCGCTGGTTCACCAAGGAGTTCCGTGACCGCTCGCCGGGACCGGTGGCCAAGGTGGTGGAGATGTTCACGGCGACCCCGCTCGACGGCTTCCTCGGCTGCTGCGAGGCGGTGCGCGACATGGACTTCAGCAAGTCGACGCCGACCATCGCCGCGCCGACCATGGTGATCGTCGGCAGCAAGGACCCGGCGACGCTGCCGGAGCACGGCCACGAGATCGCCAAGATGATCAAGGGCGCGAAGGTCACGTCGTTCGAGGCCGCGCACCTCTCCAACATCGAGCAGCCCAAGCCGTACACGGAAGCGGTGCTGAACTTCCTGAAGAATTAAGAGTACGATTCAACATCACTGAATCGATTTTGTGCAGCCCTGGGGCCCCGCTTCCGCGGGGACCCAGGGCGACAAACTCCGAAGCTTCAATTGAAACCAGGAGGCCTGCCCATGGACGACGCCGAGCGTCTGAAGCGCGGCGAGGCCGCGCGCCGCCGGGTGCTCGGCGACGCCGCCATGGAGGAGTCGAAGAAGCGGCGCAACGCCTTCAACGCCGAATGGATCGACTGGATCACCAGGAGCCCCTGGCACGACGTGTGGACGCGACCGCATTTCGACGATCGCACGCGGCGCGTGCTGGTGATCGGCACGATGATCGCGCTCGGCCGCTGGGACGAGTTCCGCCTGCATGTGAAGGCGGCGCTCACCGTCGGCGGCTTCTCACCCGACGACATCAAGGAGATCATCCTGCAGCAGTCGAACTACTGCGGCGTGCCGGCCGGCAATCACGCGTTCCGCGAAGCCGAAGCCGTGCTGAAGGAAATCGGCAAGATGCCGTAACGAGCGCGGCTAGCCGCCCCTGCCCTCGCGGAACGCCTGCGGCGTCATCCCGGTCTGCTTCCTGAAGAAGCGGGCGAAGTGCGACGGATCGGCAAAGCCGAGATCGTAGGAGATCTCGTGGATCGGCTGGCCGGTGAACACCAGCGCGCGCTTCGCCTCGGTCAGGACGCGCTGGCGGATCAGATGGCCCGCCGTGACGCCGCTCGCGCGCTTGACGTGATCGTTCAGCCGGTCGGGCGTGATCGCGAGCTTGCCGGCATAGAAGCTGATCAGCCGTTCTTTGCGGAAATGCTCCTCGACCAGCCGGCGCAGCGCCTCCACCGTCGAGTCCGTGGGCGTGAGCGTCACCGTGCCGGTGCGCGCCCGGCTTGCCGCAAGCCGCGCCACCTCGATGGCGATCAGCGCCATCAGACCGCGCATCGCCAGACGAAAGCCTTCCCGCGCCAGGAAGCTTTCCTCGTGCAGATCGTTGCAGAGCGCCGACAGCCGCGCGATCTCCGCGCTGCTGCCGAGCGGGATCACCGGCTCGGCGGCGAGCGCCTTCAGCCGCTTCAGCGACTCGCCTGAGCGTTCACCCAACGCCTCGGCCACGTCCTCGGTGAAGCTCACCACCCAGCCGTCGGTGACCTCGGGATGAAAGCGGAAGCCGTGCGCGGTCGTCGGCGGAACCAGGATCGCGGCGGGCGCGGCAAACGGCAGCGACGCCGCCTCGAAGATCATCTCGCCGCCACCGCGCTCGATCAGCAGGATCTGGAACAGGTTGCGATGCCGGTGCGCGCGGATCAGCCAGTCGTGCACCGAGGAGCGCGACGCGATGGTCTCGATATGGATGAAATCAAACGCCTGGTCGTCCGGCGGATCGCCGTAGAGATGGAACAGCGGCAGTGCCGAGACCGTGGCCATGCCCGAAGCATAAGCGAGCCGGCGAATTCGGGGAACGCCGGCCCCGTCAAAGACCTGGGAGTCCGGTGTGGACAACGAAAAAAGCCCCGCTTGTTCAGCGGAGCTTTTTCGGAACGGTTGGTCCGCCTAGCGGTCGCGATCGCTCTGGCGCTGGCCGCCGCCATGCTGGCCGCCCTGCTGGCCCTGCTGACCCTGCTGGCCGGGCTTCTGCCCGCCGCCCTGCTGCTGACCGGGCTTCGGATTGCCGCCCTGTTGCTGCTGGTCGCGGTTCGGAGTTTGGCTCTGGTTCGGGTTCTGCTGGCTCATGGATCACTCCTGGTGCGCCCCACGATGACCTCCCCTTGCCCGCTATCAAAGACTTCGAATGCGTCCGCTGTCCGAGGCGCCTAGGGTGGTTTGGCGGCCGAATTGACGCCAAATCGCGACGCCGGAACCGGGCCACGGCACCAAATCCAGACTGTTTCGATAAATCAGCGCCGCAGGGCGGCTCACACCTGCTTGTAGAGCCGGTCGTGATAGACGAGCGCCGGCCCGGGCTCGCCCTGATGGATCGCCTCCACCATGCCGAAGTAAATGTCGTGCGACGCGACCGATTTGACCTCGATCACCCGGCAGTCGCAGGCGACCACGGCGCTCATCAGCACCGGTGAGCCGGTCGCGAGCGGCGACCACTGATGGCCGGTGTCGAAGCGCGCTTCGCGCGCCACCTTGGTGCGGCCGGCAAAGGTGTCCGCCACGATCTCGTCGCCCGCGCGCAGCGTGTTGACGCAGAACACGCCGTTGCCGCGCAGGATCGGCATGCTGGTGGCCGAGCGGTTGAGACAGACCAGCAGCGTCGGCGGCGCGTCCGACACCGAGCACACCGCCGTCGCGGTGAAGCCGGTCTTGCCGCTCGGCCCATCGGTGGTGATGACATGCACGGCGGCGCCGAGCCGGCTCATCGCCTCGCGAAACGCCTTCTGCTCGACGAACTTGGCTTCGGCGATGGCGGCAAAAGCGCCCGCCATGTCAGGGTGTTGGTCGGTCCAGCTCATGGCGTGAATGTAGTGGATTCCCGCGATAGGAGCCATCCCACGCGTTCGCGGCGCTCCGCGCGTCACGCAGGGCTTGCGGGCTCACCTGCGGCATCGTCCGGATCGATCCAGTCATCGCCGGTCCACCCGTCCTCATCGTAGTCGGCCATGCATTGCTCGGCGAGCGCGAGCATGCGGTCGTAGGCGCCGGAGCCTTTGACATTCAGCATCGCGTGGATGCGGATGTCCTCGTGGTTCCCCGCATAGTTGTACTCATAGAGCTCGTGGCGGCCGCCGAACTCCGTGCCGATCGCGTCCCAGAGAAGCTTCATGATCTTGATGCGCTCCCTAAAGTCGATGCCGTGGGAGCCGCGCACAAAGCGCTTCAGGTAGGGCCCTGTCGCGGGATTGCTGAAATCCTTCACCGACGACGGCAGATAGATCAGCGCCGACGCCACGATCTTCTCGACGATCTCCTTGACCCGGGCATAGGCATCGCCCGCGAACACCCGATAGGCCGATCCCGACTGCGAATTGGGCAGCACCGCATCGCCGACCCACGGCACCGGGTTCATCGCCATCGCGTCCGACAGGCCCCAGAACAGGTTACGCCAGGCGATCACCTCGCCGAGCATCGCCTGGTTGCCGCGGAACTCGTCGGAGCCCGCCGCGCGCAGCGCCTTGGCGATGACGCCGACCAGGAAGTCGAGCTTCACCGCAAGCCGCGTGCAGCCCTGGAACTGGTAACCGGCGAGAAAGCCCGAGCGCGGGTAGAACACCTTGATCTTCTCGATGTCGCGATGCAGCAGCACGTTCTCCCAGGGGATCAGCACGTTGTCGAACAGGAAGATCGCGTCGTTCTCGTCGAAGCGCGACGACAGCGGATAGTCGAACGGCGTGCCCATGCGCGCCGCCGTCATCTCGTACGAGGTGCGGCAGATGATCTTGATGCCCGGCAAATTCAGCGGCGCGATGAACATCACCGCAAGGTCGGTGTCGGCGATCGGAATGGCCGCGTTCTGGCCCATGAAGTTGTAGTGGGTGATCGCCGCCGACGTCGCCACCACCTTGGCACCCGACACCACGATGCCGGCGTCGGTCTCCTTCTGGATGTTGATGAACACGTCCTTGACCTGATCCGCCGCCTTCATCCGGTCGACCGGCGGATTGACGATGGCGTGGTTCATGAACAGCACATGGTTCTGCGACCGCGCGTACCAGCTCCTGGCGTTGTCGGCGAAACGCTCATAGAAGGCGGCGTTGGCGCCGAGCGCATTCATCAGCGACGCCTTGTAGTCCGGCGAGCGGCCCATCCAGCCGTAGGACAGCCGCGCCCAATGGGCGATGGCATCGCGCTGGCCGATCAGGTCCTCGCGGGAGTGTGCGACGCGGAAGAACTTGTGCGTGAACGCGCCCGAGCCGGTGTCGGTCGGGCAGGTCAGCACGGCTTTCTGCTTTTCGTCGTGCAGGGCGTCGTAAAGGCGGGCGACGCTGCGCGCCGCATTGCGGAAGGCGGGATGGACCGTGACGTCCTTGACCCGTTCCCCGTAAATATAGACCTCGCGGCCGTCGCGCAGGCTTTCCAGATACTCCCTGCCGGTAAACGGTCGTGCCGACCCGATCACATCTTCTGGCTTCTGCCGTTTCATTTAGGTTCTCTCAACCCGCGTATTGCACCATGGCGCAGCCTTCCGCGCCCACAAGCGGCCATGATAGAATGTTTCACGTCATTCCAACGATCTCCAGTTTGTGACCGGACACGCAGCATGAAACGGGTTTTCGCAGCGACAGCGATGATGGTGATGGTGGCCTCGCTGGCCGGGCCGGCCGCGGCCCAACAACGCGGGGGGACGATGAGCCAGGGCAACCACAAGGATCCTCTCCAGTTGCAATACGAACGGGAAAAGCGCGACCAGGTAGAAAACGAGCGGGCCTACGACGAGTACATGAAGCGCAATAAAACGGGTGCTCCGACGGCCAAGTCCGACCCGTGGGCCGGCGTGCGGCCCAACGAGACCAACGCCAAGCGCTAGCAACTCTTAAGTCCGGTTCCGCGACCGGCCGGGCCGTCTCTGCGAAGATCACAGCCGCCAAATGCGGCACGCGATCTCGTTGCCCCTCGCCCAGCCCCCTGCTAAGCACGCCAAATGCAGCCGCGGCGGGGATTCGGCTGCGACGGCGTATTTGAAAATGCACCGGCAGCCGGGCAGACATAGCGGGGCGAATTGATGGAATATTTCGTCCAGCAGCTCATCATCGGGGTCACGCTCGGCTCGATCTACGGCCTGATCGCCATCGGCTACACGATGGTCTACGGCATCATCGGCATGATCAATTTCGCCCACGGCGACGTCTTCATGGTCGGGGGCTTCATCGCGCTGATCGCCTTCCTCGCGCTTGTTGCGATCGGCGTCACCGCCGTCCCGCTGGCGCTGTTTCTGGTGCTGCTGATCGCCATGGCGCTGACCGCGCTCTACGGCTGGACCGTCGAGCGCTTCGCCTACCGGCCGCTCCGCCACAGCTTCCGGCTCGCGCCGCTGATCTCGGCCATCGGCATGTCGATCATTCTCACCAACTATGTGCAGATCGCGCAGGGCGCGCGCGTCAAGCCGCTGCCGCCGCTCGTCACCGGCGATTACACACTGATGTCGAGCGAGACCTTCAGCGTCCATATTTCCAACATCCAGATCATCGTCGTCGCGACCACCTTCGTCCTGATGGCGGGCTTTTCCTGGCTGGTCGCCAAGACCCCGCTCGGCCGCGACATGCGCGCCTGCGAGCAGGACCTGAAGATGGCCTCGCTGCTCGGCGTCAACATCGACCGCACCATCTCGCTCACCTTCGTGATCGGCGCGGCGCTCGCTTCGGTCGCAGGGATCATGTACCTGCTCTATTACGGCGTGATCGACTTCTACATCGGCTTCGTCGCCGGCATTAAGGCGTTCACCGCGGCAGTCCTCGGCGGCATCGGCTCGCTGCCGGGCGCCATGCTCGGCGGTCTCCTGATCGGTCTGATCGAGACGTTCTGGTCGGCCTACTTCTCGGTTGAATACAAGGACGTCGCCGCGTTCTCGATCCTGATCGTGGTCCTGATCTTCCTGCCGACCGGCATCCTCGGCCGGCCGGAAGTCGAAAAGGTGTGAGACGGGACGCAGCACCGGTGCCGGACAAAGCCTCGCCCACCGCCCCCTCGCTCTCCGTCGCCGATGCGCTGAAGGACGCTACGCTCGCCGCGCTCGTGGCCTTCGGCCTGTTCTTTTTCCTGATCGGGCTGCGCTCCGAGCAAGGACCGACCGGCGCACTCCAGCTCAGCACGCGCTGGATCGACCTCGCGATGGTGGTCGGCGCGGTGTTCGCGGGCGCGTTCGGCCGGGCGCTGATCTTCGGCCGCGGGCCGATCCGATTTGGCGGCCAGATGCCGGCCTGGTTTCCGCGCGCGCTCGCAGTTGCGGGCCGCTTTGCGACGCCGGCCCTGCTGATCTTTGCGCTGCTGGTGCCGGTGCTGTTCTATCACAACCGCTACATGCTCGATCTCGGCATCCTCGTGCTGACCTACGTGATGCTGGGCTGGGGCCTCAACATCGTGGTCGGCCTCGCAGGCCTGCTCGATCTCGGCTATGTCGCGTTCTACGCGGTCGGCGCCTACTCCTACGCGTTGCTGGCGACGACCTTCGACCTGTCGTTCTGGATCTGCCTGCCGCTCGCCGGAATTCTCGCGGCGTTCTGGGGCGTTCTGCTCGGCTTTCCGGTGCTGCGGCTGCGCGGCGATTATCTCGCGATCGTCACGCTCGCCTTCGGCGAGATCATCCGCCTCATCCTGCTGAACTGGCAGAGCGTGACCGGCGG
>JAIESI010000240.1 GCA_019746135.1 Xanthobacteraceae bacterium
CCACGCCGGCGCACAAAACAATGCGATAGATTGACCGCATGCCTAACCTAGCGCCTATGAGGGTCGGGGTGGGGGTCGGCTTGCGCGCACGCCCTCACCGTCGTTCCGTCGCGGGCCAAGGCGTGAAAGCCGACGCGTCGAATACGCGTTGCGGGAAAATCGAGCCCATCGCACGTCCGGCTTCTACGGTGTGTCGGACAAAACACTGTTGGCGCGCTGACTGCGGCGCCATGACCCCCACCCCAACCCTCCCCCTTTCAGGGCTGTCGTATTCACACATCTTCCAGAATCTTCTCAACGAGTTACGCGCAACAGTGCACAGAACTGGGTTCTTTGCCGGGGCCGCGCGCAGGAAATTTGGACTTCGAACACCGACCAAGTCCTTGATGATGAGTCGGTTTCTGGCCTCGAAGAGAAGTGTGAATCCAACAGCCCTTTCAGGGGGAGGGAGCGCACCGCCTGCGTTGCGTCAGAGCGCCGATGCCGTGCGCGCGTGCGCTCGCTTCACTTCTTCATATTCATAAACTTGGCGGGAACCATCAGCGAGGTGTTCTGCTCCATCAGCAGGCCCGACTCGTTGAGCTTCTTGAGATAGGTCTGCCAGTCCGGGTCGGCCATCATGGCGGCGCGGCGCTTCGCCCGGTCGGCCGCGTCCTCGTAGACCCACTGGTGCACCAGCGAGTTCATCGCGCCGGACTCGGCGAACATATAGGCGTGCGGCTCGCCGAGATGCTTCCATTGCGCCTTCAGGCCGAACTCCTCGTAGATGGCGAGATGGGTGTTCATGTGGCCGGGCTTGATGCGATAGGTGCGGTGATCGACGAGCAAAATGACCTCCCGTTTCAGCGCTTCATTGCGCGAATGCGGAGTGTTCCGGCTGCGCCATAGCGGGGTCAACCGATTTGTGCTGAATGTCACCCATGCTCCTCGACAAGCGCCGCATCGCCATCGCCTTCTGCGCCATCGGCGCGTTCCTGCACCTCTACGCGCCGCAGTCGGTGCTGCCGATGATGGCGCAGGAGTACGGAGTGGGCGCGGCCGATGCGAGCCCGATCATCACCGCGGGCACGCTCGCGGTCGCCGCCACCGCGCCGTTCACCGGCGCGCTGTCGGACGTGCTCGGGCGCAAGCGCGTGATCGTCGTGGCGATGGCGCTGCTGATCATCCCTGCGACCATGACCTCGTTCGCAGCGAGCCTCGACCAGCTGATCTTCTGGCGGTTCATGCACGGGCTGCTGCTGCCGCCGATCTTCGCGGTCGCAGTGGCCTATATCGGCGACGAGTGGCCGGCGGCCGAGGCGAACGGCGTGGTCGGGCTCTATGCCGCGGCGTCGGCGGTCGGCGGCTTTCTCGGCCGCTTCGTGCCGGGAATGCTGGCCGACCACTTCGGCTGGCGCGGCGGGTTTCTGGCGCTCGCCGGCGGCTCGTTGATCTGCTTTGCGGTGGTGTTCCTGCTGCTGCCGACCGAGCGCAAATTCGTCAGCGCCGCAAGCTTCGGCTCGTCGCTGCGGCAGATGGTCGGGCACCTGCGCAATCCGCGGCTGGTGGCGACGTTCGCGGTCGGGTTCGGCGTGCTGTTCAACTTCATCGCCACGTTCACCTATCTCACCTTCCATCTCGCCGCGCCGCCGTTCAACCGCTCGCCGGCGTTCCTCGGCTCGGTGTTCGTGGTCTATCTGTTCGGCTCGGTCGCGGCGCTCTATCTCGGCCGCGCCATCGCCCGCATGGGCCGGCGCAACTTCGTGCTGTGCGTGCTCGCGGTGTGGACCTGCGGGATGCTGCTGAGCCTCATTCCGTCGATCCCGGCCATTGTCGGTTGCCTCATTATCGCCTCGACCTGCGGCATCCTCACCCAGGCCTCATCGACGAGCTTCGTCGCGATCACCGCCAAGACCGGCACCTCGGCCGCGGTCGGGCTTTACGTCACCGTGTTCTACATCGGCGGCACGTTCGGCGGCTGGCTGCCCGGCCTCGCCTACGAAGCCGGCGGATGGACCTATTCGCTGGTCCTGGTGCTTGGCATGCTGTCGATCATGGCGACGATCGTGGCGACGACGTGGAAGCAGTAGTGACCCACCGCGGTCATTCCGCGACGCCGCCACCAGCGCGTGCCCCGGAATGACGGCGGAGATGGCAGGACGGAAATGCAAACGATGCGGGCGAGGCAAAAGGACCGGACGCAGACCAATCCGGCATTGAGCACGCGGCGGCTCAAGCTCGGCACGTTCCAGACCAATCTCGATTCGGGCTGCGTGATGAGCGACCTCGACGGCCGGCTCGACATCACCTGGCCGAACACGGTGGCGCTGGCGAAGCTCGCCGACGAGATGGAGTTCGAGGCGCTGGTGCCGGTGGCGCGCTGGATGGGCTGGGGCGGCAAGCTCAATCCGCAGGGGCCGGGCTTCGAGGCCTACACCTGGGCGGCCGGCATCTCGGCCTCGACCGCGCGCACCGGCGTGGTTTCGACCTCGCACATCACCATCAACCACCCGATCATCTCGGCGAAGCAGTCGGCGGTGATCGACCACATCTCGAACGGCCGGTTCATCCTCAACGTCGTCACCGGCTGGGTGCAGCCGGAGATCGAGATGTTCAACCAGCCGTTCCTCTCCCACGAGGACCGCTACGCCTGCGCCGAGGAATGGCTCGCGATCATCAAGCGGCTGTGGACCGAGGACGAGTCGTTCGATCACGAGGGAAAATTCTACAAGATCAAGAAGGGCTATCTGGCGCCGAAGCCGATCCAATATCCCCACCCGGCGATCATGAACGCCGGCGCCTCGGAGCTCGGCCGGCATTATGCGGTGAAGCACTGCGATCTGGTGTTCACCGTGATCCGCACCGGCGGCCTGGAAGAATGCCGCGCCCACGTGCAGGCCTATCACAAGCTCGCGGCCGACTACGGGCGGAGCATCAAGGTGTGGACGCTGATCAACATCGTGCAGGGCGAGACCGAGAAGGAGGCGCGCGATTTCTACAACGACTACGTTCACCAGCGCGGCGACTGGGAGGCCGCCAGGAACATGGTCGAGATCTTTTCGCTGGAGACCAACAAGCGCAACGTGCCGCCGGAGCGGATCAAACCCTTGCAGGAGGCGTTCATCCAGGGCTGGGGCGGGCTGCCGGTGGTCGGCACGCGCGAGCAGGTGGTGGACGCGCTGAGCACCTTGTCGAAGGCGGGCGTCGACGGCGTGCTGGTGGCGTTTCCGCGGTATGAGGAGGGGTTGCGGGATTTCCGCGACCGGACCTATCCGCTGTTGAAGCAGGCGGGGTTGAGGGATTTCGTGTAACTATCTCCAAGGTCATTCCGGGGCGCGCCCATAAGCGCGTTCACGCGCGTCTTCGACGCGCTATGGACGCGAACCCGGAATCCATACTCCGCAGCAGTGGTTATGGATTCCGGGTTCGCGGGCTTCGCCCGCGCCCCCGAATGACGGCGGAGAAAAATGTGAGGAAACGCCCATGAGCAAGGTCACGCCGGCCCAGTTCGAATTCCTGCGCTCGATCGACACGCCGACGGTCTGCAACCTCTTGGAGATCGTCGCGCCCGAGCGCCGCGGCTTCGGCTACACGGTGCGGCACCTGCACTGCCCGTTCCCCGATCTGCCGCCGATGGTGGGCTTCGCCAAGACCGTGACCATGCGGGCGCAGGACCGCGTGCCGCTCGGCGAAGCCGGCTACATGGCCAAGCGCCTCGACTATCTCGACTACGTCGCCGCGGACCCGCAGCCCGGCATCGCGGTGATCCAGGACATCGATGAGATTGTCGGTTTCGGCGCGTTCTGGGGCGAGGTGCAGACCAACGTGCACAAGGCGCTGGGCTGCCTCGGCACCATCACCAACGGCTCGATCCGCGATATCCCGCAGGTGGCGCCGGGCTTTCAGATGCTGGCGGGCTCGATCGCGCCGTCGCATGCGTTCGTGCACGTGGTGGATTTCGGCATCAACGTGAACATCCACGGCATGGCGGTGCGAAGCGGCGAACTGATCCACGCCGACCAGCACGGCGCCGTGGTGGTGCCGATCGAGACGGTCGAGCCGATGAAGGCTGCCGCGCCCGGGCTTGCGGCAAAGGAGGCCAAGATCATCGAAGCGGCGAAAGCCGGCAAAGGCCTCGAAGCGATCAAGGCGGCGATGAAGGGCTAATCTAGGCCACGCGCGCGCGTAGCCGGGCTGCAACAGTCACAAAAATGATACCGGCTCGCGTGCGCTGCTGCGGCTTGCGCCGAAGTTCCACGCGCCTATCTCTGCGCGGTTGTTTTCACGAGCGCACGACCTGAAACGGAGCTTTGGAATGTCTGTGCTGTTTTCGAAGGCCACGCTGGAACAGCTTTCTCTGCAGAACCATCTGGTGATGTGTCCCCTCACCCGCAGCCGCGCCACCGGCAATGTCCCGAACGATCTGATGGCCGAGTATTACGGCCAGCGCGCCTCCGCAGGCCTGATCATCACCGAAGGCACCTCGCCATCTCCCAACGGCGTGGGCTATGCCCGCATCCCCGGCATCTACTCCGACGCGCAGGTGGCCGGCTGGAAAAAGGTCACCGACACGGTGCACGCCCGCGGCGGCAAGATCTTCGTGCAACTGATGCACACCGGCCGGATCGGCCATCCGCTCAACCTGCCGGCCGGCGCCAAGGTGCTGGCGCCGTCGGCGGTCGCCGCGGCAGGCCAGATGTTCACCGACGCGGAAGGCATGAAGCCGCATCCGGTGCCGGCGGCGATGACCGCGGACGAGCTCAAAAGCACGATCGCGGAATATGCCAAGGCCGCAAGCAACGCGGTGGCCGCCGGCTTCGATGGGATCGAGCTGCATGGCGCGAACGGCTACCTGCTCGAACAGTTCATCCGGCCGAACTCGAACCAGCGCACCGACGGCTATGGCGGCCCGATCGAGAACCGCGCCCGCTTGGTGCTCGAGGCCGTCGAGGCGTCGATTGCCGCGATCGGCACGGACAAGGTCGGCATCCGGCTTTCGCCCTATGGCGTGTTCAACGACATGCCGCTCCATCCGGAGATGGAAGCCGACTACGCTTATCTGGCGCGCAAGCTGAACGAGACCGGGCTTGTGTACGTCCACCTCGTCGACCATTCGGCGGGCGGCGCGCCGCCGGTGCCGGCTTCGATCAAAGCGACGTTCCGCAGCAGCTTCAAGCGCACGCTGATCCTGTCCGGCGGCTATGACGCGGCGCGCGCCGAGAGCGATCTCGCCTCCGGCCGCGCCGACCTGATCGCCGTGGGCAAGGGCTTCCTCGCCAACCCGGACCTGGTCGCACGGTGGCAGAGCAAGGCAGGGCTCAACACGCCGGACGCGGCCACGTTCTACACGCCGGGCGCCAAGGGCTACACCGATTACCCGGCGCTGGCCGGCTAATCGCGAGCGGTAGCCTCACTTCGCCTCGGCGCTCGGGTGCCAGCGCGGCGCGTAGCCCGCCGCGAGCACCGCGAGCGTCGCAGGCGGCGTCAGCACGTGGAACACCGTGCCCTTCGGGCGCGGCTTTCGCGCGTTATAGCCCTCCGGGGCCCAGTGCAGCAGCGCGTCGCCGCGCACGGCAAACGGTGCGCCGTCCATCACCACGAACGCGCCGTCCGGCAGATCGTCGATCGGCAGCTGGTGCACCCGCTTCTCGCGGCCCTCGAGCCGCTCGGCGTGCAGATAGTCGTCCATCTCGTCGGCGAACGGCCGCGAGGCGAGCTGGCGGGCCTGCCGCCATTTCTCCGCGAAATCCTCCGCCTCCTTGCGGCGGCATTCGAAGCAGGGCCGATGGCCCGCGGCGAGCGCCGTCGGCTCGTCGAGAAAGAACAGCTCGGTGTAGGAGGACTCGCTCCAGACCTTGCGCTTGCGTCCCTTGAATTCAGGCACGCAGCAGATCCATTGCCGCGACGCCCAGCGGCGCTTCATCAGCGTCTTGTCGTCGTTGTGCATGCGCCCGCCGCGGTTGCCCATGAACAGGCCGCGCGCCGAGGTCGCGAACAATTCGCCGAACGGATCGACGCGGTTGGGCAGTGGCATGACCAGCTTCGCCTATCGCGGCAGAAACAGCACGTTGCGGGTCTCGATCTCGGTGCCCCAGCTGGTGTTTTTGTCAAGCGAGGCAATGGTTTGCAGACCGGGCAATCGCTCGCCTTTCTGCACCACGAAGCAATCGTAGCCGAACGCGTCGCAGATGTCCTTGGCATAGGAGCCGGGATCGGCGTGGGTTCCGGACAGAAGCTCCAACAGCAAGCCGGGCCGGTCGCGGGCGATGATCGCCTTGGCGCCGTCGAGCACCTCGCGTTCGCTGCCCTCGACGTCGACCTTGACGAAGCGCACGTTGTCGAGGCGATAGCTGTCCAGGGTGCGAAGCTCGACGTCGTAGGTCTTCTGGTTCTTGAACTGCGAGTGGGTCTGCTTCAGGTTGCCGGCAAAGTGCAGCACCATGCCGTCGTCGGCGAGCGGCACGTAGAACGTCGCCCGCCCCGGCCGGTCGGAGATCGCGACCTCGTGCACCTCGGCGCGGCCGCGCAGCATCCAGCGGGCAAACCGCGCATAGTCCGGATTGGCCTCGAACGACACCACCCGGTCGGCCACCTCGGACAGCGCGAAGGCGAAGAAGCCCTGGTTGGCGCCGACGTCGATCGCGGTGCCGCCGTCCGGCATCAGCTCGCGCAGCATCGCAAGCTCCGGCTCGCCGGTGCGGATCTCGTTCTCGATGCGCCGCCGGTAGTAGAGCGCCGGCGGCACCAGCATCAGCAGTTTTTCGTTGAAGGGCAGCGCCATTCGATGGGAGATCGCGATCCGCAGTGTTGGGAGGCGCAGTATTATCAAACGTGCCGGACCCGACAACGGCCGCCAAATGAACGACGGGTTGCCAAGAAGCTGCCCTCGGGGGGATATCTCGCAAACCGGGCGCCAAAAGCCTATTCTTGGTGTCGGGCGGCCCGACGCGGTACGGTGGACGCCTATAGCCGGGAGCGGCCCGTGACCGACCTGCTCAAGCGTATTGCGATCGATCCCAAGGTGATGACCGGCAAGCCGGTCATCAAGGGAACCAGGCTGACGGTCGAGCATATTTTGCGGGAGCTTGCCGGCGGGATGACCACGGCCGACCTGCTCGACGCCCACCCCCGGCTCACGCCCGAGGACATTCGCGCGGCCTACGCCTATGCGGCGGCGAGGCTCGCTGAGGAGCAGATCCTCGTCGACATGGAATAATGCGCATCCTCGCGGACGAGAATTGCGACAGGTTGCTGGTCGCAATGCTTCGGGACGGAGGCCACGACGTTGTCTATGTTGCCGAGATGGCGAGCGGAGCAAGCGATGCCGAAGTGTTACGGCACGCTCACGTAGAAGGCCGGGTAATCGTCACCAGCGACCGCGACTTTAGCCTATTTGCCGAACGAGAGTCGGACGCGCCGCCTGCGATTGTGCTTCTGCGGCTCGATCCTCTAAGTCGGGCAGCGCGCGCAAGGCGCGCCATGGAGATGTTGAACACATTGGGTGACGCGCTGCACGATGAGCTCGTGGTGGTGGAGCCAGCGCAGATTCGGCGGCGGCCATACCGGCGGTAGTTAGGCCTGCGGCTCATCGGATCGGCGCGTAACCGCAAGCCCTCGCTATTACCTGGCCTTCAGCAGATCGGCCGCCTCGACCAGGATCAGCTCGTTGTCGTCCTGCTTGCCGAGCATCCGGCCGGACGAGTACGGCAGGTTGTTGTCGTTGCCGACGATGATGTGGCGGTCGTCGACCACGTCGAGCCCCTCGATGGTGACGAACGGGAAGGTGAAGATCCCCTCCTTGGTGCCCTGCTTCGCCTTCTTGTCCGGATCCTTGATCGCCATCAGATCGAGATGGCCGATCTTGCGGACGAAGCTGCCGACGTTGGCGCCGGTGAGCTCCACCTTGTAGATGCGCTTCATCTTCGCCGGGATGTTGAAGCAGTCCGGGCGCGGCGTGCCGGTGCAGGCCTGGGGCAATTCACCCTCGCCGTTGTCGCGCTCGATGATCAGGCCGGTGGTGGCATCGAGCATGTTGAAGTCGCCGATGTTGTTGCCGTTGAGCTCGAGGCGGTATTTCCAGAACCGGCCGGTCCACGTCTGCGCCGCCACGTCGAACTCGAGGATGCGCAGATATTCGCGGTCGCCGTCGGTTTCCCAGGCCTTCCTGGCCTCGTCCCACAGCGGGCCCTCGAGCAGCGGATAGAGGAAGCGGCCGTCCTTGGACGCCGCCATCGCCTCGTAGCCGCGCGAGCGCCGGACGTTGAAGGGGACGGCGCCGCCCGGCACCGCCGGCGTAGACACGAGATAGTGGTCGGGCGAGCGCGCCGGCTTGCCGTCGATCAGCGTCTCGAACAAGGCCTCGACCTTGCCGTCCATGTCGATGTGTATGAGGTAGGGGCCGAATTCGTCGCCGATCCAGATTTTTCCACCGATGGTCTGGAAGCTTTCCACGTCGAGATCGGCACCGGTGAGATAGCGCTTCGGCGTGCCCTCGAGCGTGATCGGGAACGGGATCTTCTGGGGTCGTGCACGAAGATGGTGCGCAGCACCTCGACCTTGCCGCCCGCCCAGTCCGGCCTGATCCGGTGCAGCACCAGCATGGCGTCCGGCGAATTGGCCTTGGTGCCGAAGCCGTTGTCCTGCAGCACCCAGAAGGTGCCGTCGCCGTTCGACTTCAGCCCGGAGAAGCCTTGCATCGGCTGGCCCTTGAACGGCAGCTTGACGCCGGTCTCGCGCGGCACGCCGGTCGCGGAGATGTAGGAGGCGCCCATCACCGAGCCGACGGTGTCGATGCGCTTCTTGTCCGTGTTGGTGAACTTGCCGGAGACCGCGAGATCGGCCGGCGCATCCGCCGGCGGGTTGAAGAAGCTCTCGGCCGGCACGATGGCCTGGCCCGCGAGCTTGCCCGGCAGCGCCTGGTCGGCCAGCGCCGTGCCGGCCGAAAGAATGCAGGCGAAAGCTGCAAGAATTGATCGCATCGGAGTCCCCTTGTTGTTGTTCGCGGGGAACCTCGCGCGCCGAGTTGTCGGAGATGTTGCCGGCTGATGCCAGGCCGATGACAGTGCACAGGCCATTGCATCGGCATAGGGGCGCGGAGGTGATGCCTCCGCGTCCCCTGCCACACCACCCGGCATGCGGGTCCGCACCGGGCGGT
>JAIESI010000005.1 GCA_019746135.1 Xanthobacteraceae bacterium
AGAATCTCCTCCATCGACGGCTCTTGCGCCTTCGCCGCTTGGCTCATCGCCGAATTCCCCGCACAAATTCCCCGCGCCCTTCGCACGACGGCCCTACCCGGCCGCGTGCGGCGAATCACTGCTATCTGCACAATATTGACACGGATCGGCTCCCGTTTGGGATTCACCGATCCGACGCAGCGCTGGTTGTGGATAGGGGGGCCGGGCGGCTCGGGCCAACGAGCCCGGCCCCAGCCCAGATCACTTGCCGTCAGGCGTCCGCACGCCAACCCAGGTGTCGCGCACCTGATGATAGTGCGTGGTCGGATCGTAGATCTGCACCGGCAGCGCCAGCACGAAGGCGGAAAGCCCACCCGCCGCCGCCAGCAGCGTGTAGGACCCCACCACGCGGTCGCGCTGCGCGGTCACCAGCGCCACGCGGGCGTTCACCAGTTCCTGCTGCGCGTTGAGCACGTCGAGCGTGGTGCGCTGGCCGACGCGCGCCTCTTCGCGCACGCCGTTGAGCGCGATCTCGGCGGCGTTCACCTGGGTCTGGGTCGCCTGCACCTGCGCCTTGGCGGCTTCGAGCTGGCCCCAGGACTGCACCAAGTTCTGCTGTACCTGGTCGCGCGTGGTGTCGAGGTTGATGCGGGTCTGCTGCAGCGACTCCTTGGCCTGGCGGATCAGCGAGTATTCGCTGCCGCCCTGATAGACCGGGATGTTGAGCTGGGCGACGCCCGACGCCGTGAACTGTTCGAGGTTCGATACCTGAGTGGCTGAGCCGTAGCTTTTCTGCACGCTCGCCACCGCATTCAGCGTCGGATAGAGCGAGCTCTCCGCGATCTTCACCTGGAACACCGCGGCATCAACGTTGAACATCGCGGTCGTCACCGACGGATGCTGCGCCCGCGCCCGGGCGACGCCCTGCTGCAAATTCGAGGGCCCGAGGCGATCGACCGGGCTTGCCGGCTCGAGCTTGCCGGGCTCTACGCCGATCACCTGCCGGTAGGTCGCGCGCGACGTCACGTAGTTCGATTCCGCGTTCAGCAACGTCGCGCGTGCCGCAGCCAGGCGGGATTCCGATTGCGCCACGTCGGTGCGCGTCACCTCGCCGACCGAGAAGCGATCCTGCGTCTGCCGCAACTGCTCCTGCAGCACCTCGACGTTGCTGCGTTGCAGAGTGAGGATCGCCGCGTCGCGGATCAGGTTCATGTAGGCGGTGGCCGCGGCCAGCAGCACGTTCTGTTCGGTGAACCGCAACGTCTCGCGCGCCGCCGACACCTGCTGCTCGGCCTGCCGGGTGCGCGAGGCGGTGCCGAAGCCGTTGAGCAGCGTCTGGGTGTAGGTGGCGCCGTAGCTCTGGATGGCGTTGTGGCCGATCGTCCGCGGATAGGTGGTGGTGCCGTTGGCGCCGGTCACCCTGCTGGTCGTGTCGACGAACGATTCGCCGGCCGAGGCCGACAGGCTGATGCGCGGCCGGTAGCCGGACAGCGCCTGCGGCACGGTCTCGTCGGTGACGCGGACCGCGGCGCGCTGCGCGTTAAGCTGCGGATTGTTCTGGTAGGCCTGGGTCAGCGCGCCGCGCATGGTGTCGGCGCACGCAGGCGCCGTCGCGAGCGCACACGCGCCCGCCGCCGCAACCAACACCCCCAACCCAACCCGCGACATAGGTCCCCAACGCGCTCGTCCACGTATCTCGTAACACCTACGACAATACGCACGGAACGCTCTGAAAACACGATGATAAACCGAAAAGCGTCCAGACTCTAGGGAGCTTTCCGGCGGCTTGGAAACCCCGGCCCGGCAGTCATGCACAAGATCATGTCAGGCTTTTCAGCGGCATACACGATGCTGCGGCAGTGTGGCCGCCGGAACACGGTCAGAACACGAATTCCGGCGGTTTGGCGAAGCCGGGCAGCAGGGGGGCCGCGGCGTCGAACACGGCGCGGCCGCTGAGATCGCCCTCGGCGCGGCGGTAAACCATGGCCTTACCCGCCTGGCCGCGCCCCAGCACACAGGCGAGCCGCCCGCCGATCTTGAGCTGCTCGACCAGCGCCGCGGGCACGGTCTCGGTCGCGCCCTCGAGCAGGATGACGTCATACGGCGCCTCGGCCGGCCAGCCTTTGGCGAGCGCGCCGGTCGCGACCTTGGCGTTTGTGACACCCGCGCCGGCGAGCATTTCCGAGGCCTGACGGGCGAGCGGCGCATCCTCCTCGAGCCCCACCACCGAGCGCGCAAGCCTCCCAAGCACCGCGGTCGAATAGCCGGTGGCGCAGCCGACGTCGAGCACGTGGTCGGTGTCGGCCAGATTTGCGGCCTGAATGAGCTTCGCCAGCACCATCGGCTTGAGCAGGCGGCGGACCGGCCTCCCCGCCTCGCTCACCGGCACATCGCGATCGAGATAGGCGAGCGACGCCTTGTCCTCGGGGAAGAACTGCTCGCGCGGCAGGTCGAGCATGGCGGACAAAATCCGCGGATCGGTCACGTCAGCCGTCCGGACCTGGCCGTCCACCATCATGCGGCGCGCGGCGGCGAAGTCGATCATGCGTGATCCTCAAAAGCGTTCCGGCAGCGCGGCTTTTTGCGGCAAGGGCCACGAAAAGGCAAGGACTGCGGCCGAATTGCACCGTGTTGTCGAGGCGCGGCGCGTCCTATATAGGCATCCCCCGGACGGCCACGTGGCGGAGTGGTGACGCAGCGGACTGCAAATCCGCGTACCCCGGTTCAATTCCGGGCGTGGCCTCCACCCGCCTTCGCTGAAGCTTCGGCGGGCAAGGCCTTCGCGTGGCGGGTGTCCGCCGTAGCCTTGGCGAAGGCGGGCTGGTTCAGCGGGGTAAGGTCTTTTCGTGGCAGACCAAGGCGTACAGAAGTTCCGGCACGGCGCGCTTGGCAACATCGTTTGCCATTTGTTATAGGCCGTCCGCTATCAACACGAAGGCACCGTTCCCCGGTAGCTCAGTGGTAGAGCAACCGGCTGTTAACCGGTTGGTCGCTGGTTCGAATCCGGCCCGGGGAGCCAAGCTTCTTCAAACGCTGAGTGCCTGCTCTGGCCGCCGACGCGGCCGGCGACATCGCTCAGGGACAAATATCCAGGGCACATCGCGCATCGCGATCTTCACGGCCGCCCAAACCCGGCGTCTCGCCCGCGTCCGCACCCATCGGTCGCCGACGACGTGCTTGCCGTGCGCTCTGCCAGGATTTCGCGCCAGATCCGACAGGTGCGGTCGATCGCCATCGTCCGCACCGACAGGTCAGCGGCACCTGCGGGAGCAGCCTGCCGCCCAGGTGACCAACCGCACCCCTATCGCGCAGCCGGCGTTTTCAACCGACGCGTTGCCGGCCCTTCACGTATTGCTCGATACCGGCAGGCCGCGGGTTCGGCGCCAGCGGCGGGGCCGGTGCCGGCTGCGTGGTGGCGGCGGACTGCGCCGACAGCTGTTGATGGATTTCCTGGGAAATCCGCTTCAGCCATTCTTCGGCCCGCTCGGCGCGAGCACGCTCGAGGCGGAGAGACGCTTCCAGTTCCGCGATCCGGTCTTCCGAGGCGCGCAATTGAATGGCGAGACGATGCGCAGCGTTGACGGCCTGCTGGGTGTTTTGCTCTGCAATCGCAGAAGCCTTTTGCAGCAAGACGAGGATGCTTTGTCCTGCGTGCTCCAGATGATCATGTTCAACCGGAGTCAAATCCCCAGCATGCGCGTTCATTTCAGGTCCCACTCACTCACCACACCGCGATGATCGTAGTCGTGCACATTTTGATCAGCAAGCTTTAGTACCGCCGTACCGCCATGCGACCGCATCGACCGTCGCGCGGAGTTGTCCGCAGTGCGCGTCGACCGCATGTGCGAGTGTGCCGCCCGGCGATCGCGACGAACCGCCGCGGGCCAACAAGTCGCCACGGATGATCGCGCGGCACGACAAGCCGATGCAGCGTGACATGAGGCCGTGCGGAAGTGTCCCGGCGTCAACCGTAGGAGTTGATCAAGGCAGGCTCGTCGACCGGCTCGACGAACCAATCCCACCAGGCGAACTCGATCGTGAAGTCGTCGCCTTCCAGGGTGAAGCCGTAATACATGCGGCCGTTGTCGCGCGTGAACTTTTTCACGCTCGGCCCGACGATCTGGCCGACGAACGTCTGCTTTCCATTTCGAATGCGAACCGTTCGACCAATCAGCGGAATCAGATCTTCGGTATCAATCGCGTACATCGAGCCCACCACACCCGGGCGCACATTACCCGCGGCAAGCGTTGAATCCAGTGGCGCCGATTGGAGGACCTCAGATCATTTTGTCGCGTGGCCCGCCGGCCACAACGCCGCGTGAATCTTCGCTCCACAGGTCACTGCCCGATTGGACAGGCCAGCGCCTATGAACTGGCTCCGGCCGAGTCCAGAGCCGCTCTCAGCTGCGCCCGATTGACCTTGCCGCCGGGCCCGCGCGGGATCGACGGCAGTGCGAACAGCTCGACGGCGGCGTCGATGCCGTGCGCCTGCAACGCAGCCTGGAGCTTGTCGGCCTTCGCATCGCGATTGTTCACAATCGCGAACTGGATCACCGGTCTCTCTCCAACGCCGTCGCCATCGCGCATCAGCGCCGCGGCGTCGTCGTAGTCGAACTCGAGGCGCAACACGTGCTCGGCTTCGAGCGCCGGCGGAACACGGTGTCGGTGATGGCGCCGTCGAAGGACCGGCCCACGACATAGAGCCGTCCGTCCGGCGCGAACCAGCCATAGTCGCCGAGCGGGATCCAGTCGCGTTCGGTGCCGCCGTTCCGGCCCTGTCCTTACATGACGGGGAGTGCGATCTGAAATTTTTCTGAAATTTGCCTTTTCGGCTTGGCCGTTTACGATCGGTTTCGATATTTGCTGCTGCATCAGGCGGTTTTCGGGAGCCGCGGGGGTACGGTGTTTCGTTTTGCCGGTTTCGAGTTGGATCCGGAGCGCGCCGAGCTGCGCGGCCCCGATGGCGGGGCGATCAAGCTCCGGCCGAAGACCTTCGAGATGCTCCGGCTGTTCGCCGCCAACGCCGGCCGCGTCCTCAGCAAGCAGGAGCTGATGGAGGCGATCTGGCCGAACGTCCATGTCGGCGAAGACAGCCTGTTCCAGTGCATTCGCGAAATTCGCGCGGCGCTTGGCGACGACAAGCGCCAGCTGGTCAAGGTCGTCTCGGGCCGCGGCTACAGGTTCGATGCCGAGGTGTCGAACGGCCTCGTCCCGGCCGCGCCAGAAAAAGCCGCGATCGGCCCGCCTGCGGACGCACCGGCGGACACCACACCGCCCGGCACGAACGGCGTTCCCGGCAAACGCTGGTCCGATTTCAGCGTGCGGCGCGCCGCCGCCGTTGCGGCTGTGGCCGGGCTCGTCATCGCGGGCCTCGTGATCGCCGCGCCGGCGCTGCGCCCCGATCGCATCTTTGCGCGAGGACCCGCCACCATCGCCGTAACGCCGCTTGGGCATGCGGGCAGCGACACGTTCGCTGCCGAGATGGCCGCGAGCGTGACAGGCCGGCTCACCGACGGTTTGGCGAAGATCGAAAACATCCGTGTGGTGGCTCCCTCCACGACCGGCCCGCGGGCCGATTTCGTCGTCAGCGGCGAACTGCAGAAAAGCGAGCAGTCGTGGACGCTGTGGGCGCGCATGACCCGGACCGCAACGGGTGAAGTCGCGTGGACGGCCTCATCCTCGGTCAACACGGCAGACGGTTCGGATGGGCCACTCCAGCAATCCCGGCTTGCAGCGGGCGCGGGTCATGCCTTGGCGCTTCGCATCAACGCGTTGCTGAATTCCGACCCGCCGTCCGCGCCGGCCGGAAACAGCAAGGTCGCGATCGAACAGGCCACGGCCCACATCAATCAAACCACGCCGGAACGTTTTCGTACGGCGCAGGCGATGCTGGAACAGGCGCTCGCCGAGGATCCCGACAATGTCGAGGTTGGGGTCGCGCTCGCCGCACTGCTGATGCGCGGCGTGCAGATGGTCTGGTACGGAGCCGACGAGAGCGGAGCAGCCGAGCGCAGAGCCCAGGCGATGCTGCAGCATGCGTTGCGGCTGAAACCCAACTCCGTGCCGGTGCACGAGGCTTATTGCCGCTTCCTCAGCTCGACCAACCAGTTCCGCGAGAGCCTCGTGGCCTGCGCGCGAACGCTGTCGTTCGATCCGTGGAACGGGATCGCGCTGTACCATATCGGCCTCGCCCAGCTTTTTCTGGGGCGCTTCGAGGACGCTCTTGCGACGTTCAAGCAGGCGGACCGCTTCGATACCCCGCTGGTTTCGCGCTGGACATGGTTGGTCGGCGCCGGCTGGGCCTTCATGCTCATGGGCCATGCTGAAGAGGCTTTGCCGTGGCTGCAACGGTCGACCGCGATCACGGCGGCCAGCGGACGTCCGCTGATGCTGCTGGCCGCAACCTATCAGCAACTGGGCCGTCCCGCGGAAGCACAGGCGGCGATGGCCAAAGCCCTGGAGCTGAGACCCGGCTCGACGGCGCGCAATGTCCCGCCGCCGACGCGGAATACCAGCCCGGCTTATCTCGAGGCGTCGAACCGGATCATCCAGCTCATGGTCGCGGCCGGGTTGCCTGAAGGCTGATCAGCGGAACGGCGCCACACCGGGCGGGCACACGATCACGTCGCCGCCGGTCGGCATGCCCGACCAGGTTCGCCCCGGGGCCTGGCCGCAGCCGCGCGGGACCGGCACGCAGCCGAGCACCGTGCAGGCGACCTGCTGCGGCGGCGCGGCTTTCACCCGCTTCCTGGTCTTGGCGTTCGCGGCGGTGGAAACCGCCAGCAAAAGCGCTGCGGTCAATGCCAGGAACAGCCTCATCGTCCGGCCCTCCTCGTCGCGCGGCGCCCACCAGGTCCGCGCCACGGTTAACCCGAAGCTCGCCATAACGATCCCGCCGGGCCACCGGCGGCTTATATGCCTTGAATTCGCCGCCGCGAACTGCCATATCGCGGGTGTCGGAACATCGATTCGAGATTCGGGTCGCATCCGGGCCGCGTGTAAGGCAATCCAGCATCAGGCTTTTCCAAAGCCCGCTTCGATCGCCAGCCCTTGTCCTCCGGCATTTCTCTGAACCGGCAGCCCTGTCCACGCGGGATGTCTTAAACCCCGCGTTTCGCGTCCGCTCGCAGCCTTGCGAGACGGCGCGTCCGCACATTGAAAGACGCTTGATTGAACTCCTTTAACGAATTCGGCCTCGCAGAGCCGATCCTCCGCTCGCTCAACGAAGAAGGTTACGTCACCCCCACCCCGATCCAGGCCCAGACCATTCCGCTGCTGCTCGGCAAGCGCGACGTCATCGGCATCGCCCAGACCGGCACCGGCAAGACCGCGGCCTTCGCGCTGCCGATCCTCAACCATCTCGCCGCAAACCGGGTGCGCCCGCAGCCGAAGACCTGCCGCGCGCTGGTGCTGAGCCCGACCCGCGAGCTCTCCGGGCAGATTCTCGACAGCTTCCGCGCCTACGGGCGGCACATGCGCATCCAGTCGGCGCTCGCCATCGGCGGCGTCAACATGGGCCCGCAGATCCGCCAGCTGGCGCACGGCGTCGACGTCCTTGTCGCAACGCCGGGCCGCCTGCTCGATCTGGCGAAAAGCCGCGCGATCCTGCTCGACAAGGTCGAGGTGTTCGTGCTCGACGAAGCCGACCGCATGCTCGACATGGGCTTCATCCACGACATCCGGAAGATCATCGCCAAGCTGCCGAAGGAGCGGCAGACGCTGCTGTTCTCGGCGACCATGCCCTCCGACATCGCCGAGCTCGCGCGGCACATGCTGCGGGACCCGGCCAAGGTCGCGGTGACGCCCGCCGCCACCACGGTCGAGCGCATCGACCAGCGCATCATCCATCTCGATCGTGGGGCGAAGCAGAAGGCGCTCGCCGATCTGCTGCGCCAGGAGCCGATCGACCGGGTGCTGGTCTTCACCCGCACCAAGCACGGCGCCGACAAGGTGGTGCGCGGCCTCAACAAGGACGGCATCGCAGCCGACGCGATCCACGGCAACAAGTCGCAGAACCAGCGGCTGCGCGCGCTCGGCGCGTTCCGCGACGGCCGGGTCAGGACGCTGGTCGCCACCGACATCGCCGCCCGCGGCATCGACGTCGAGGGCGTGAGCCACGTCATCAACTTCGACCTGCCGAACATCCCGGAAAGCTACGTGCACCGCATCGGCCGCACCGCGCGCGCCGGCGCGGACGGGGTCGCGATCTCGCTCTGCTCGCATGACGAGCTGCCGTACCTGCGCGACATCGAGAAGCTGATCCGCATGGCGATCCCGGCGACCGGCAGCGTCGAGAAGCCCCGCCAAAGTCAGGGCCAGCAGCCGCAGCACAATCGCAACGGCGGCGGCCGCAACGAGCATGGGCAGAATGGACGTGGTCAGAATGGACGTGGTCAGCACAAGCGCGGCAAGGACCGCGGCCAGCGCCATCCGCAGCACGCCGAGCGCCGCGGCGACCAGCCCAAGGCCGGCCACAAGCCCCGGGACAATCACGGCCGCCCAGCGTACAATGGCGAAAATCACGCCGGGGCGACCAAGGCCGTGACCGCTCAGGCGCGGCCCATTGCCTCGACACAACCGATTGGCGGCGGCATCGCGAATGTCGCCTTCCTGCAGCAACGCTGAGCAGGCCACGAAAGGACGACGTATGGCCAAGGAAGAACTGCTCGAATTTGAAGGCGAAGTGACCGAAGAGCTTCCGGACGGTAATTTCCGCGTCAAGCTCGACAACGAACACATGATCCTCGCCTACACGGCGGGCAAGATGCGCAAGTTCCGCATCCGCACCGGCGTCGGCGACCGCGTCACCGTGGAGATGTCGCCTTACGATCTGGCGCGCGGGCGCATCATCTTCCGCCACAAGTCGGCGCAGCCGACCACCGCCGCGACCGGCCAGCGCCGGGCGATGTGGCGCAACCGCGGCTGAGAATGCGCTGGAGCCGTTCCCGTTGCTACGGAATCGGGAACGGCTCCAGATTCTTTAGTTGGTCGCGTCTTCTACGGCGAACCGCTGCACACTTCGCCGGAAAACGCTCTAAAGCGGGATGACTGTTCTTCGAATCGTCATCCCGCTTTAGCTTCTTTTTTGAGCATGATCTTTGCCGAAAACCGCTTCACACTTTTCGGGATCATGCTCTAGGGCGTGTCCTCAATTAGCGGATTCCCAAATCAGAATCTT
>JAIESI010000166.1 GCA_019746135.1 Xanthobacteraceae bacterium
GGTGCGGCCTGCGCGGGGACGCCGTCGAGCGCGCGCTGCCGCGCCGAAATCTGCTCCACCCAGCTGGCCGGTCCGCGCTTGGGCGCGGGCGGTGGCGGTGCCGGCGGTTGCGGCGGCATCGTCTGGAACTGCGGCGGCGCGGTCGGACGCGGCGGGGGCGCGTAGCGTTGCTGCGGGCGTCCGACGTCCTGCGCAACCTGGCGTCCCTCGGCGATCACCTGATCGAGCCTGCGGTCGAGCCGCGCCAGCGCTTCGGCAACGCGATCGGGTGCGCGCGGATCGGCGGCGGGTGCGGGTTCGCGCGGCGGCGGCGGGGCCGTTGCGAATACCGGGGCAGGCGCAGGCGCGCTCGCCTGCGCGAAGCCAGCCTGCGCCATGCGCTCGAGCTGTCGCGTCAGGTCGTCGAGACGCTCGTGAACCGAAACGAGGTCATCGTCCTCGTCGTCCACGTGATCTCGATATGCTCGACGTCTGTTCCGCACGCCTTCCTTCGATCGCTGGGATGGATCACGCAGGAACTACAACTGTCCCGTGGACCGGCGCGCGAATACGAAAGGAGGCGCTGGCGCGGTCCTCAAGCCCCGCGCCAACTCTTGTTTATCATGGTTAACCGACGGTTAACCTGCTGGCAGAACAGTCGATTTTCCTCGCAAAATACGTCGGCCCAAGCGGTGATCAATTTCAAGTTGCAGTTATGGGGTCATAGCACTCCATAGCTGTGAAAACCCGCGGTTAGCCGTGTCCGGTGCGGATTTGGGGGCCTTAACGACGCCGCAATGGGCCCATGGCATGCTTCCAGCCTGCCAAGCCCGGGGATTTTCGCCATGCCGATCTACAAGGCGCCCGTCGAGGACGCCCAGTTCCTCCTCAACGACGTGTTCCACGTCGAGCGCTACTCCAATCTTCCGGGCTTTGCCGACGCCACCCCGGACCTGGTCGAGGCCGTCCTCGGCGAGGCCGGCAAGTTCTGCGAGCAGGTGCTGCTGCCGCTCAACCGGACCGGCGACCAGGAGGGCTGCAAGCGCGCGGCCGACGGCAGCGTCACCACGCCCACCGGCTTCAAGGACGCCTTCAAGCAGCTGGTCGAGGGCGGCTGGATCGGCATCTCGGCGCCCCCCGAATTCGGCGGCCAGGGCCTGCCGATGCTGATGACCCAGCTCGTCAACGAGTTCCTGTCGTCGGCCAATCTCTCGTTCGCGATGTATCCCGGGCTCACCCAGGGTGCGATCGCGGCGCTGATCGCCCACGGCACGGATCAGATCAAGGCCGCGTATCTGCCGAAAATGATCGCCGGCGAATGGACCGGCACGATGAACCTCACCGAGCCGCATTGCGGCACGGACCTCGGGCTGCTCCGCACCAAGGCGGCGAAGCAGCCCGACGGCAGCTACAAGATCACCGGCACCAAGATCTTCATCTCGGCCGGGGAGCATGACCTCGCCGCCAACATCATCCACCTCGTGCTGGCGCGCATCGAAGGCGCGCCGGAGGGCACCAGGGGAATTTCCCTGTTCGTTGCGCCCAAGTTCCTGCTGAACGGCGACGGCTCGCCCGGTGCGCGCAACGCGCTGTCATGCGGCTCGCTCGAAGAGAAGATGGGCATTCACGGCAACGCCACCTGCGTCATGAACTACGACGGCGCCACCGGCTGGCTGCTCGGCGACGAGAACCGCGGCCTGCACGCCATGTTCACGATGATGAACGAGGCGCGGCTCGGCGTCGGCGTGCAGGGCCTGGCGATGTCCGAGGTCGCCTACCAGAACGCGGTGAACTACGCCAAGGAGCGGCTGCAGGGCCGGGCGCTGACCGGGGCGAAAGCCAAGGACAAGCCGGCCGATCCGATCATCGTCCATCCCGACGTGCGCCGCACGCTGATGACCATCAAGTCGTTCAACGAGGCCGCTCGCGCCCTGGTGATATGGACCGCGATCGCCTCCGACCTCGACCGCCGCGGCACCCACGAAAAGATCCGGCAGGCCGCCGACGATCACATGGGCCTGCTCACGCCGGTGATCAAAGGCGTGCTGACCGACCAGGGCTTCGCCAACACGGTGCTGGCGCAGCAGATGTTCGGCGGCCACGGCTACATCGCCGAGCACGGCATGGAGCAGTTCGTGCGCGATGCGCGCATCACCATGATGTACGAGGGCGCGAACGGCATCCAGGCGCTCGATCTCGTCGGCCGCAAATTGCCGAAGGACGGCGGCCGCGCGCTGCAGGCGTTCTTCGCCGAGGTGCAGGGCTTCATCAAGGAGAAGTCCGCCGACGCGGCGATGAAGCCTTACGTCGAGCCGCTCGGCAAGGCGCTCGGCCATCTGCAGCAGGCGACCATGTGGTTCATGGCCAACGCCATGGGCAAGCCCGACAACGCCGGCGCGGGCTCGACCGACTACATGCACATGTTCGGGCTCTGCGCGCTCGGCTACATGTGGGCGCGCATGGCCGCGGCCGCGCAAGAGAAGCTCAAGGACAAGCTCAAGTCCGGCGCCAACGGCGCGGAGGCGCGCATGAACGCCAAGCTCGTCACCGGCCGCTTCTTCATGGAGCGCCTGCTGCCGGAGACCGCGGCGCAGCTTGCGCGCATCACCTCGGGTGCGGCCAGCACGATGGAACTGGCGGCGGAGCAGTTCTGAAGTTTCTGCTGCCAAGACTGCTGGAGCCGAAGGACACGAGGGAGCGCCACGAGCCGCGTCTGACGATATTGAACATCGTATGGCGCACCTTTAATTTGGGCATGCCATGCCAACCGCGGTGACCGGACGGCAATTGTCGAATGTGGTGCCTCCTCGGGCTGCCGCACGTTTGCGCGCGTTTCGCCGTGAGGCAGAGAATGCCTTGCCTGGCATGGTGGAGCGAGTCGTCCTGTTCGGCTCCCGCGCCAGGGGAGATGCCCGCAGCGATTCCGATTATGACGTCGCTGTATTCGTGTGGGGCATGACCGATCGTCGTCCGATTGATCACGCACTCGCCGACACTGCATATCCTCACATTCTGGCAGGGTTTCATATCCGGCCATTGGCGGTTCCTGCCGAATATCTTGAACGTCCTCGTGCCCATGCTCTTGTTCGGGAAATAACCCGGGAAGGCATCGTCGTGTCATGAGCCGTCGCGGCGAGCGGCACCCACCTAAAAAGAAGCACCCGAAAAAGCCTCGTCCCGAGCCGGTAGTCCCGCTGTCGGAAGCCGAACGCATGACCAAGTGTCGGCAAGAATTCCAGAAGGCGCTGATGCACTTGGCCGAAGCCGAACGCATCGTCGGTGTCGAGGGCGCCCCCAACGCGTGCGTCCACTCTGCCTATTACGCGATGCATCACTGTGCAGCCGCGGCCATTCTTGCTGCGGGAGGTGTCGGCATGCGTGGCGACGTACCGCAGAGCCACGAGCACGTTATTCAGCACTACGGAAATCTGATTGTGTCGGAGCAAGGATTTCTGGGGCAGTCCGGCATGGTTCTCAGTCGGGCTCGGACCGACAGAATGGTTGCGGATTACGACTTGAGCCGCGGCGTCACGAACGCCGAAGCAGCACAAACCGTCAGCGATGCGCGCAAATTCATCGATGCTTGCCGCACAAGGTGGAATTTGCGGTCAACCTGATCGCGAATTGACGGCGGAATAGAGAAGCGCGGCCAGAACAATTGAATTTCCGGCCGCAGAAGCCGGCGCGAATTGATCGGCGCGCTTCAGCGGGCGGTGATGCGGTATCGCGCTTCATTCAGCCGCTGGCGGACACCTTCGATCGCTTTGCGAAACGCGCCCCGGTCCACTGCGACCACGACGCCACACCCGCTGCACGCAAGCTCCCGATGATCGCAGATCCAGTCGATGGTCTGCTTGTTGTTGTATGCACACTGAGGACAGGGAATCTCCACGTGCGTGTCGTCGACGGAACTTTTAGCCACCGCTTGGTCTCCTCACACTTGGAGCAGACCATCGGACGAATGTTGCGGAAGTGCGGCCCTTTCGATCGCAAAGCATTTTTCGGCGAGGCTTGCAGCGGTTCGCCGCAGAAAAATGCGATCAACAAGCAAGGCTGGAGCTGTTCCGCAGGAACGAAGCAGCTTCTGGCAGCGGCAACGAGTTCGGCGAAGCGCAGGAATCAAGCAGGAATCAAGCAGGAATCAAGCAGGTATCAAGATGTGCGGTGTTGCCAGGTGACGGGACCCACTGCGCCCGTCAGCTCCGCATCTGGTAGCCCAATACGCCGTTCCTCCAAGTATTTTTCCTGCCGCCGCGCTGCTGAACGATTGTTGCCGCAATCCCCGACTTTGCTTCGTCATCAAGAACAGACGCGGTGAACGCGCTGGTCAGGGGCAGGGGGTAATCGTGCTTCGCGCCGGAATGTGTTCGATCTCTGTTGGGATCGCGGTGGTGACCGTGGCGCTTGTCGTCAAGTCGGTCGGCACCTACGCGCCCCGCGACGGCTCGCAAGCCGAGCGCCTGGGTGTTTCGGTCATACAGCAATGGCAGCGGAGCAATCCGGCCTACCGGACTGCCGTGTCGTTCCAGGTCCCGGACGATGCCGGCGTGCGCGCAGCGGGCTTGGACGTCGGCTTGGACGCTGGCTTGGACAAGGAGACCGTCGGCGTGGGCTCGCCCGCCGAGGGGCGCGCGATCAGCGAGGAGCGATATTCCTTCCGGGAGCGCTTCGCATCATTCGACGACCGTTTCGTCGGTGTGGCCAGAATGATCCGGCGCGTCGCGGTGAAGACAGAAAGCATTCTGCCTCGATACGCGATGGCTACCGGAACAGAGTTGCCTGATCAGGCGGCCACAAGTGCTTCATCCGCAGCCGGCCTGGCCGCGGCCGCACCGTTTCCGGCTGCGGCACCATCGACAGCAAACGCATCGGTCAACAGCGGCGTTCGCGCGCCCAGAGTTCGTCAGGCTTCGTTGTCGCCATCGTCGCCGGATGGCCAGAGCCGCACGGCGATCTACGACATCAGCGCACAGGTGGTGTATTTGCCCAATGGACGCAGGCTCGAAGCGCATTCCGGCCTGGGCAGCTACATGGATGATCCGCGCCATGTGCACATCCGTCGCAAAGGCGCAACTCCGCCCAACACCTACCGGCTGGTTGAGCGTGAGAGTCTCTTCCACGGGGTGCGTGCGATTCGACTGATCCCCGTTGCCGGCAGCAACATGTTCGGCCGCGATGGCATGCTTGCGCATCATTACTTGCTGGGTCCCAGCGGCCAGTCGAACGGATGCGTGTCGATCGCCGATTATCCTGCGTTCCTCAATGCGTTCCTGAACGGCGAGATCGACCGCCTTGTCGTGGTCGAGCGTCTCGACAAGCCGCCCCCCGGCCAGATGATCGCCGCAGGCTGGATCGAAAAGGCCTTCAAGGGATTGATCAAAAACTTCGAGCGCGGCTCGGGCACTTGAGGACTGACGCCCGCGCGCGGCGCGACCTGTTCAATCACCTCATCGGCCCGGGCGCGAAGCGCCGGCACAATCGTCAGGCCGAGCGCCTGGTCTTGAGTTGGCCGCCAGCTCGAATCGGTCGGTGTCCGGACCGGCCGATCAGCGGGCTTTGCGCCCCCGAGAATGCGGTCGACGGAACCTGCGGCGCTGCGTTGCAGGTCCGGCACGATCTGTTCCCGGTAACTTGATACCCTCCCGTCAAGTATTTTGTCGGCGATGTGGCGCTGACCGATTCTTGCCGCATTTGCCGATTTTCTTTCATGCCAGGACCAAGACAAAGACGCGATCCAACGCGTTGGTCCGGGCAGGGGGCTGTCGTGCTTCGGGTCGGAACGTGTTCGAACTCGTTTGGAGTCGCAGTGGTGGCCGTGGCGCTTGGCGTCCTGTCGGCCGGCACGCAGGTGCCGCGTGCCGACGGATCGGAAGCGGGACGCCTGGGTGCTTCGGTCATACAGCAACGACATCTGCACAATCCGGCTTACCCGACTCCGCTTTCCTTGCAGAATGCCGTCATGGACGCGGCCGTCCTGGAAAAGGAGACTGTGGGCTCAGGCACGCACCCGGAGGAGTTCGCCCACTTCGCGGAGCGGTACATCTTCACCGATCGCTCCGGATCATTCGACCAGCGTTTCGTTGACGCCGACACGTCGGTCCGGCGCGCTGCGGCCAGGGTGAAGACCGGGCCGGTTCTGCCTCAATACGCGATCGCCGCGGAAACGGAGCCGTGGCGGCCCGAGCCTGATCGGCCGGCCAAAGGCGCTGTGCCTGCGGGTGCGCCGGCTGCTTCACGATCGATCGTCCACGCCTCTGCAAACGGTGACGCGCGTGCCGCCAAAGTCCGGCAGGCTTCGTTGGCGTCGTCTCCGGACAACCAGAACAAGACGGCGATTTACGACATCACCGCACGCGTGGTGTATCTGCCCAGCGGTCGCAGGCTTGAAGCGCATTCCGGCCTGGGCAGTTACATGGACGATCCACGCTATGTGCATGTCAAGCGGGAAGGCCCAACGCCACCCAACACCTACCGGCTGACATTGCGTGAGAACCTGTTCCACGGGGTCCGTGCCCTTCGCATGACCCCCGTCGGCGGTGGCGAGATGTTCGGCCGCGAGGGCATCCTCGCGCACCATTATTTGCTCGGCCCCAGCGGCCAGTCGAATGGATGCGTGTCGTTCGCCGATTACCCTGCGTTCCTCAACGCGTTCTTGAGCGGCGAGATCGACCGCCTTGTCGTGGTCGAGCGTCTGGAGAACCCGCCCGGCCAGATGATCGCCGCGGGATGGATTGAAAAGGCCCTCAGGGGGCTGAAAAAAACCTTTGAGCGCAGCTCGGGCACCTGACGGTTGCGACGCCGCGGGCGCCCTATTCGACCACCTCGTCGGCGCGGGCGCGAAGTGCCGGCGCAATGGTCAGGCCGAGCGTCTTTGCGGTCTTGAGGTTGATCACCAGATCGAACTTGGCCGGAGCCTGGACCGGCAGGTCGGCGGGTTTCTCGCCCTTGAGAATGCGGTTGACGTAGCCCGCGGCGCGGCGCTGCAGGTCGGCGAGGTCCACGGAATACGAGACCAGCCCGCCGGCTGTGGCGAAGTCGCGGTAGGGGTAGATCGCGGCAACGCGATAGCGTGACACCAGCGCGGTGATGACGGGCGCGCGGGTCAGGTTGAAATACTGGTCGGGGGTGATGACGAGGCCGGTCTGCGGATCGTGCCCGATCGCGTCGAGCGCCTTCTCGAACTCGGCAAGGTTGCGGACTTCGACGGCTTCGGCCGCAAGCCCCAGTGCCGCGCCGGCGGCTTCGATCTGCGGCCAGCGGTATTTGAACTGCGAGCCGGGCACCGGGTTGAACATCACCTTGGCGCGGGTCAGGCGCGGCGCCGTCTCCTTGAGGACCTCCAGCCATTTCTGGCCCAGCGAGGGGTCGATGTTGGTGAAGCCGGTGGCATTGCCGCCCGGGCGCGACAGGTCCTGGACGAAGCCGAGCGCGACCGGATCGTTGACCACCGTGAACACCAGGGGAATGGTGCTGGTCTTCCGCAGGACCTCGGCGGTGGCGAGGCCGGTCGCAACCTGGATCACATCGGGCTGCAGTGCGACCAGCTCCTGCGCGAAGCCGCGCATCTGCTCGATGTTGGGCGCCCAGCGCAGCTCGATGTTCACATTGGTGCCGTTGCGCCATCCGAGATCGCGCAGCCCCTGGATGAATGTCCTGATCCAGCGCTGGCCTTCCGGATCGCGCGCCGGCAGTCCCATCAACACCGCGATCTGCGGCATCCGCGCGGCGGGCTGCGCACCGGCCGCCAGCGGCCATGCCGCAGCGCCGCCAACGCCCGCCAGAAAATCGCGCCGCCGCATCTCCGCCCCATGCCTCCAGGGCCGCCATCGTATCGGCCCGAACGGTCATCCTGATAGGGGCTTGGGTTGTAGCGCCAACGACACGGGCGGTCTTATCCCTCCCCGCGAGGGGAGGGTGGCCGCGAGCGAATGCGAGCGGCCGGGTGGGGAGATCGTGCGTTTGCCGCTGGCATCTCCCCACCCGGCTCGCTGCGCTCGCCACCCTCCCCATAGCCCGTCGAAGACGGGCGTGAACGCCCTTTCGTCGGGGAGGGATGGCACCGCCGATGCCGCAAGCGATCCGACCAGAAGCGACCGCGCTCTAATTCACCGGCCCCGGCCCGCCGACCTCCTCGGCGAGTGGATCCTTCGGCTTCACCCCCTGGGCGCGGTTGATGAACACCGTGAGCACCCAGAGCACCACGCCGATGCCGATCAGGATGCCGGCGATCTTGTATTGCACCGGATCGCGGCCGGTCCACGGCCCGGCCAGGAACGCGCAGCAGATCGCGCCGGCGACGGCGAGCCAGGTCGGCGTGCGGAAATGCGCGTGCCTGACCGTGTCCTTGCGCAGCACCAGCACCGCGATGTTGACCACCGTGAACACGCAGAGCAGCAGCAGCGCGGTGGTGCCGCCGAGCGCCGGCACCTCGCCGACGAAGGTGATCAGCGCGAAGGCGAGCAGCGTGGTGAAGCCGATCGCGACATAGGGCGTGCGCCGGGCGGCGTGCACCTTGCCGAGCACCGGCGGCAGCACGTGCTCGCGGCTCATGCCGTACACCAGCCGGCTCGCCATCAGCATGTTGATCAGCGCGGTGTTGGCGACCGCGAACATGGTGATGAGGCCGAAGATGCCGATCGGGAAGTTCGGCGCGCCGGCCTGCACCACCTTGAGCAGCGGCGTCTCGCCCTGGCCGAGCTCCTCGGCCGGGACCAGCGTGATCGCCGAGATCGACACCAGCACATAGATCAAACCGGTGATGAACAGCCCGGCCAGCAGGATCTTCGGGAAGGTTCGGGTCGGGTCCTGCGTCTCCTCGGCCATGTTGACCGAGTCCTCGAAGCCGACCATCGCAAAGAACGCGAGCGTGGTCGCCGCGATCACCGGCCAGAAGAACATGGCGTCGCCGGCGGCCTTGAACTCAAACGCGCGCGACACGTCGCCCTGGCCCGCGCCGATCGCCCACAGCCCGATGAAGATGACGATCAAGAGCCCGGTCAGCTCGACCAGCGTCAGGACGACGTTGGCCTTCACGCTCTCGCCGACGCCGCGGAAGTTGACGATCGCGACCAGCGCCATGAAGGCAAGCCCGATGACGGTGATGCCGACCCCGCCCTTGAGATCGAAGCCGAACACGTGCGCGGTGTTGGCGGCGAACGCGCGTGACGCGGTCGAGGCCGAGGTGATGCCCGAGCACATCACCGCGAAGGCGACGATGAAGGTGACGAAATGGATGCCGAA
>JAIESI010000391.1 GCA_019746135.1 Xanthobacteraceae bacterium
AACGCCGGATGATTCGAGGTTGATCACCTCGGAGACTACGCCACCCTCATTTCCAACCAACCCCGCGACGGCACCCCTCCCGGATTACGCCGATGGCCACATCAGACATGCCCGGCTCCCTCTGAGGTACCCGACCGGAATCTGGCACATGGTGGTATCCAGAAAATGACAACAGTTTGATTGGGTCGATGTCCGCGTCGGGTCAAGCTCGACAAAACGTCAGACTGACCACAATGAGACCGCTATGGAGGGAGGGCAATCGCCGCAACACCAGTGGTGCGCTGCCGCTTTGCCGTGCGGCGACTGGCGCAGCGAGATCGCTTCCCATGTCGCGACCAGCATCAGCACGACGGTTGTGGCCGCCGACAGCAGCAGCGGCGTCACGATCGGCACGGTCGGGATGAGCAGGGCGAGCAGGCCGAGCCCGACCATGTGCGACAGCGGCAAGTTCGGTGCCGACAGCCGCCTGCCGAGGAAATAGAGCGCGGGGCCGAAGCCGGTATCAGGCGCGCTCGCTGCCAACCGTGTCCAATCGCGTTCCCCGTCGAAACGGCGAACATTCGTCCGCAACAAAATCGAGGAACACCCGCAACGAAGGTAGCAGACCCCGCCTCGAGGGAAACACAGCCTGAACAGGCGTGTTGGAGCTGCGCCAGCCGGGCAACAGCTCCACCAGATTTCCCGCCGCAATGTCGTCTTTGACGAGCATGCTCGGCAAGAGCGCGGCGCCGACGCCGGCAAGCGCCGCAAAGCGGAGCGTCGCTTCGTCGTCGGATACAAGTCGAGGCCGGTGAGGAATGACGGCCTGCGGACCCTCCGCATGTTTGAGGGTCCATCGATGCGATGTCAGAGCTTCATCATCACGCACGAGCCCGAAGTCGATGGTCGGAAGAACGGCCAGGTCGGCGGGGGAATCCAGCTTCTGATGGTGACCGAGTAAATCCGGGCTGGCGACGAGGCAGTAGCTGATTTCCCCGATCTTGCGCGTGACGAGCGTTGCGTGGCGGGCGTTGTTGTCTGCACCCGTGCATATCACGATGTCGAATCCCTCTCCGATGATGTCGACGCGTCTGTTGAACGCCTTCAACTGGACTTCGACCTTCGGATGTTCCTTCAGGAAATGACTGACCACCTCGCCGATCCGATAGGCGAGAAGTCCAGGGGGGCACGCCACGCGGATACTGCCCTGCGGCGCCGCGCGCACGTGCTCGACGATGGATTGCGCGGCGTCGGCCTCGACAATCATGGCCAGGCAGTGCTGGTAAAATTCCTGGCCCACGTCGGTGACGGAAAAGCGCCGCGACGATCGCTGAAGAAGTCGCACCCCGAGGCGGTCTTCCAGGACGGCGATCCGCCGGCTGAGCTTCGACTTCTGTACGCCGATGGCGCGGGCAGCCATGGCGAAGCCGCCGTGCTCTACAACCTTTGCGAACAAATATAGGTCGTTGAGATCCTGCATCGTCCTAAAAATAGGACGCAGAGTGTGATCTCGCAATCTTTTGGACCGGCCGCCTCGAAAGTAGGTTTTCAACGTCACTGGAGGGACGCAACGATGAACACCTCCGAAAAGCAGATTGTCGGCGTCTACAGCAATCCCCATCAGCACTGGGTTGGCGACGGATTTCCGGTGCGGCCGGTCTTTTCTCAACGCACGCTCGGCAACCGGGTCAGTCCATTTCTGTTGCTCGACTATGCGGGGCCGGCGGTCTTCGAGCCGTCGCCCGAACCGCGCGGCGTCGGTCTGCATCCTCACAAGGGTTTCGAGACGGTCACGATCGTCTACGACGGCGAGGTCGCGCATCGCGACTCGACCGGGACAGGAGGTGTGATTGGTCCCGGTGACGTGCAGTGGATGACCGCGGCCGCTGGAATCCTGCACGAGGAATTCCATTCTCCGAGCTTCTCCCGCACCGGCGGTCCTTTCCGCATGGTTCAGCTTTGGGTCAACTTGCCGGCAAAGGACAAGTCGGCGGTCCCCCATTACCAGTCCATTCAGAATGCCGACATTCCCGTCGTCGATCTGCCGGATGGCATGGGGCGCGTGCGGGTGATCGCCGGAGTATTCCAGGGCCGCAAGGGGCCGGCCCGGACATTCACCCCGGTCAACCTCTGGGACCTCAGGCTCCAACCGGGCGCGTATACGACGCTTGCCGTCCCGAGCGGACACACCGCCATGCTCGTCGTCCTTTCCGGCGGCATCACCGTCAACAAAAGACAATCGGTCCGCGAAGCCGAAATGATCCTGTTCGAACGCGACGGCGACAGCATTGCAATCGATGCTGCTGAAAATGCCATCGTGCTTGTCCTGACCGGCCAGCCGATCGACGAGCCCGTCGCCTGGCAGGGTCCGTTTGTGATGAACAGCGAGGCGGAGATCGAGCGAGCGATGGCCGACTTCGAGAGCGGCCGGTTTGGCGCGATCAACGCCGGTGCCTAGACGCCATTCCCAGGGCCGGACCAGCCGGCCCTGGATTCGGCTCACGCCGGATGCGTGAGCGCAGCATACCGCCCGATGACAAGGAGGACATCATGGGCACACCGACTTGAGCATTGCGTCAGACAGAGCCTCACCTCATCAAGGGAGAAGACCATGTACGACAAGAAGGCCGTTGAGAAGAACAAGTGGATGATCGATCCGGACGATGCGGTCATGCTGCTGATCGATCACCAGAGTGGGCTGTTCCAGCTTGTAAGGGACATCGATCTGCCCATCCTGCGCCGGCATGTGTGCGCGCTCGCGAAGGTCGCGCATCTCGCCAAGATACCGACCTTTACCACCGCCTCGGTCCCCGACGGACCGAATGGTCCCTTGATCCCCGACATTCACCAACTCAATCCTGACGCGGTCTACATTCCGCGAACCGGCCAGATCAACGCCTGGGACAATCCGGCGTGGGTGAAAGCCATCGAGAAAACCGGGCGCAAGACGCTCCTCATCGCTGGCACGCTGACAAGCGTCTGCATGGCGTTCCCCACGCTGAGCGCCCTTGTCGCCGGATACAAGGTCTTCACGATCGTCGACGCTTCCGGCAACTGGAGCAATATGGCGACCGAGATCACGCTCGCCCGCGTCGTTCAAGCCGGCGCCATGCCGGTCGACACGTATGCCGTGCTCGCCGAAGTCATGAGCACGTGGAACCGTCCCGACGCAATGGACTTCGCGGGCGCCATGGTCGACTACATCGTGCCACCTTATCGGGCACTGATGGAGAGCTACGACAAGGCGCAGAACGTCCAGAAGGTAGGCCGCGAAACCAAGCTGGATCGCCTTGAGGCCGCCAGGGAGAAAGCCCCCGCGTAACGGCTGAGCAATGAAGCATCGGCATGGCGAGCGGCCGCTCGCCATGCCTGCCTGCGACCTCGCCGGAGCGAACTGGGCGCACGCAGACGGAGTTCGCCCGGATGCCAAGCCGCATCGCATAGGCGTTGTCGCACAAGACTCTCAAGTGTCCGGGAGCATCCGACAAGGTTACTATACGGTCGCTGGCCGATCATGGTGCGTGACATGAATGGACGAGCCGTACGAGGAGCCTGCTGCTGCATTCTTTCGGTCGTATTCGTTGCGAGCGCGTCAGCTCAGCAACCACCAGCATCAACGGATGCAGCGCCCGCATACAAGCTACTGCGTTTCGAAGAGGACTACCGTTATCTTCGGGATCGGACCAAGCGCACCGACATTTGGGACCCGGTCAAGTACGTTCCCCTCGGTATCGATCCTGGCTGGTACGTCAGCTTCGGCGGCGAGCTGAGAGAACGTTTCGAATACTACACGCATCCGAATCTCGGGCTCCAGGGACAGGGACCAAACGGCTATCTGCTGCATCGAGTCCTGCTGCATGCTGACTTGCATGCAAGCGACTACGTCCGCGCCTTTGTTCAGTTCGGAAGCCATCTCGCGCCCTGGAAGGACGCGGCCGTCCCTCCGTATCTCGACCGCCTGGACCTGCAGCAGGGCTTTGTCGATTTTCGACTGCCATTGTTCTCGAATGCCGATCTCGATCCGGTTTGCGTGTCGGGCGTCAGGAGATGGTCTACGGCTCGCAGCGCCTGGTCGCGATCAGGGACGCTCCCAATGTACGCCTCAACTTCGATGGAGTCCGGCTGGGCGGCACCATTGCCGGAGTTCGCGTCGATGCGTTTGTCACTCGCCCGGTGCTGCAACGAGACGGAGTCTTCGACGACACCCAGGACACGACGCGTGCGCTCTGGGGTCTATACACGACAACGCCGCTGGGCTTCGTGCCGGGCGGCAAGCTCGACGTCTATTATTTTGGCTTCGAGAACACACAAGCGCGCTTTGCCGCCGGAACGGGCGAGGAGCGGCGACAGACAATCGGAACGCGCTTCTTCGGGGCCCGCGCGGGTTGGGATTGGGATTGGGAGGCGCTCGGTCAATTTGGCACGTTTGCCGCTCAGGACATCCAAGCCTGGGGCGTCTCCACCGACACGGGATACACATTCAATGCCGGCGATTGGAAAGTCCGCGTTGGACTAAAGGCTGATACCGGCAGCGGCGACCGCAACCTGAACGACGGCACCCTCGGCACCTTGAATGCAATGTTTCCGAAGTTGGCGTATTTCAATCAGGCCGCGCTTCTGGGGCCGTCCAACGTGGTGGATCTGCAGCCGGCGCTGTCACTGATGCCAACCGACAAGCTCAAGATCACGGTGGGCTACGATTTCCTGTGGCGGGCGACCACCGCCGATGCGATCTACACCGGCACTGGTGCGCCGATCACCGGAACTGCGGGCCAGCCCGGAAGGTTCACTGCCGGCCAATTGTCGGTGGACCTTGTGTGGCAGTTGGATCGTCACATCCAGGCCGAACTCGGCTATGTGCATCTTGAAGCGGCCAAAGTCTTGAAAGCCGCGGGCGGCCACGACGTGGACTTCGCGTACGCTTCGGCAACTTACCGATTCTGATCGGGGCGAAGATCGGGATCGTCGGCAACGGGCCGAATCCTCGAGCGAATCCCCGGCAACCTGGGCGGAGTTTCCGGTCATGCGAGCAATTGCCGTTGACGCGTTTCGCGGCCCGGCTTCGCTGCACGAAATCCCGGTGCCCGAGATCGGACCCGACGATATCCTGGTCCGTGTCCACGCCGCCGGCGTCAATCCCATCGATTGGAAGATCGCGGATGGGGTCAAGGCCGATGCCGCTACTGGATTTCCGCTCGTGCTGGGGCAGGACGCTGCCGGAACTGTCGATCGGGTCGGGGCGAACGTCAGCCGGTTCAAGGTCGGCGATGAGGTGTTCGGAGCATTCTGGTTCGCCGGCACCTATGCCGAGTTCGTCCGCGGCACCCCTGCGGCGAATGTCGCGCCGAAGCCTCGCGCGGTGGATTTCGAACGCGCGGCGGCGCTTCCGACGCCCGCTCGAGCGGCCCTCGCGGCTGTCGATGCCGCAGAATTGAACGAAGGGCACAAGCTCCTCGTCGTGGGCGCGACGGGAGGCGTCGGCAGCTATGCCGTGCAGATCGCCGTTCAGCGCGGCGTCCATGTCATCGCCACGGCACGACGTGATGCCGAGCCCTACATCAGGGAGCTCGGCGCCGCAGAAACCATCGATCACCGCACGGCAGACTTGGTGGATGAAATGCTGCGACGGCATCCCAGCGGGATCGACGCGGTCATCGACGTCGTGAGCGGCCGGGACGCCCTTGAACGCACTGCGCTTGTGCTTTCGTCCGGCGGACGCGTGGTCACCACGATCCATGCCGCCGACGTCGAAGGCTTGGCGAAGCGGCTCATCAAGGCGACGAACATCGACGTGCTCGGCACGACCGGGGGCCTCGACGAGGTGGCCCGCCTGGTCGACAGCGGTGCGATCACCGTTCCCCTCACCAGGGTGTTTCCTTTGGACCACGCGGCGGAAGCGATCGCCGAGAGCCGCAGCGGACGCATTCGGGGAAAGATCGTTCTGAAGGTCGCCTAGACGGCAAAAACCAAATAACGCTTCGTCAGATGGGCAACAGTCGAATCGGCCACTGAGCGCACTGCGACGCTAGTGGTGCGCTGCCGTTTTGCCATGCGGCGATTGGCGCAGCGAGACCTGCTCCCAGGCGGCGACCAAGATTAGGATCGCTGTCGTGGCTGCCGACAGCAACAGTGGCGTCAGCACCGGCACCGTCAGGATCAGCAGGGCCAGCAGGCCGAGCCCGACCATGTGCGACAGCGGAAAGTTCGGCGCCGACAGCCGCTTGAACAGCATATTGCCGAGCAGATAGAGCGCCGGGCCGCCGATGAGGACGATCGCGGTCTTGAGATCGGTGTGGCCGCCCGGATGGTGCAGCACCAGTTCGTCGCCGACCGCGGCGACGATGATGCCCGCGATGATCAGCAGGTGCAGATAGGTGTAGCCGTTGCGGGCGAGTTGCCCGGGATCGCCGGATGACGCGATGTGCCGGCTTCCCCGTTCGGCGCCGATGTTGAAATAGATCACCCACATCGCGACGCTGCCGGCAAACGCGACGAGGAACGCGCCGATGTGCTCGGCGGTCCAGGCGAGCCCGGCAAAGGTCGCGCCGGTGACCAGGATCGACTCGCCGAGCGCGATGATGACGAACAGCGCACAGCGCTCGGCGATGTGGGCGCCTTCGACGGCCCAGTCGGTGGTCGACGAGCGGCCGAGGCGGGGAACGTAAAAGCCCACGATCGGAGCAAACGTATCAACCGCCAGGGCAATGGCCCACAGGATCAGCCGGGTCTGGCCCTGTGCCGAGGCCCCCGCGAGCCAGAACAGCGCCGCCGCTCCTTGCCAGGTGATGACGCGAACGAAGTTCTGGAAATTGCTCTGGTCGTGGTTCCTCAGTGCCCACAGCATGAACGCGCTGCGGCCGACCTGGCTCACGACATAGGCCAGCGCAAACGCCCAGGCGCGTTCCTCGAACGCCTTGGGGATCGAGGCCGACATCACCAGGCCGACGACCATGAGCGCGAACAGCAGGAGCCGCACCGCGGTGCGCTCCGGGTCGAGCCAGTTGGTGACCCAGGCGGTGTAGATCCACACCCACCACACGGCGACTGTCAGCATCGCGATCTGCAAGGCGCCGAGTGGCGTCAGGTGCGCAAGCAGGCTGTGCGAGAGCTGGGTGACGGCGAACACGAACACCAGATCGAAGAACAGCTCGACATTGGTGACGCGGCCATGCTCATGGCGGCCACGCGCCCGCAGATGATTGACGCGCGCCGCAAACCGGCTTCGCGCAGGCGGGCTTGAGCGAAATTCCACCGGCATTGAGCCCCCTGGGGATTGCCGATATATGGTCGCGGGCGTGCTTCCCGCCTGCCAAATTCAAGCCCAGTTCGACCGCCAACACCAGCGCTGCACCACGCGCAACCGATACGGAGCCGGATGACGGCACTCGAAAAGCTCGGCGCCTTCGTCGCCACCCATGTTCCCGACGAGCGCGCGTGTGCGGATGCGCGCCTGCACGCAGCCGATGCCATCGGTGCCTGGATCGCGGCGACCGCGACCGAGGAGGGCGCCCTGCTGCGGACGTTCCGGCAGCAGGGTGCGGCGCTGCCCGATCAATTGGCGATCAACTGCGCGCTCGCGCGGCTGAGCGAGATCGACGACATCTATCCCGGCGCGATGATCACGCCCGGCGCCATCGTCGTGCCCGCGGCCTTCACCATCGCTGCGGCATTTCCGGAGCTCGACAAGGGCGAGCTCGAGGCCGCGATCGTCGCCGGCTACGAGGCGATGGTCCGGCTCGGCGCCGCGATCGACGGACCGTCGGTGCTCTACCGCGGCATCTGGCCGACCTATTTTGCGGCACCGTTCGGCGTCGCCGCGGTGGCGGCGCGGCTGATGCGGCTCGGCCCGGAGCTCACCGCCAACGCGCTGTCGATCGCGCTGATCGCGGCCTCGCCCGGAACCGGCCATCACGCCGCGGTCTCGACGGCGCGCTGGCTTGCGGTGGGGCAGGCCGCCGCGCGTGGCCTTCAGGCGGCGGTCGCGGCGGGTGCGGGCTTCACGTCCGATCTGAAAATCGCCGACGGCGACTTTCTCAAGAACATCTACGGCGTGACGCCGAATGCGGCGATCCTCGCCGGCGGCTTGGGCGATCTTGCGCTGAGCCAGACGTCGTTCAAGCCCTGGTGCGCCGCGCGCCAGACCATGGCCGCGACGCAGGCGCTGAAGGAGCTTCTCGCCGAGGGCGTCGCCGCCGACACGATCGTGCGCGTCGGCGTCGCGGTGCTGCCGCCGCACCTGAAGATGATCGACCACGGCGTTGCGGTCGGCGACCGCTTCTCGCACCTGACCAGCGTGCAGTATCAGATGGCGGTCGCGGCGCTCGCGCCCGATCTCGCCTATCGGCTCGGCGCGCCGTCGGGCCCGACCTCGCCGGACATTCTTGCGTTCATGGAGCGGACCAAGGTGCGGGCGGAGGAGGGTCTTTTGTCAGCCGGCTATCCGCAGGCCTGGCCCGCGCATGTGACGGTGACGACGCGCACCAGGCGCTATGAACGCAGCGTGCTGCATGTGCCGGGCGATCCGGCGCGGCCGCTCAGCGCGGACGATCTGGAAGCGAAATTCGTGAAGGTGGTCTCGCCGGTGTTTGCGGCAGAACGCGCCGCGATGGTGTTTGCCGCCGCGCTTGGCGGCATCGACAATCCCGCGGAGATGGTCGCGGAGATCGACGCGCTCAGTGCCGGGTAGCCTGGAAGCGGCGCCTTGGGACGATGGGTTGACAGCGCTTCCATAAGAACATATCAAGAACAAAAGCGTCGTTTCGGCCTTGCTTGAAGGTTGGAGACGAAGCGAGGGACGCAGCGGTGGGGGAGAACGTGGCCCCGTTCGCGGCGTCTTGGTGGAGCGCCGGGAGGCGCCGCCCCCCTGCGTCACTGCTGTCGTATTCACACATCTTCCAGAATCTTCTCAACGAGTTACGCGCAACAGTGCACAGAACTGGGTTCTTTGCCGGGGCCGCGCGCAGGAAATTTGGACTTCGAACACCGACCAAGTCCTTGATGATGAGTCGGTTTCTGGCCTCGAAGAGAAGTGTGAATCCAACAGCTGCGTCACTGGGGGGCGCGCGCCTCGAAAAGGCGCGCGCCGGACCCGATGGTCCGGCGGGCCCTACGTCACTGGGCCCGGCGCCTCCCGGCGCTCCATTCCCTCGTTTTCGAGGGACACGGAAAAAGGGGAAAGGGCGAGCCCGGCAGCCCGAAAAAGTGAAGCGGCCGGGCAGCATGGCGTTGTCGCGTCAGGAGAGCAGGAGAGGAGGATGTTCAAACGCGAACTGAAACCTTTC
>JAIESI010000316.1 GCA_019746135.1 Xanthobacteraceae bacterium
GCCTGAAACGATACCCTCGTGTTATCGGAGATCGCGCCGCACCGAATTCCAACCACTTTCCGGACGGCACCAAGCGCATTCGCCGCCACCTCTGTGAGCCGCCACGCCGGCGCACAAAACAATGCGATAGATTGACCGCATGCCTAACCTAGCGCCTATGTCCCCGACCCTCCCCCCTTTCAGGGGGAGGGAGTAGACAGCCCGTGTCGCGCCACATGCGCCGGATGTCATCGTCCCGAGCGCTCATCGGAAACGAAACGGACAGACGAGCCAAGGAGCACGAACCCTGCGGTCGAACTGCAAGGAAGCGCGAAAGTCATAGTGACAGCAACCGCGGTTTGTGGTTCGATTTTCGCCGCAAGGCGAATTATTGCAGCGCTCGCGAGAGTGCGCGGGCAACAGCGCATTCCAGCCGATGTGTTTCAGAGTTTCGGCGAGGACGGTTTTCGTCTGAGGATCCGATGCCAAAGCTGGCGCATATTTCGGATATCCATTTTGGACCGACCTTCAATATCGAAACATGGAGAAAGGTCCGCTCGCAAATAAAGGTATTCGATCCCGACATTCTCGTTGCATCCGGCGATTTCGTCGACCACCCGAATCCATTCCTCATGCTCGCCGTGAAGGCCGAGCTCATGGATCTATGCAAGGAATGTCCGTCCAAGCCGGAGCTGTTTGTCGTCCCCGGCAATCACGACGTATTGCATTTCGGGAATTTTCGGGCTCCGCTTGCGCCACGTTGGTTCGAGACGATCTTTTTCAACAACACAGACCGGGCGCGAACGCTCCTCGAGACCCAGCTCAAGATACCCAAGCTGGGTCTCAATGAGGATTGCATTGCGCTTCGCGCGCGCCAAAAGCTCGGGGTCCTTTCTCGCGGCGCGATATGGTGGAACACCGTCGTTCAGGGATGCGACGGCAGGCTTCAGAGCTGCCAGTACAAAAGACACGGCAGCCGCTGGCCGATCGAAGTCAGATTCCGGAAAACAGCAATTGCCTGCTTCGATTCCAACCCGTCTCCCTGGAAGCGCCTGCTGCATTTTGCGAGCGGCGACATCGATGCCGACCAGATCACGCGGTTGGGCAACCAGCCCGATCCCGCACGCTGCCCCGGGTGCACCGACAAATGCGGCGACACGGCCGATTCCGACACGCTGCTGCACGTCGCAATCCTTCATCATCATGCCCTGCCCATTGCGCTTCCGCGTGAATCGGGGACGCGCCGGTCGAAGGAAGGAGCGCTCGAGTCCTTCCTGCTGCTGCGAAACAGCGGCGATTTCCTTCACAAGCTGCAGAGCATGGGGTTCGACCTCGTGCTGCACGGACACAAGCACAAGCCGCAATGCGCCCAGATCGAATTGAACGGTCCGCACATCAAGCCATACAGGATCACCGTTCTGGCGGGCGGCAGCACAGCCAAGGAAGACGAATTGGCGGAAGACAATACGCTGCGGTTGATAGAGACGGAGCCGAACGGCCGGCTGCTCATCAGAACGTTCGAAAGCGGCATTCCCAATGAAAGCGAAAACTACAACGAGCCGGTCCTGTCGTTACGGCAACGCGCCTTCAGGCGAGCGGCGGAACGAGCGAAACGCTCTTCGGCCGAGCTCTATGGCCGGTCGAGAATTGACGAGGTCGGAAATATTTTCAGCACTTATCGCGTCACGGACTTGCAAGCCTCTCACGAAGGTCCGCGCATTACAGAAATGCCGTATCGCCTGGTGATGCCGGCGTACGGTGTCGCCTTCAACAAATATATCCACGCCGAGCCGGCACATCAGCACAAGATCCAACTTTTCTGGCGAGATGGTAAGGGAAACAAGCACGCTCTCGAGGACGCGCCGGCCAATCGCGAAGGAGGATTTTGCCTCATTTGCCTCAATCAACCCGTCGAGCCAGGGTCCGGCAAAGGTGTAACTTTCGGCATCGAAAGCACTGCGGCGAACACCATCGCGATGAGCAGCTGGGAGCTTCAGCAGCGGCCCGCACCAGCAAATCCGGCAACCGAGTTCACGAACCGATACCTGTCCTTCCCGACCAGAAAATTCGTTTTCGAACTCCAATTGCCACCGATGCTGGACCGAACGACGCCGCGGCTTCGGTGCCTGAGGCATCGCGATTACCCGAACTTTCCGCTGACATTCGAGCCCAACGCACCTCTCCCGAAGGTGCACGAGGACTTCCAGCTCGACGAGACCATTCAGGCCGCCGAGATGAGCAGCCAGAGCTACGATGCGGCAACGCGCACCTGGCGTCTCGAGATCGACTATCCGCTTGCCGGTTACCTGTACGAGTTCACCTGGGACGTCCCCAAGCTGGCGGCCGCTCCCCCGATCCAGGGCCAGACGAGGGACTACCAGAAAATGCTTCTGGACATGGCCGATCGATTGAGAAGAGACGAGGCTTCTCCAACCGACCGGAAAGCGGAAGATCTGTTCAAGATTCTGGCAAACGGTCTCAAGGAGCAATTGAAGTCGCGAAATCCCAGTGAGCGGCAAGCCGTCTTCCTGATGGTCTACGACTCCGAGGACCAGCACCTGCATCCCGTGCTGGCGGACGCGCCGCATCCGACCGCCGGAATTGAAAAATTCAAAGTCCCTCTGGGTGGAGGACTGTCCGGGGCAGCTTTCATCAGGCGCCGAGTCCTGGTTTGGCGCGAGGATCCAAGCAGCGAGACCTTGATCGCACCGGTGCTTTTGCCGGGTCTCAAGGAGCTGCAGCACGGGCTTGCGCTCCCGATACACTATCAACAGCAGCAAGAAGGGCCCGACAAAGGCCGGCTGGTGCTCGAGCCCGGGGCCGTGATCGGCGCCGTGACCGTGGCATCGGATGCGGCGGGCTCAAAGATCGTCGATTACGAAGGCGGCGATGCCACAGCGATGGCAAAAAGCGTGGAAATTCAGGCGATTGCACAAGGAGCCGTGACACAAATCCTGAATTTGCTATCATCCCGGAGTCAGGGCGGTTAACAGAACTTTGAGCCCGCCCTGGGACACTCGACTTGCAACCGCCCGCGGCACCGACTAATTCTCCGCCGGGGGTCATTGCTGCCCAGCGGAGCCGATCATGGCCGTGACTCGGATTGCTTCGAACGTCGTGAGTTACGACCCGGAGTCGGATCTGAAGAAGATCGACCCAGCCCGGTTGCGGACGAACCAGTGGCCGGAAGAGCTCGTAAAGTGCTTTGAACAAACCCGATTTGGTTCGGAAGCACTGCAAAGATACGAGAGCAAGTTGCTGGGTCCGGATCCGGACAAGCCCGTCTAGCAGGGACCTCCCGGCCATCAATCCGGTGCAAGCGGGCTCGACCGCCACGGTCAGGCATGGATCGAGATGCCGCAACGAGGCGGCGTTGGGCACGCCGCAGCTGTCGCAGTTCGTGGAACGCGATGGGACCGGCCGCGGATAAGTCGAGCGTGGTGAGCGGTGAGCTCAAGGTGCACGGGTTGCAGAACCTGCGCGTGATCGACGCATCGGTGATGACGAGCATGCCGTCGGCGAACACGTATTCGTCGACGATGGTGATCGCCGAGAGGGGCTCGGACATGATCAGGGGCAAGGCTGCGCCGGCGCCGGTGGCGCTGCCGGGATAGAGGTCATGTCACACCGGAGTTGGCCGCGCGAGCTGACCCCCACCCCGACCCTCCTCTTGCAGGGGGAGGGAGCGCACCGCCCGAATCGCATTAAGTGTGAGAGTCGGCCTGATTTGCAGTATCCGGCTACCGGACGCGCGATCAAATTGCGCTGGGATGGTCCCGCGTGACCCACAGAAACTTGCGGCAGCCACTTCGCGACCATACGTCAAGGATCCAGCAGGCCATGTTGCGCGTTATGGCCTGCGCGGTGACAGGGCATGGGAGGCTGGGTAATGCGTACCTTACCAGCACTGGTGATGGGCCTCATGCTGAGCGCGGCAAGCACAAGCGCATCAGCACAGGACTGCGGGCCGTTCTTCTGGCTGTGCCAGCGACCGGCCGGCGTGCAGGTGCAACCGAACCCGTCCTATGAGGCGCGACCAAACCCCCGCGCCTGGGATTCGACGGTCGAGCAACGGTACACCGGCAGCTATGGCGGAGAGCCGTTCACGTTCTTCGGCCAACGCTCGTCGGCCGCGATCGATCCGCGCTACATGCGCCGGGAGGTTTCCTTCCCGTCGACCGAGCCGGCGGGCACCATCATCGTCGACCCGCAAAATCACTACCTCTATTTCGTGGAGGGAAGCGGGCGTGCGATCCGCTACGGCATCGGCGTCGGCCGGCAGGGCTTCACCTGGTCCGGCACAGCGAATGTCCGCACCAAGCGGGAATGGCCGGACTGGTACCCGCCGCGGGAAATGATCCAGCGCAAGCCCGAGCTCATGAGCCAGGTCAGCACGCTGCAGAGCGGCCTCGGCGTGCCCGGCGGTCCGGACAATCCGCTCGGGGCCCGTGCCTTGTATCTCTGGCAGGGCAACAAGGACACGCTCTACCGGATCCACGGCACCAACGAGCCGGACACGATCGGCCGGAGCGTGTCGTCCGGCTGCATCCGCATGCTCAATCAGGACGTCATCGATCTCTACAACCGCACGCCGCTCGGCGCCAAGGTCGTGGTGCTTGCGTCGGGTGGCCGGGCCGCGGCCGAAGTGTCGGCGGCGGATTCGGCAAACTGGTTCAGCCCGCAGCCGGGAGGAACGCGGCCGCGGCGATAGGACAGGCATATCTGCGGCGTCGCGCCGAGGGTGATCGCGAAGGGCGCGAGCGCGAAGAGCAAGCCGGGCGCTCCGCCTCCAGGAACCGGATCGCGGCGGTGAGCGACGGCCGGGCGACGCCGCAGCGTTTGCGGCGCATGAGGTTGCGCTCCCCACACAGCGCGAGGAAGTAGCGGACCTGACGCATTTCCGTGAGCGAACGAGCGAACGGGTCCGGCAGAAGGTGGCTGTGTGCAAGGCGCAGGCGCGCCCGGCGCTGCGACCGGAGGCCGCCGCGCGCCTCGAGGAAAAGCGCGCAGCGGTCGTGCGTGTTCAGATCAGATGCCCCTTAGCGGATTTGCGGAGCCGCGCCGGGCCTCGCATTGATCCCCGGCGCGCCGGTTGCGGCCGGGCCTCGCGCAGGGAAGCTCGGTGTCGTGTCGATGAGCCCTCCGGCGGGAGGAACGCCTTGCGGCCTGGCGCCTGGTCTGATTGGCCGGCCGCGTGGCGTTTCAGTGTGCGCAAACGCGTTGTTATCGGACGCAAATTGCATACACTCACCGAGCGCTATGTCGCATCTGCGCAGGCACCGGTCTTTTCCGATCGACCGTTTCATACAACGGTTTTCGCAATGCTTGTGATACCTGCCGCACATGGCCAATGTCATCGCCTCGGCCGTGACGGGCAAGACAAGCAGTTCTGCCAATGTCATGGACGCTGCGGCCAACGTGGCGGCCACAAGGACGGACCGACGCATTTGTAGTAGTCTCCTTTCGGGGTTGCAACATCCCGCCTGCCCCTCAAGCTCGCATCCGCTCAGCGGATTTGCGGCGGCGCGCCCGGCTTTGCATTTGATCCCCGCTGCGCCGGTGGCCGACGGACCCTGCCCGCGAAAACCCGGCGTCGTGTCGAGAAGCCCGCCGGCCGGCGCGACGCCTTGCGGCACGACGCCGGTGATCGGCCGGCCCTTGGGATTTTTGGGCCGCGCGTGCTTGTCGCTGGCTTCATCGACGCATTCCAGGTGCTCCACATCGCATCTACGGATGCACAGGCTGTCCGATGGAATGCAGCCGCTCCTGCAATAATTGTTGCGCATCACGCACTCGCGAAGCGTAACCGCAGTCGCGGTGACGAAAGGATAAGGGTCTCGGCGAATGTCACCGGCACCGCGAGCACTGCAGCGATCAGAAATGCAGATTTGCGCATCTGAAATTTCCTTTCTGCGGCGCGCGCGAGTACGGCCGTTCGATGCTGCAGCAGACCCGCTCTCGAGCCGTCATCCTGAGGTGCGAGCGCCACAAGCGCGTTTACGCGCGTCTTCGACGCGCTATGGCGCGAGCCTCGAAGGATGTCGGCCGCGATGTTGCAGCAACCGGGCCGTCGGCCTTCGAGGCCCGCCTTCGGCGGGCGCCACAGGGTGACGGAGATGGAGCGTGCGAAATGCTGTCAAGGACGGCGCGCCTTCGCCGGTCCATCGTTCGGCCCAAGCGCCCGCGCCTGCGGATCAACCCTCGGGCGGCTTCGGCGCGTACTCCTCGCGCACCGGCGTGAAGATGTCGAGGTTGAGCACCGGCTCGTCGCCGACCACCTCGCCCCAGTGCATCACGTTCGGCGGAATCTGCAGCAGCCCGCCGGGACCCAGCACCACGCTCTGGTCGCCGACGTGGAAGCGGATGCGGCCGGCGAGGATGTAGACGAGCTGCTCGTATTCGTGCTTGTGCGGCTTCGGCTCGTGCCTGGGCATCAGCTTGTGCAGCGCCAGCGTCGCGCCGTGGCCGGAAAACGCCTTGCGGGTGATGCCCTCGCGCACCGGCTCCCACGGGATGTTCTCCCAGTCGATCTTGTGCAGGTCCATATTGAGTCCTCCATCAATTTGCTGCCCAAGCGGACCCCCACCCCGACCCTCCCCCTTTCAGGGGGAGGGAGCGCACTGCCCGCGTTGCAGCGGATGCGATCGCTTTCTGCATCCCCCGTCACTTGCTCTCGCCCAGGATGCCGCCGGGGCGGACGAAAAGAAACAACAGCAGCACCGACAGCGCGGCGACGTTCTTCAGGCCGGCGCCGAACGCGACGATCGCGATCGATTGCGCCAGGCCCAGCATGATGCCGCCCATGAAGGCGCCGAGCGGACGGCCGAAGCCGCCGACGATGGCGGCGATGAAGCCGGAGATCGCGAACGGCACGCCGACGTTGAACGCGGTGTACTGCGTCGGCGTGATCAGCACGCCGGCGATGGCGCCGAGCCCAGCCGACAGCGCGAACGACAGCGCCAGCATGCGCGACACGTTGATGCCCTGCAGCGAGGCGGCCTCGCGGTTGTAGGCGCAGGCGCGCATCGCCTTGCCGATCCTGGTTCGCTTGAAGAACTGATCGAGCAGGCCGATCAGCAGCAGCGAGATGCCGACGATCCAGAGGAACTGATAGCTGACGGCGACGCCTGCGAGCCTAAGCGGCGGCAGGTCGGTGAACTGCGGCAGCGTCCGCGGCTGGTCGCCGGCGATGATCAGCGCCAGCCGCTCGATGACGATCTGCGCGGCGAGCGTCGCGAGGATCATCACGAACATGGTCGCCTTGCGGTCCCACAACGGGCGCACCACGACGCGCTCGATGACGACGCCGGCCGCCGCGACCGCGACGATCGCCACCGCCGCCGCGAGCGGCAGCGGCAGGCCTAGCGCGGCGAAGGCGCTGTAGGCGACCATGCCGCCCAGCATCACGAACGCGCCCTGGGCGAAGTTGACGATGCCGCTGGCGTTGTAGATGACGCAGAAGCCGATGCCGATCAGGCCGTAGATGCAGCCGACGGCGATGCCGGACAAGGCGATCTGCGGCAGGTAGGACAGGTCAGGCATGTGTCCCCCCGAAATTCGCGCCGGGATTCGCGTCGGGATTCGCGCCCTCAAGGGGCGCGCCGCCGAGATAGGCGGCAACGACGGCCGGGTTCTCGCGGACCGTCGCGGGCGGGCCTTCGGCGATCTTGCGGCCGAAGTCGAGCACGGCGATACGGTCGGCGGTGTTCATCACGAGCTTCATGTCGTGCTCGATCAAGAGCACGGTGGTGCCGCGGGCGGCAATGTCGCGGATCACCCCCGACAGCCGTTTGGTTTCATCGACCGACAGGCCCGCGGCGGGCTCGTCGAGCAGCAGCAGCCGCGGGCGCGCCGCAAGCGAGCGGGCGATCTCGAGCAGCCGCTGCTGGCCGTAGGCGAGCGCGCTCGCCTCGGTTTCGGCCGCGGCGTCGAGGCCGACGAAGGCGAGAAGCTCGCGCGCCCGCGCCTCCACCTCCTGCTCGGCGCGGCGGGTGCGGGGCGAGCGCAGCAGCGCCGACCAGACGCCGCCTGCGGTGTGCAGGTGACAGCCGACCTGGATGTTCTCCAGCACCGACAGGTTCTGGAACAGCTGCACGAGCTGGAAGGTGCGAACGAGGCCTGACGCGGCGATCGCCTCGGGCCTTCGCCCGGTGATGTCCTCGCCGGCGAAGACGATGCGCCCGGCATCGGGCGTCTGGAAGCCGGACACGAGGTTGAACAGCGTGGTCTTGCCGGCGCCGTTCGGGCCGATCACCGCGGTGACGCCGCCGGCGCTCACCTCGAGATCGACCGCATCGACGGCGACGAGGCCGCCGAACCTCCGGGTCACGCCCTGCAGGGAGAGGATCGTCATGGCGCGCCGGACCCCAACCCTTCCCCTTTCAGGGCAGGGCCATCGCATTCGATGATGTCATGCGGGCACGGTCTCTCGCTCCCTCCCCCTGCAAGGGGGAGGGTCGGGGTGGGGGTCCCTTTGGGTTCGAAAATGCTCGCGTCCGCGTTGGCTGCGAGTCGAAGACACGTGCAGCGCCGGGTCGACGTGCCCTCGGCACGGAAACGCAGATAACTCCGCCGCCAGACCCCCACCCCGACCCTCCCCCTTTCAGGGGGAGGGAGCGCACCACCCGAGTCGCGCCACACGCGATTGCGCTGGCCGGTCATCGCCTGCGCCGTCATGTCTTACCCCTGCCCGGCACGAGCTGGCCCAGCGCCGCAAGTCCCTTGGGCGCGTAGATCAGCAGCAGGATCAGGCCCGCGCCGTAGAACAGGTCCTGCCAGTCCTTGGAGCCGCGGAACAGCTCGGGAAGCAGGCTGACGACCACCGCGCCGAGAATCGGCCCGGCGAGCGTGCCGATGCCGCCGACGTAGAGCATGGTGAAGGCGAGCACGATCATGTGCAGCCCGAACACCTCGGGGCTGACGAATTCCACCACGTGGACGAACAGCGAACCGGCGAACGCGGCAAAGGCCGCCGAGACCAGGAAGGCGGCGAGCTTGTAGTGGGCGACGTCGATGCCGAGCGCGCGCGCCGCATCCTCGGAGCCGGCGATCGCCGCGAGCGCCCGGCCGAACCGCGAGGCGCGCAGCCGCGCCGTGGCCAAAGCCGACAGCGCGACGAGGACGACGAGCACGAAAAGCTTGCCGCGATCGGACACGATCTCGTAGCCCGCCACGCCGAGCGGCGCGATGCCGGAAATGCCCATGTAGCCTTGGGTGACCGTGTCCCACTGGACCGCGATCTCGTAGACGATCAGCCCGATCGCCAGCGTCGCCATGGCGAGATAGTGGCCCTTGAGCC
>JAIESI010000252.1 GCA_019746135.1 Xanthobacteraceae bacterium
CGGCACAGCGCTTTCGCGCCTAGGGATTTTCGTACCTGCTACGGCTTTCGCCGCCCTCACCTCCCGCGCTGCCGCGTAAGGCTCGGTTTGGGGTCTGGACTATACCTTCACCGTTGCGCGCACACGCGCTTTAGGTGCTGCCCGTCTAGTCTCTACACCTTCGCTCCGGCGTTTCGGCCGATGCGCTTGGCTCGGGATTGCCTGTGACCGGTTTCCCCGAATTTGAGCAGTTCTGCATCCCGCGTTTCCCCGGGAGCACTCAAAGATTTCAAGTCCCTTGCGTCTACCAGTTTCGCCACGCCCGCGAATGCCGATCTATAGCCTTGGCACGGCCAAGCCGCCAATCCATCGCAGCCAAAAGCAACAGTGCAAATTCAAAACGGCGGCACGTCGTTGCAGCGCCGCCGTTCCCGAATGCCGACTGCCGACCGCCGCAAATGCGCGGCTCAGCCCTTGCCGGTGTGGCCCCAGACCTCGTCCCAGATCTGTCCGGTCGGATCGGTCACGCGGCCATCCTGTTCGTAGAACTTGTTCGGCACCTGAAAGATCGCGAGCATTAAGCCGCCCTCCGGGCACCAGGCCGAGTGCCGGCTGCCGGCCTCGCGCCAGATGAACTCGCCCTTGGCCGCGGCCATGCCTTCGACCGGGCCTTCCTTGTCCACCAAGCGGCCCTCGAGCACGTAGGTCTGCTCGATGTTGACGTGCTCGTGGTCCGGCAGCACCGCCCCCGGCGCAAAGCGCATCAGCGCCGTCATCAGGCCGGTCTTGGGATCCATCAGCAGCGTCTTGACCTCGCAGCCCGGGAAGCGCGTCGGCTTCCATTCCATGTCCTGGGGCTTCACGAGGTGCGAATGCTGGTCTGCAGCGACGTGCTGCTTCGGCGTGACGGCGTCCATGACGATCCTCCGTTATTGACCCCGGACTCGATGCCCTGGTCCGATAATAGCGGATTACGGCTTCACGGGCCACAGCCGAGCCATCACAGCGGCGAGCAAGCCCATGCCGAGACAGACTGGCACCACGGCCCAAAGCCACGCCTCGCGGCCGGTCATGACATGGATCGCCGCGGCAACGGCTCCACCGAGCGCGCCGCATCCCATGATCGCAAGCGCCCAATTCCGGCTGAGTGCTCCCGATCCCCCGCTGGTCCGGGCCATGAGCGGCGCCAATACGAGCGGCAGGAAAACGAGCTGGGCAGACCCCAACGCGAACAACAGCGCAAGGAATGCGCTGCTTGAAATGCTGATCCGGAACGCTGCCTCGGCCGCGAGGAACGCCGCGACGATCGCGGCCAGAAATCCAACTCCAGCGATCGTGACGCAGCGCATCGCAACGGCCTCGTCGGCCGCTGGTGCCGCGCCCGGCGAAAGCTCCGGCCGAAACCACGGCAGGATGTCGTAGCGTATGGTGCTGAGACTCGCGGAGAACATGGAGAGCATCGTCGACAGCGCGATCGCACTCACGCCTGCGAGCAACAGCGGCAAGATCACGACGGTGACTTCGTTCTGATCCGACACCAACTGCGTCACGAAGGCGGGCATGACGTCCGCGCTGCCGGGCGTCTGCGTGGCCATGACTGCAAGCGCGCCGAACATGCACATCAGGAGCCCAAGCAATGCGCCTTCCGTGCCGGCCATCCGGAAAAAGCTGCGCAGAATCCCGGGTCGCAGGCCGGGCTCAAAACCGCCTTCTACGATGTGCTTTTCGATGGCCGCCAACCGTTGCCAGTTCGCAACGTCGACAAGCGGGTAAAGCAGCGGAAGCAGGATCAGGGCGATCAGTGCTGCGGCCGGCAGGTTGGTGCCGACCTGCAAGGCAGCAAGGCTCTCGCGGCCGGCGCCGGAAAGCCCGATGAAGTAGAGCAGCATGCCGGCGATGACGATGGCGAGGACGACGAAGATCGAAATAACGGGGTTGAGAAGCTGCTGAAACCTCTTCAGCGCGGCTGCCCCGCGGGGTGGGCGATCCGGATCGGCAAGGCGGAGCAGATTGGTGTCGACGTATTTCGAGCGCCGGTAGACAAGAACGAAAACACACCACAGCGCGACCAAGCCGATGGCGAGCGTGCCATGGGGCGGCATCGGACCGAGCATCGAAGCCTGCAGATACAGAAGCAGCGCGGCCGATCCGATGAGGCCCAGATAGGCCATGCCGAGCTGCAACTGCGCGCTGGCCATCGCACCCGAACCGCCCGAGAGCACTGCGCACAGCAGCATCAAGATCAGCATGCCCAGCACCGACAAACAGACCAAGGCTGTGCTTCCCATCACCGGCTTCAGCATCGCTGCGACCGCGATGGCCTCTCCCGTGATGAGGCCGAACAGGGCGAACAGCGTCAGGCTCGCGGCAAGTAAACGCACCGTCGCATCGTCGCCGTGCTGACGCGCGATGAACGCATGCACCGTGATCGACCGGTCCTCGCGGAGCGCTCCGCCGACGAATTGAACAATCGGGCCGCGTAACTGGTAGAAGAGAACAAATCCCAGCCCGAGGCATCCCGAAGCGACCACGGCCGGCCAAACATCGCCGGTCGCGCCCCAAGCGAAAAACGGTCCGACGGCCGCAAGGCGCAGTGTCGAGGCAACGGCAGAGTTCCCGATCACGCCGAGCGGGGTGGATCGGGACGAGACGAAAAAATCCTGCGCCCGCGCATGATGCTGGCGCCGCAACAGGCAGGCCGGGACGAGGCAGATCGCGACGGAAAGCGCGACGGCAGCGAAGTCAAAAAATGACATCATCGATTCGCCGGTTGACCCGCGTGCCGCAACAGGCAATGGCGGACTCACGCAAGACTAGTGGACGCAGCGATGGGCGCCAACGGGCCGTTTCGGCCGAAGTGGCCTCGCGTTCAGACCGCAATGGACAATCGCGCAACGAAGGACATAATTGCCATGGTCGGGCGACAGCAAACCAGACCATAGGCTCTTTGGGGACGGTGTCCATGCGTCGCGTTCGGGTCCGTTGCAGGTTGAAAGCATATGCCCGGTGGGCGGCAGCGATGGCGACCGCCGTGTCGCTGTCGTGCAGCAGCGCCCACGCGTCCGAGACGCGGGCCTATCTGCTGCGTGGCTGGTTCGGGGTGTTCTCGACCGGGATGGACGAGCTCGCCAACGATCTGAGGAGCAAGGGCGTCAAAGCCGAGGCCATCGGACATCTGGCCTGGAAATCAACGATATCCAAGATCGTTCAAGATAAGGCTGCGGGCAAGATCGGCGCGCTCGCCCTGATCGGCCACTCGCAAGGCGCAATCAACGTCATCGAGATGGCGCAGGCGCTCAAGACGCACAAGATTCAGGTCGATCTCCTGGTCACGCTCGTTCCTGCGGGACAGAACCCGGTTCCAACGAACGTGGTGCGAGCGATGAACTTTTACCAGAGTCCCGGATGGGGCTCGGCGATTACGGCCGAAGCGGGCTTCCGCGGCAAGCTTTCAAATATCGACCTCAGCTCGGACCTGACCGTGACCCACGTCACCATCGACAAGAGCGCCAAGGTTCAGGGGGAAATTGCCCGGGCGATCCTCGCCATCCCAAAGGCGAAGGAGAGCGCAAGCCCACGAGAGGCCGCTCAGCCCGCCGCACCTTCACGGTGATCGAATGACCCAGGGGTGCGCCGTCAAATCACCCGAACGGCTCGCGCTTCGCGATGCGTCAGTCGCCATCGTTCTTGCGGTTTCCCTTCTCGCATCGGCAACGACCGCCGCTGTTGCCGCACCGCTTCGCATCGTCGCCATCGGCGCGAGCAACACACACGGCTGGTATGTCGGCAATCGCGGCGCCTACCCGGCGCTGCTCGAGGCCCTGCTGAAGGCGAAGGGCATCGATGCACAGGTCACCAACGCCGGCGTGCCGTTCGACACCACCGCGGGCATGCTCAAGCGGATCGACAGCGACGTGCCCAAGGGAACCAACATTGTGATCCTGCAGCCGGGCGCAAACGACCGCCGCTTCCTGATGACGAAGGAGCAGCGCGCCACCAACATCGCGGCGATGGAGCGCCAGTTGCGCAGTCGCTCGATCAAGGTGATCGTCTACGACGAGGAGATCCCGCTGCGGTACTACAGCGTGGATTTGATCCACTTCAACGGCGACGGCCATGCCATGATCGCGGCTGCCTTACTGCCGCGGGTCATGGCAATCATCGGCCGCGCGTCTGAGGGCGCGCCGCCGGCCGGCCGGCCACGGCAGCCCTGAAGATCAGGCCCGCGGCTAGTTCTCGAGCTTGATCTTGGCCTTGTCGATGATGTCGGCGAACTTCCTGCTCTCCGCCTCGACGAAGCTCTTGAACTGCGCCGCGGTGGTCTTGCGCGCGACGATGCCCTGCTTGTCGAGGGTCTCGGCGGTCTTTGGTTCCGCCAGCGCCTTGAGCGTCAGCCCGTTCAGCCGCTCCACCATGTCGGGCGGCGTGCCGCCGGTCGCGAACAGCCCGAACCAGTTGAGCAGCTCGTAGCCCTTGAGCCCCGGCGCACCCTCCTGCAGCGGCGCGACGTCCGGAAGCTGCGGCATCCGCTCCAGCGACGTGACCGCGACCGCGCGGATTTTTCCGGCCTGCATCAAGCCCTGGGCCGCGGCGAGGCTCGTGAAGCTCATGGTCACCGCGCCGGTTGCAACGTCGGTCACCGCCGGCGCCGCGCCGCGATAGGGAACATGCAGCACGTTGATGCCGGCCATCATGTTCATCAGCTCGCCGGCGAGCTGCTGCGGATTGCCGACGCCCGACGACGAGAACGAAAGCTTGCCGGCGTTCGCCTTGGCATAGGCGATCAGCTCCTGGGGGTTGCGAACCGGCGTCGCTTCCGCCACCACGACCACGCAAGGCACGATGCCGACCAGCGCGATCGGCGCGAGCTCCTTCAGCGGATCGTAGGTCATCTTCTCCTTGTAGAGATGATGGCTGATCGCGATCTCGCCCGAGGTCGCCATCAGCAGCGTGCGGCCGTCCGGCGCGGCCTTGGCCACGGTACCGGCGGCGATCATGCCCGCCGCGCCGGTGCGGTTCTCGACGATCACCGGCGAATTCAGCGCGTCCTTGAACGGATCGACCAGGAGCCGCGCCGAGATGTCGATGCCGCCGCCGGCCGGAAAGCCGGCAATGATGCGGATGGTGCGGTCCGCCTGCGCCGAAGCCTTGCCCACGAGCAGGCTCACACCCGCGCCCGCCAGTATCATGCGCCGTGTCAGCATCCGTCTCCTCCCGACCTCTTCTGCGCATGATCTTTTCCGAAAACCGGTTCCCACTTTTCGGGATCATGCGCTTCTGCGCCTGATCTTTTCCGAAAACCGGTTCCCACTTTTCGGGATCATGCGCCTGTTATTTACGCGCCGCCCTCCCGGATCGGCGGCAGGAACGCGAGCCCCGTGTCCCAGGGGAAATAGATCCAGGTGTCCTGCGACACTTCGGTGATGAAGGTGTCGACCATCGGCCGTCCCTGCGGCTTGGCGTAGACGGTCGCAAAATGCGCGCCAGGCAGAAGCTCGCGCGCGACCTTCGCGGTCTTTCCGGTGTCGACCAGGTCGTCGACGATGAGGACGCCCTTGCCGCCCATCTTGATGATGTCGGGCGCGACCGACTTGATCAGCCGCAACTCGCCCTGCTTGGTGTACTCGTGATAGCTCTCGATGCAGACCGTCTCGATCAGCCGCACGTTCAATTCACGCGCGACGATCGCCGCCGGCACGAGCCCGCCGCGGGTGATCGCGACGATCGCCGTGAACGGCCCCGCCGCGGCGAGCCGCCACGCCAGCGCCCGCGCATCGCGGTGGAACTGGTCCCATGACACCGGAAATGCCTTCTCCGGGAAGGCCTGCGGTTGCGCCATCATTCTCCTGCCCCCGGCCCCGCTACCGAACGTCCAAAACGAAATCGAACCGTGCCGCGAGCCCGTCGCCCGCATCCGCAATGCGCATCAGCAGCTCGCGGCGGAACATGGCGTCGCGGCGGTTCTCGGCCTCGTTCGGAAAATAGAGCTGGGTGGTGAGAAGCCGGCTGCCCGGCGCCTGCACCTTGACGTGATAGTGCCGCGTCCGGCCGGTGTAGAGCGCCGGCCGGACGGTGCGGAAGCGAAATGCGCCGTCGCTGCCGGTGACGACGTGACCGCGGCAACGGAAGCCGGTGGCGTCGTACACCCCCGTGTCGTCGGCATGCCAGAGATCGACGACCGCCCCCGCAAGCGGCCGGCAGCGCCGCGTCAGCACCAGGCCGGAAAGCTCGACCGGCCGGCCGGTTGCGCCCGGCTCGCGCAGGTCCGCCCGCGCGGGCGAGCGCGGCTTGAAGAACGGCCCCTCGCTCTGTCGCGGCGTGGCCTCGCCGCTGTCGCCGCAGGCAGGCGTCGGCGCGAGCTCCTGCGCCGCGCTGTCGCGGCCAAAGCCCAACGCCGCCGCAAGCGAGCCGGTGGTGAGCAGAAAATGACGCCGCGTCGCGTCGTATCGTTGCTTGACCGTCATCGGACCTTATGCCGTCTGCTTGAGGCTCGTGTGCACGCGCTCAAGCATCTGATCGACCGCGGCCTTTGCCGCCGCAAGCTTCTCCGGATCGCGCGAGCGAACCACGAGATTGGTGTTGGGACGCCCCTCGTCCTGGAACGGATAGCTGCCGATCATCACATCGGGATGGGCTTTGGCGATCTCGCCGAGCGGCCCGCCGATATCGCCCTCACGGCAGTTGGCGCGCACGGTCTCCGAGAGCATCTTCACGCCGGTCTTGAGCGTCGGCGCCACCTCGTCGAGCATCGCCTGCATGATCGACGGCACGCCCGCCATCACGTGCACGTTGCCGATCCGAAACCCCGGCGCCGCCGACACCTTGTTGAGGATGAGGTCGGCGCCTGCGGGGATCCGCGCCATACGAAGCCGCGCCTCGTTCAGGTCCTTCTCGGCGATGCGCGTGAGCAGCAAGGCCCGCGCCCGCGGGTCCACGTCGATGGACACGCCGAACGCCTTGGCGACGCAGTCGGCGGTGATGTCGTCATGGGTCGGGCCGATGCCGCCGGTGGTGAACACGTAGGTGTAGCGGTGGCGCAGCGCGTCGAGCGCGGTGACGATCTCGACCTCGATGTCGGGCACCACCCGGACCTCCTTCACGTCGACGCCGATGTTGGTCAGGTATTCGGCAATATAGCCGATGTTCTTGTCCTTGGTCCGGCCGGACAGGATCTCGTCGCCGATGACCAGGATGGCGGCGGTCACAACGCTTGCGCCCGACGTATCATTCATGCGTACCTCCTGCGGCCGGCAGGACCGCGCCCCAAGTCTCCGGACACCAGGTCCAGCCGCCGCAGCAAATGCTCTAGCGCGGGGGCGGAGCCTGCTCAAGCGAGGCGGCAGCCCCAAAACCGGCATTATCCCTGGTATTCCTGACATTTCTGTGTGGTTGCCGTCCCGGCGAGGCCGTCGCTATAACCGGTGCCTGCGGAGGGGCTGCCATGACGTATTGCTGCGGAATTCTGGTGCGCGACGGCATGGTCATGATCGCAGACACGCGGACCAATGCCGGCCTCGACAACATCTCCACGTTCCGCAAGCTGCACGTGATCCGCGATCCCGGCCAGCGCGTGATGGCGCTGTCGTCCTCCGGCAACCTGTCGATCAGCCAGTCGGTGGTGAGCCTGCTCAACGAGGGCATCGAGAATCCCGCGACCGGCGAGCTCGAAACGCTGATGAACGCGCCGACCATGTTCCAGGCGGCGCAGCGCATCGGCCAGGCGATCCGCCGCGTCCACGACATCGAAGGCCACGCGCTCGAAGCCGCCGACGTCAAATTCGACGTGTCGTTCCTGTTCGGCGGCCAGATCAAGGGCGACAAGCTTCGCCTCTACATGATCTACACGGCCGGCAATTTCATCGAATGCACCACAGACACGCCGTACCTGCAGATCGGCGAGCACAAATACGGCAAGCCGATCCTCGACCGCGCCGTGCGCTACGGCATCGACCTCTATGACGGGCTGAAGATCGCGCTGCTGTCGATGGACTCGACGCTGCGCTCGAACCTCGGCGTCGGCATGCCGCTCGACGTCACGGTGGTCCGCCGTGATGCCTGCGATGCCGAGCTGGTCTACCGGATCGAGCCCGGCGAGCCCTATTTCCACGATCTCAGCGAACGCTGGTCGGCGGCGCTGCGGGCCGCCCACATTGCCATTCCGCGCCCGCCCTACATGACGCCGCGCTAGGCGGGCCCGTGTCCGGCGCCAAGATCGCGCGCGGGCCAACTCCAAGGTTCTGAACGACTGTATGCGTCGCCGTTAACCGCACGTTTACGCCTTGGCAAAAAATGTGGCGTTTTCCGCCGGCTAATGCATCTCAAAACGAGCGCAAAAGCCAAATAGCAACTGTTCCCGTATAGGTTTGCGCCTTCAGGATGGGCGGAGCGTACAGGTATGCCGGAAATGGCATCGTCGCAGACGAGCGGCGCGGGGCAGCGGTCGAATTCCGGCTGGGGCCGGACACGCTTCGGCGTGCTGGTGCCGCTTGGCATTGTCGTCGCGGTTGCCATTGTCTGCATCGTCGTCGCCGCGCTCATGTCGGCGCACCGCGCCGACGTCGTCGCGCTCGAGCGCGAGCGGCAATTGCTCGCAAGGGCCATCACCACCCACGGCGAATGGTCGCTCGGCCGGCTGCGCACCGTCGTCGCGTCGAGCGCGTCGGTCAGCGCCGGCGACATCGAGCAATCGCCCGCCCAGGTGCAGCAACGGCTCGGCGCGTGGCTTGGGCCCCTGAGCGACCACAACCTCGTGCTGGTGCTCAACAGCCGCAACGAAATCGCCTATTCGCAGCAAGGTCACGACACGCCCGACCTCACCCTCAACAAGGCGGTGTTCGCGCAGTTGCGGTCGATTGCCGAATTTACCCGCGGCCGTCTGCACTCGTTGCCGCCCCGCATGATGCACCTGCTCGGCGCCGCCGACGGCAACGTGCTGTTGCACAATTTCGACGGGCGGCTTGCACTTTCAACCGCAATACCGGTCCACGATCCCGGCGGTGCGGAAAATGATCCGGCCACCGGCCCTATCGTGCTGACGCTTCGGCTGGTCGGGCCGAAGGGGCTCGCCGGCATGGGCGAACGCATCCAGCTCATCGACGTCATGATGGATCCGAGCGGCGAGACACCGCCCGGCTCCAACAGTCTCGATTTCGTCGACGAGCGCGGCGAGCCGGTCGCTCATTTCACCTGGCTGCCGCGCAAGCCCGGCGCCGAGATTCTGCAATCGGTCATCCCCTTCATCGGCATCGCGCTGGCGGGCTTTGCGCTGCTGTCGTGGCTCGTGCTGCGCTACATGCGGACCACCGCGGCGACCATCGCCGCCGGCGAGAACCGGTTGCGCCATCTTGCCCTGCACGACGCGCTCTGCGGCCTGCCCAACCGCAACGCCTTCAGCGAGCGGCTCGAGGCGGTGATCG
>JAIESI010000104.1 GCA_019746135.1 Xanthobacteraceae bacterium
TCGGCGGGGCTGTTCTTGAGCACGTCCATCACGACGCGGCCGCCGGCGCCGGCGCGGTTCTCGACGATGGTCGCGGACGCATAACCCTTGATGTGCTCGGCGAGGAGCCGCGCGGTGACGTCGCTCGGGCCGCCGGCGGGGAAGCCGACCATGACGCGGGCGGTGGCGTGCAGGGGTTGCGGTTGCGATGCAGCCGGCGAGAAGCCCAAGGCGGCGGAGGCGATGCCGCCGGTGCCTGCCAGCAGGAAACGCCGGCGGTCGGGATTGGTCACGCGACGAGCGTCAGTCATGTCACCTCCCCTACTTGTCAGATCACACGGCCGTTCGGTCCGCTGCGCTGCATGAAGAAAAAAGCAGCCGACAGCGCGATGGCTGTCCATTCCCAGGCCAATATTTCGGCATTCCGCTTCAAGAAGATGGGAAAGGCTAGCCGATCTCGCGTGCTGCAGAAAGACCGGCCCCAGCCGTCGAACGGCTAAGCGGACGAAGGGTGAATCCGGTCGACAAGCCAGCAGTCGATCAGCCAGCATCAGAGAACAAGCGTGGCTGGCGACAGCTCGTAGGGTGGGTCAGCGCCGAAGGCGCGTCACCCGCCGGCTGAATTCGCGGCGAGACCAATGGTGGGTTACGGCGCTTCGCGCCAACCCACCCTACGGGTCATGCAGTGACGCGGTGATCGGACAGGCCGACGCCTTGCGGGGCCGCGCTCCGGTCTCAGTCCCGCCGTGTGTGACACCCGAGGTGCGTGGGCGACGGCGGGTGCCCGACGAGGCCGAGCTGTTCGATCAGCCGTTCGCGATGACGCTCCAGCGAGCACAGGTTGTCTTTCATCGACTGCAGCCGTTCTCTTGCCGTGCTCGGGTTGCGACCTTCCAATTTCAGCTTTCCGATGAATTCCAGCTGGTCCGCGATCCGAATCCGTTCGCTGCGCAAAGCGTCCTCGGTGAGGCTCAGGTGCGCGAGGAGCGTGCTCTCCCGCATCAGCGCGCACCCTCGAGATTCGCGAGACGGGCCGTATCCGTATCGTCATCTGCCACGGGAGGCCCGGGCATTTCAATTCCGGCCTCCGAACAGCACCGCAGCTGGTCGTGAAGACGCCGGATCAGGATGCCCAATCGCCCGGCGGCTTCCGTCCGTTTGCTCCTGCTATGGATCAAAGTCTGCACAATGCGGGTTCTGGCGGCTTCCGCCAGGCTGAAGTCCGGGTGTCTTTCCTGCATGGCCGCACCTCCGCAAATGTCGGGCGCTGGCACTTCCTCGATCGTCGGTCGATTGTGCGGCTCCAGTCGCCGGCGATAACGACCGGAGCCGCCCGCGAGCCCGATGCCCCTGCATGCGCGCTCGCTGTTCGAATTTGTTGCGGCCCCGGAATCGCGGGAATGGGGTGACGATCCTGAAGCCGCTCCCCAAGGGTGCGAAATGCGTAGCTGAGTCGCCGCCAAGGCGGCGTTACGCCGGTACCGCGCGCGAAAAAAACTACAGATGGCAGCCGTAGATCGGGTAACGGGCCTCGGGGAGGAGGCCGCATCGATTCCGGAGTTCGCGGCAGCGCCGCCCCTCCCCCTTTCAGGAAGGAAGCGCACCGCCCGGGTGGCACGAATGCGATCGTGACCACCGGCAAGGTTCGCGCTGAAATCAGCTTTTTCGCTGTGGCCTGGCGGACGGGCCGTGGAGGTCCGCAACACGATTTCGTTTCTTGCCGGCGTCGTCAGCCCACGCCGGCCTCGTCTTGAGCCGCGCCAGCACCGCGGCTTCGGTCGCCTTGACGGCGGCGGGCACGGGCTTTCCGACAATGAACTCACTCGGCCGCGGCAGGCCGCGGCGAGGCGGCGTGCTCGCGCCTTGCCTTGCGCGAGCGGCAAGCCGCGGAGCCGGAATGTCTTTTTGCAGCCACGCGGCCTCGGGCGTTGCCGGCTGCAGCGACGCGAGCTGCGGCCCGGCCGGCGATCCGATGGCCGGACAGTGGGACTGCCAGGCGGCCGCGACCGGCGGCGCGGCCTTGCCGGATCCGGTCCATGCATCCGCCGGATGGCCGGTGATCCGGTGAACGTAGTTGCGTGTCTCGGCCGGCAGCGATCCGCGCTTGGCCAGCCAGTCCTGAACGCGCCTGGGGCCGGCGTTATAGGCCGCAGCGGCGAGCCCGAAATTGCCGAACTGCGCGAAGAGATCGGACAGGAATTTCCCGGACGCGTTCAGCGCGGCGACCGGCTCGAACGGATCCTGCAATCCGCGGGACGACGCCGTGGCCGGCATGAACTGGGCGATCCCAAGGGCGCCGGCGGGGCTCACCGCACGGGGGCGAAAGCCGCTCTCCTGATGAATGAGATTGGCGAAGAACGCGGCCGGCAGGTCGTAGGCCGCAGCAACGTCGGCGGCGATGTCGCAGAGTTCCGCCCGGGACAGCAATGGACCGGAGGACGGAGCGCCGGCCGGGCTCGCACGCTCGGCGGCGGCATCCGGTGCCAGTTCCACAGCGGGAGTTTCGGAATTTTCAACCGTGCTACGCGGCCCCGCCGAACCGGCGGCCGAGCGTTCCGCCGCCGCGGGCAACAGCGCGGCCGCAACGGCGAGCGAGGCGCAAAGACGCGCGAGGCGCATCAACATCGTCCTTGGGTGATCGGTGGTCGCCCAGAAACGCGACGGTAATGTGGCGCAGCGCCATGGCGCCTGACGTCGCACCTTGGGGCCACGGCGCGAAGCGGCGACGCGACGGCAAGCAGTCAGCGCGAAGGCGTGAAGCCGACGGCTTCGGTTGTTCGCGGCGAGCTTTGCTTAGCAGGTTGCTGAAAAACCCGGGCCGTCATTCCGGGGCGCGCCTGCCAGCGCGTTCACCGCTTATGGCGGCGTCCCGGAATAACCGCGGAGCAGCCTGCTAGTGCGGCTTGTGACCGCCATGGGTATCGACGCCTTCCGGGGCCACGTACTTGGCGCGGCGGACGCTCGCGGGATCGGCGCGCGGAACGCCGGTGACCGGGCCGCCCTTGATGGTAACGCGCTCCATGTAGCGGCGCTGCGGGTAGTAGTCGTGCACCGCGTAATGCTGCGTCGAGCGGTTGTCCCACATCGCGATGGTGTGCGGCTCCCAGCGGTGGCGGAACTGGTATTCGGGGATCAGCGCCTGGTGGAACAGCGTGTCGAGCAGCGCGCGGCTCTCGCGCTCCTCCATGCCGTCGATGGCGAGCGTGAACTGCGGATTGACGAACAGCACCTTGCGCCCGGACACGGGATGGATGCGCACCACCGGGTGCAGCTGCGGCGGGTACATCAGCTCGAACTGCTGCAGCTTCTTCCGGTCCTCCAGGCTCTGCCCGAACAGCGGCCGGAACGGCTTCATGTCGTGAATGGCATGCAGCCCGGAAATGTATTGCTGCATCCGGTCGCTCAGGCCGTCATAGGCCGCGGACATGCTGGCAAACATGGTGTCGCCGCCGACCGCCGGCAGCTCGTCGGTGGCGCGCAGGATGGTCGCCATCGGCGGCTCGGCGCGAAACGTCTCGTCGGAATGCCAGACGTCGGTGCCGAACGGCGGCGTGGTCTCGTCGTTGCGAAACTTGATCAGCTCCGGCGCGTTCTTGCCTTCGTTCGGGGCGAACGGATGCACCGTCAGCTCGCCGAACCGCCGGCCGAACGCCATCAGCGCCTCCGAGGTGATGTCCTGATCACGGAAGATGATCAGCTCGTTCTCGACCAGCGCCGCCTCGATCGCGGCAAACTGCGCGTCCGGCAGCGGATGCCGCAGGTCGACGCCGGAGATCTCGGCGCCGAGGTTGACGCCCGTCCGGCGGATGGTGATGCCGGCCCGCTGCGACACGACCGGCCGCGCAACGCTCGGATTGACACGCGGGTTCATGGCGTCGCCTCCGTGGATTTTGCTCGATTATCCGCCCACCGGGCGGGCCCGCGCAACGGCCCACCGCATTGCCGGGCAATGCCTTTTTTGGCAGGCTTGGCCTTTGAAATCAGTTGCGGCATCGGCGGTGCCATCCCTCCCCGGAAAAAGGGCGTTTACGCCCGTCTTCGACGGGCTATGGGGAGGGTGGCGAGCGAAGCGAGCCGGGTGGGGAGAACTCACCGTGATTCGCTGACTTCTCCCCACCCCCGCGCTTCGCGCGGACCCTCCCCTCGCGGGGAGGGATGAGACCGCCCGTGTCGTTGGCAATGCAAACCAAAAATACGCTCCAGGGAGGGTCAGTCATGAATTGCAGAGTGATCAGAGTGTGGCGCAGCATTTTGCTGACCGTCGGGCTGACGGTCGCAGCGGCGTTCAACACCAACACCGCATCGGCGCAGCCGATCGAATTGAAGCTCGCCTATTTCGTCGGCGATCAGCATGCGATGTCGCAATGGCTGATCAAATGGGCGAACGGCCTGGAGAAGGATTCCGGCGGGCGCATCACGGTCAAGCGCTTCCCGGGCTCGCAGATGGGGCCGATGCAGCAGCACTACGACCTCGCACGCACCGGTCAGGCCGACGTGTCGTGGTTCCTGCATGGCGCGACGCCGGGACGCTTCCCGCTCACCGAGATCGCGCACCTGCCCTACCTCGTCGGCAGCGCCGAGATCGGCACCAAGGTGCTCAACGACCCGGAGCTGCGCGCAAAATACCTCGACGCGGAGCACCGCGGCGTGAAGGTGCTGCTGCTGCTCACGCACCAGCCCGGCAACGTGCACACCACCAAGAAGGCGATCCGCACCACCGACGACATGAAGGGCACGCGGCTGCGGTTCGCCTCGCCGACGATCCGCGAGTTCGTCGCAGCCCTCGGCGGCACGCCGGTCGGCGTGGTGGCGACCGAGCAGGTCGAGCAGCTGCAGAAGGGCTCGATCGACGGCACGTTCATCGACTACGGCGGCGCCGGCATTGCGTTCAAGATGGGCGGGCTCCTGAAGTATTCGACCGAGATGTATTCCTACATCTCGAGCTTCGCCGTGGTGATGAACCAGGACTTCTGGAACAAGCTGCCGCCCGACCTGCAGGCGCTGGTGACCAAGTCGATGACCGGCGTGGAGAAGGAGGTCGGCGAGGCGTGGGACGGGCTCGACGTGGTCGGCAAGAAGCTGCTGGTCGACGGCGGGGCGGAGGCGATCAAGCTTTCAGCCGAGGAGAACGCCAAGTTCCGCAAGATCGGCGGCGAGGTGTCGGAGAAGCATCTCAAGGAGCTCGAGGCCAAGGGCATGCCGGCGCGGACGATCTACACCAGCATGAAGGCGCTGGCGGAGAAGCACGCGAAGACGTCGAAGAATTTCTGGAATTAGAGCTTGTGGAGCGGCTCGGGTGGTGCACTCCCTCCCCCTGAAAGGGGGAGGGTTGGGGTGGGGGTCATCGGTCATCGCATGTCGCGCTTCAATCGCACGCCCGGAAAAACAGAATTTGCCCGTAGGCTGCGGCGTGACGGTACCGACGTTGAAAGGCGGCTATGGCAGCGCTTGAGAAACGGCCAGCTCGGCGATGCGCAATTTCGCCGCCAGCATCCGGCCGGCCGTTACGTCCTTGATTTTTATTGCTCCGCACTGGCTCTCGCTGTCGAACTCGACGGCGGCCAACACGCTGGGCCCAGGACGCGCGACAGTGAACGCGATAGGTGGCTGAGGCAAAAGCGCGTGACTGTCCTGCGCTTCTGGAATTCCGACGTCATCGAAAATCTCGATGGCGCGCTGGATGTCATCACCGCGAATATCCGCGAACTGAGCCCGGCAGCCGCGCAGTCTCGGCCGCGCTGGGGTGCGGGGCGACAGACCCCCACCCCGACCCTCCCCCTTTCAGGGGGAGGGAGCGCGCCGCCCGAGTCGCGCCACATACGATCACCGCGGATGCAGAACCCGTGAAGCGCTGGCGCGAACGCTGCTCGCTCGTCTGCGGCGCGACGGCCGCGGTGTTTCTTGCGGCGATGCTGCTGATCACGGTGGCCGATGTCACGCTGCGCGCCGTGGCCAACCTGCCGATCAGGGGCGTCTACGAGATCGTCGAGCTTCTGCTCGTCGCAACGTTCTTTCTGGCGCTGCCGTGCGTGTTCCTGCGCGACGAGAATATCGTGGTCAACGCGGTCGACGACATTGCGCCGCGGCTCGTGACCCCGCTCAAGCGCGCCGCGGCGCTGCTGGCGGTGGCAGTCCTCGTGACCATGGCCTGGCAGGGCGTGATCGCGGCGCGCGACAGCCTCGAATTCAACGACGTCACGGCGGACTTGGGCCTGCCGAAGTTCTGGCACTGGCTCGCTCTGCTCGCCGGCATGATCGCCTCGGCGATCGCCGCGCTCGTGATGGCGTTCGCGCGCGAGGACGCGCGATGAGCGTCGCGGCGATCGGCGGGCTCGGCGTCGCCCTCCTGCTGGTGCTGATTTTCCTGCGCGTGCCCATTGCCGTGGCGCTGGCGACGTCCGGCCTGATCGGCTACGCCGCGATCGACGGCTGGCCGCGGGCGCTGACGATGTTCGGCTCGGTGCCCTACACGCTCGCCAGCGCCTATTCGCTGTCGGTCATCCCGCTGTTCATCCTGATGGGCTCGGTCGCCGCCCGCGGCAACATGGCGACCGAGCTGTTCCAGGCCTGCAACGCGGTGTTCTCCGGCATCCGCGGCGCGCTCGCCAACGCCACGATCGGCGCCTGCGCGCTGTTCGGCGCGATCTGCGGCTCCTCGATCGCGACGGCGGCGACGTTCTCGCGGGTGGCGATCCCGGAGATGCAGCGGCACGGCTACAACCCGGCATTCGCGGCGGGCGCGGTGGCCTCGGCCGGCACGCTCGACGTGCTGATCCCGCCCTCGGTGCTGATCGCGATCTATGCGATCGTCGCCGAGCAGTCGCTGATCAAGCTCTATGCGGCGGCGTTCATCCCGGGCTTCGTGCTCGCCGGCCTCTATGTGGTGGCGGTGTGGATCGTCGCCGCCATCAGGCCGAAGTGGATCCCGCGGGTCGAGCCGATGCCGTTTCGCGTGCGGCTTCGCGCCTCGCTCGGCATGTGGAAGCTCGGCGTGCTGTTCTTCTTTGCGGTGTTCGGGATTTATCTGGGCTGGTTCTCGCCGACGGAGGCGGCGGCGATGGCGGCGTTCGCCGCGATCGTGATCGCGTTCGCCACCGGCGCGATGGGATGGCGCGACCTGATCGATTGCCTGCTCGAGACAGTCTACACCACCGCCGCGATCTTCTTCATCGTGGTCGGCGCCTTCGTGTTCTCGCGCTTCATCGTGCTCACGCAGTTTCCGAACGAGCTGACGAAGTGGACGCAAATGGCCGGGCTGTCGCCGTTCTGGATCATCATGGCGGTGATGGCGCTCTACATCGTGCTCGGCACCTTCCTCGACGAGGTGAGCACCATTCTCATCACCGTGCCGGTGACGCTGCCGCTGATCAACAGCATCGGCTACGACGGCATCTGGTTCGGCATTTTCGTCACCGTGATGTGCACCATCGGGCTGATCAGCCCGCCGACCGGCATGACCGTGTTCGTGATCCAGGCGCAGCATCCGGAAATCCCGGTGATGCGGATCTACGCGGGCACGCTGCCGTTTCTGGCGGCGGATTTCGTGCTGGTCGCGCTCTTGATCTTCGTTCCGTCGCTGGCGCTGTGGCTGCCGCGGGTGCTCTATTAGTGGCAGTCGGCAACCCGTGTGTAGGGTGGGTTAGCGCCGAAGGCGCGTAACCCACCAGATGAATTCGCTGCGCGTGCCGATGGTGGGTTACGGCGCCAACGGGGCCGCGCTTCGCGCGGACCCGTTGGTGCCTAACCCACCCTACAAGCCACGAGCTGTATTGGCGGCGCGAAGGATGGGTTGAGCCATAAGCGCGGTTGCGAGCGCCTTCGCCCCTCGCAAGCGACAGCAAAAAGAAAAACCGCCACCCGAGGGCGGCGGTCAAGGGGGATGGGGGAGGAACAGAAGAAGTCGTGGGGAAAGGTACCGCGGCCGGGCCAATGTTGAAGTGCGTTAAGTCACACTCCGGAAATCGCTGCTTTTCCAAGGCTTTGGCCTGTTCTTTCAAGCGCGTGTCGCGCGCCCGTCAGGTCCGCATTGCCGCTCGAACGGCATGATCATCGAGATGCCGCAGTCCCGCGATGCTGTAGCGAGGCGCGCAGCCGACGGTTTTGCCGCAACAAGGCGCAGGAACGGACAAACCGGCGCAATCGCTGCAATGGCTTCAGGCGTGATCGCACCAATCTTCAATCGCATCAACAGACGGACGCGGGGGAGACCATGGACGCATCATCGCACGCGGTGCCCAAACAGCTTCATCGCGCCGATGCGCGGTTCGAGCAGACCGTGCTGCTGCTGCAGGGCGGCGGCGCGCTCGGCTCCTATCAGGCCGGCGTCTACCAGGCGCTGGCCGAGGCGAATTTGCATCCCGGCTGGGTCGCGGGCATCTCGATCGGCGCGGTCAATTCGGCGCTGATCGCCGGCAATCCGCCGGACCAGCGCGTCGAGCGGCTGCGCGAGTTCTGGGAGACGGTCTGCACGTCGCCGCTCGGCGTGCCGTATTTCTCGTCGATCCCGATTCCGGACGACGGCGCCCGTTCGCTGCTCAACCAGGCCCGCGCGCTCAGCATCCTGCTGTTCGGCGCGCCGTCGTTCTTCACGCCGCGGTTTCCGCCGCCGATGCCGTGGGACGTCAGGCGCGCCGACGCGGTCAGCTTCTACGACGTCGCGCCGCTGAAGGCCACGCTCGAGCGCCTGGTCGACTTCGACCGCCTCAACGGCGGCGACATGCGGCTCAGCGTCGGCGCGGTCAACGTGCGCAGCGGCAATTTCGCCTACTTCGACACCACCACCCACCGGATCACGCCGGCGCATATCATCGCCAGCGGCTCGCTGCCGCCCGGCTTTCCGGCGACCGAGATCGACGGCGAGTATTACTGGGACGGCGGCCTCGTTTCCAACACGCCGCTGCTCTGGGTGCTCGACGGCCGGCCGCGGCGCGACACGCTGGCGTTCCAGATCGACCTGTGGAGCGCCAGGGGCGAGCTGCCGCACAACCTGGCCGATGCCGACGTGCGGGCGAAGGAGATCCGCTTCTCGAGCCGGACGCGGGCGGAAACCGACCGCTACAAGTACATCCAGAAGCTGCGCACCGCGTTTGCGACGCTGCTCGAGCGGCTGCCCGAGGAGCTGCGCCGCCTGCCGGAGACGGCGCTGCTCGCGGCCGAGGCGAACGACAAGGTGTGCAACATCGTTCACCTGATCTATCGCGCCAAGACCTACGAGGGCAGCGCCAAGGATTACGAGTTCTCGCGGCGGACGATGGAGGAGCACTGGCTCGCGGGATATCGGGATGCCGCGCAGAGCATCGCGCATCGGGAGATATTCGAGCCGCCGGACCGGCTGGACGGCGTCCGCACGTTCGATTTCAGCAGCAAGGTGCCGCCGTGAAGAAGTGGACCCCCACCCCGACCCTCATAGGCGCTAGGTTAGTAGGTAGACGCCAAGAGTCACGATGTGATTCAAGATTGGGATGGTGATTC
>JAIESI010000340.1 GCA_019746135.1 Xanthobacteraceae bacterium
ACCGCTCACCGGTCGTCCAGCTGGCTCCCAGCTTCCGGGTCGTAGTGCCCGAAAGGCGGGGTCCGAGGCGCCCCGAGTGTCCGACTGACTAAGCCGGACCCGCGGGCACCGCTCCCCACTCCACCAACAGCAGTCACCGGTTGACGCCCTCGAACGAGTGGGGATGGCCCTATATAGAACAAAAAGAGAACATAAGTCAAATGCAGCCGCTACACCTCTTTCGGGATCGGCCTCGGCTTGCCTGCGTCGTCGATCGCGACGAACTTGAACATCGCCTGCGTCACCTGCTCGCGCACATGGGTCTGGAAGCGCTGTGCCCAGGCCTCGACGTGGATCTGCATCGAGGTGCGGCCGATGCTCTCCACCTCGGTGTAGACCTCGAGCACGTCGCCGACGCGCACCGGGCGGATGAACTGCATGGCGTCGATCGCGACGGTGACGACGCGACCGCGGGCGCGCTCAACGCCGGCGATGCCGCCGGCCTGGTCCATGCGCGAGAGCACCCAGCCGCCGAAGATGTCGCCGTTGGCGTTGGTGTCGGCGGGCATCGCAATGATGCGCACGGTGAGCGCACCGCGCGGGGCGCCGTCGATGGACGTCGCCTGGGGCGTTTTTTGGGGCGTTTTTTGGGGCGTCGCCGATTCCTGAGATTTTTCCTGGGACATTGCCGATCCCCCTGCCAACCCGCATATAATGTGTCGAAAAGGTACCCCGGAACGGCCGCGCCGCCCATCCGCGCATTTTCGCGGGCGCATGCCATCATCCCCGTCAAGCGGTTGTGCGGCGGCCCGATTTCGGGCACAGCGTTTCGCCGCGCGGGGCGGCGCAGGACAGCAAGGAACAACAACATGGCACGCAAACCAGGCACCCGCACCGCGGGCGACTTCGTCCTGTTCGACGTGACCTACGAGGACGGCTCGCAGCGCTCCAACCGGCGCGTGCCGCTCGCGCTCCTGGGCGGGCTCGACGGCGACGAGCCGGCGAAGGCCGAGGTTGCGCGGCAGGACGCCGAGATCGCCGAGAAATCCGGCCGACCGGCACTCACGATCAAGAGCATCAAGCGCGCGGGCGCAAAGTAATGCGGGACGCCACCGCGGGGCGGCTCACGGCCAAAATACTTCACGGCAACGTGTCAAAACGTGCGTTGGCCGCGCGCTTGGCCTGACTTAGTTTTGGCCTGACTTAGTTTTGGCCTGACTTCGTTTGAGCTGGCCTGGCTTTGCCGGCAACGCGTCAAGCCAACCGCTCCCGGGAGAACGCTCATGATCACCAGGCGCCGCCTCTCCGCCCTGCTCGCCTCGGCCGCTATCGCCTTGCCGCTGGCAACAACGCTGCCGCTGATGCGGGCGCAAGCCTCGAGCGAGCCGGTGAAGATCGAGGCGCCGAAGCTCGATGCCGCGGCCGCTGACGGCCTGCAGACCGCCGTGATCGCCGGCGGCTGCTTCTGGGGCGTGCAGGCCGTGTATCAACACACCAAGGGCGTGACCAAGGCCGTGTCGGGCTATGCCGGCGGCGGCAAGAAGGACGCCGACTACGAGCGCGTCAGCATGGGCCGCACCAGCCACGCCGAAGCGGTGATGGTGACGTTCGATCCGAAGGTGATCAGTTACGGAAAACTCCTGCAGATCTTTTTCTCGGTGGTGCACGACCCGACGCTGCTCAACCGCCAGGGGCCTGACGTGGGCGCACATTACCGCACCGAGATTTTCCCGCAGACCGACGAGCAGGCGAAGGTCGCCAAGGCTTATGTCGCGCAGCTCGATGCGGCGAAGGCATTCAAGAGGCCGATCGTGACCAAGACCGGCACGATGAAGGCCGCGTTCTACCCGGCCGAGGCGTATCACCAGGACTACGCGTTCCGGCACCCGAACAACATGTACATCGTCATCAACGATGCGCCGAAGGTGGAGAATTTGAAGAAGTTCTTCCCGGCGGACTTTCGCGAGAAGCCAGTGCTGGTGGCGGACGTGAATTAGCGTCGTCTCGCAACCGCTTCTCGGGCTAGCTGCTGCTAGCCCTTAAACCTATGGATATTGTGCCAGTTCAATGCGGACCGATCAGGATGACAATGAGTGTCCTGGGGTAGCTCAATGCTGGTCCCTTGCAAAGCGTAGTAATGTCTTCCGTTTTCGTATTCTTCGCGGATCTTCTTGCTGACCTCAAATTTCATTTCGGGCGTGATCGTGACGTACCCCAAGTCAAACAAGCTGTGGATGTCACGGCGCAAGAGGATGCCGTTTGAGATTTCGTGCGACCCTTCGTCTGCAAATGGCCGAATATGTGCTGCGTCAAGAGCTGGCAGCGTGCGCTCCCCTGACACAGCGCATCGCCGCCGATATGTGTCGGTCACCAAGATACGAAATGCTCCTTGACCAAGGCGAGGGCGAACCAGGACTGGCTCCCCATATCGCGATTGAGTTGCGTCATCTATTTCAAATTGACGCGTGACGGGGACGCCGGCAAGCGCGGGCTGCACCGCCTCCCACAAGCGACGGCCTTCTTGCTCGTCGGTTGAATAGCCTTTGAACGTAACCGTATTCAACGCAAAGCTCTCTGGAGGAGGGAGCCATTGCGGTCGTTCGAGAAAAAATGGCTGCGTAAGGACTCTGCATCCAATTACAAAGTCCTCTCGCTCATCTGGTCTAATCCTTCGATAGCGCGCGATTCTAGTACGCATTTCGGAAAGAGACCGTGCACCGTTTGCCTCTTTGAAAGCCTCCCATGCCAAGGAGCACGGCATCGCGTTGGCGTGAGCAAATATACCGCCGCCAACGACAAAATTGTTTGGCGAGTGCAGCTTGAAAAGAAACAGCTCGCCTGGCTGTAGTGCGCGGAAGCTGGTGGCGGATGGGGACCAGAAATTTACTTCCGACAAATATGGCTGCTGGCGAAGCTGGTCAAACCAGTCACCGTCAGTCACTGCAACGATTAGACGGACCGACATGCTGCCTAAGGCTATTGGTCGTCTTAGGACGCCGCAAGCGAAAGCCAGATATGCCGCACCGACAGACGCAAACAAGGCGCCCGGAACCATCCTGACGCCTTGTCTTTCTTCTGGAACGCACCGCCCGATCACGCCTTCCCGGTCGCCTGCATTAGAATCTGATCGCCGGTCTCTAGCGCAGTTGACGTATGGTCTCGACCGTCATGCGCGGAGAGTCAGTGCAACTCAAGCTCCCCGAGGGTAACGGCGAGGCCAGCCAGCGCCTGTGGCACGAGCCGCGCATCCGGCGCGAACACCGAAACCGAGCGATAGCCCTGCTCCGCCGGATCGCGGTGGATGTGCGTTACGAGTTTTACCGCGTCGATCACCCAAAGCTCGGTAATGCCAAAGCCCGCGTAAAGCGCAGCCTTGCGGCCGAGATCGTAGCCAAGGCTTGAATCGGCGATCTCGACGACGAGCTTGGCCGTGGCGGCGGCGAGGCCGCGGATACCGGAGGACTTCGGGTAGAAGACGAAATCGGGTTCGAGATAGGTATCAGCGCTGAGGCGGAAGGTCGTCGCTATTGCAAACCTTGTGTCACCGGGCAGCCGGAGGGTCCAGTAGATGGACAGCGCAGCTTTCAGTATTTCATGCGGCAAGCCCTTGGGCGACATCACAACAATGTCGCCCCCGATCAGTTCGATGCGCTCGTCCGGTTCGAGGACGCCCACTTCGGTCATGCGCTCGAGCTCGGCCACGGTGAAGCGACGCCGAGGAAGGCCTTCGGCCGCGTTCGTGGTCATGTCACGCGAGTGGTGGGGCATGGAGACAACCTATCACGCTGCCATGATTCGCAGTTCGGTGTAGGTGGTGCAAAGTTCCCCGTATGCGGTGCAGCGCAGCGGAGCGGTGCACCGCATACGGAGTCCCGGTGTGCCTGCGAAAGAAACCGGGGTCCCGGGTCTGCGGCGCACCACTTCGTGCTGCGCCGCGCCCGGGACACGAGGGTCGGGCCCTAAAGCGGGATGACTTTTCTTCGAATCCTCATCCCGCTTTAGCTTCTTGTTCGAGCATGATCTTTTCCGAAAACCGCTTCACACTTTTCGGGATCATGCTCTAGCGCCCCATCAGTCGGTCGGTGAAATGGGCGATGGTCTTTCGATACACCTCGCTCCTGTTCCACTCGCGCATCACCTGAAAATTCGCCGTGCCCTCGTGATACGGGCCGCCGCGCTGCCAACCGTTCACCTTGAGCAGGTTGGCCGTGGAGGCGAGCACGTCCGGCACGCTTCTGCGCAGGTCGACATGGCCGTTGCCGTCATAGTCGACGCCGTACTTGATATAGGACGACGGCAGGAACTGGGTCTGGCCGAGCTCGCCGGCATAGGCGCCGATCAACTGGCTCAAGGAAAGATCGCCGCGCTGCACGATCTTCAGTGCGGCGATCAGTTCGCGCTGGAACAGCTCGGTGCGGCGGCAGTCGTGCGCCAGCGTCGCAATGGTGCGCACCACCGGCAGCTTGCCCATGTCGCCCGCGCCGAAATCGCTCTCCAGGCCCCAGATCGCGACGATCATCTCCTTCGGTGGCCCGAACTGCTGCTCGACGCGGGAAAGCAGCGCCGCGTGGCGCTGAATGAGCTGGCGACCGCGGCTGATGCGGCCCTGCGTGACGCGGGTTGCAGCGTACTCCTCGAAGGTCTTGCGGAAGGTGCCGCGCTGGCGGCGGTCGAAGGACAGAACGTTCGGATCGATCGACACGCCGGCGAAGGCCTGGCCGATCACCGCGCCGGAGACGCCCTGCCCCTGCGCCTCGCGGGACATGGCGGCCAGGAAAGTCTGGAAATCGCCGCCGCACTGCGCCGCGGACGCGGGCGTTGCGAGAAGCGCAAGAAGGAGAACAGCGAGCAGACGCCGCATGGTGCCGGACCCTCGTTTCCCCCGCCACGACAATGATGGCACGGCGCAGGCTGCGGCTCAACGCGCAGCGGGCACGACGGCGACGCCCTACTCTGCGTCGGACTTCAGCACCTGCACGACCCAGGGCAGCGCGATGGCGCTGAAGATCTTGCCGTCCGGCCAGCCCGGGCCGCGGCCCATGTGCCCGCCCTGCGGGTTGACCCAGGCCTCCTTCGCCGTGCCGTTGCGCTGGAGCAGGTAGAGGTCGTCGATCGGCACCTGCGAGTCGTTGACGCCGTTGATCAGCAGCATCCGCGTCGAGGGCTTGCCGACGAAACCGCGCGCCTCAAGCGACATGCGCGGGCCATAGGCCAGGAAATCGTCGAGCGTGGACACACGGTAGACGCTGGCGCGCGCCGCGAACAGATCGAACAGGTATTCGCGCGTGCCGAGTGCCTTGACCTGCCAGTCGCGCTGGAAGTAGGTGTGCGCCGGTCCGCCCCACACCACCGCGCCGCGCAGACGATCCTTCTCGGCGAAGCCGAGCGTCGCGGCCCAATGGCCGCCCCAGCTCGCGCCGATGACGGCAAGCCGCCTGCCATCGACCTCGCTGCGGGTGAGCAGATAGTCGATCGCGGCCGAGAAAACCTTCTCCGCGCCGACGTCGATCTTGATCGGCGATTCGCCGGTGCCGGGCATGTCGAGACACAGCACGCCCACGCCGGCCTTGAGGAACTGCCCGACGCGTTCGCCCCAGTATTCCTTGTAGGAGTCGAGCCCGCCGATCGTCAGCACGACCGGCACGGGCCGCGCCCCTTTGGGCAGCGCGAGATAGGCGTTCACCGTCTTGCCGTCGAACGGGAAGCTCACCGGCTCGATCGGCGGGTCGGACAGTGCCACGGCCTTGCGGAAATCGTCGACGCCGCGGGCGAAGGCCTGCTTCTTGCCAGGCGAGTTCGGCGTCGGCCAACCGCCGAAGCTGTCGTAGCGGTGCGCCATCATGTAGGCCTCGTGCGCAGCCTTCTTGTCGGTTGCGGCAAGGCCTGCGGCGCGCTCGGCATAGCGCGCGCCCATCTTCATCCACGACGCCGCCCATTCGTCGCGGTCGAGGCTCGTGATGCCGGAAAGGATTTCGCGGACGTCTTCCGGCTTCATGCCGGTGAGCGGATAGGCGTTGCGGTCGGCGCGCTGCTGCATGGCGTCCTTGAGCTCCGGCCAGGTGCGTTCAGGCGCGAGCTGCGCGAGGGCCGGGGCGGCGAAGACCGCGACGGTCGCGGCGAGCGAACACACGTGCAGCGCAAAACGGGAAAGGATCATGGCGCGTCTCCCAGCGGGCAGCCAACTTCCGTAACGCGGCGGCGTGATTTTCTGAAAGTCTAGGAGCGCCGGCATGCGGCCACAAGGCCGCCGCGCTACCAGCGCCCCTTGCGCCGGTTCCAGGAAAACAGCAGGTCGGCAAAGCGGTCGTAGACGAAGCGCGTCACCGGCAGGGCAACCGGATTGCCGAGAAGCCGCGCGAGCCAGGCCTCGCCGGGCGTGATGCGCCAGATGGCGATGGCGACGTCCGCGCCGACGATCAGGCGGCCGGCCTCGTCGGTCGCATGCAGGCGGCGGCGGATGTCGTCGAGCGAGGCGCCATGGGATGCAAGAGCATCGGGCTGTTCGTTGATGTCACGGAAGGAGATCAGGCCGGCGCGGACGGCGTCGACGAGCTTGTTGCGCTGGCGGGAGATGCCGGCGTCGCAGACGGGGCAGCGCGTGTTGTACCAGACAACGAGGCGATGCCCGGTCATGGGTGGCTCGCGTTCTCCCCGCCGACGCGATGATTGCATTGCGCCGGAGGCCGAACAACGAGATCAGTGGAACGACAGCCGTCAGATGCCCTGCATCTCGCACAGCCAGCGCAGCCCGCCGGTCTGGCGCGTCCTGTAGCGGTCGCGGCATCTCTTCGTGCACAGGCCCGTGCTGCTCCACGTGTAATAGCGGACGAGGCCGAATTTTCCGTCACAGACGGCGCAGCGGTTTTGTGCGGCGTCGCGAAGATTGCGAGGGTGCTTGAGCATAGTCACCTCCTGTCGCTCTTTTGGCCGGACGGGGCTCGACGCACGCGGCTGCGCTCGCGTGTGCGGCGCCCGTCCAGCCATGAGCGCCGCGAGGCGCGGAGGTTTGCGTCGATTCCGGCGGGCTCGTGTCACACGCTGCGTGCGCGGGGCGTGGCTGTTGAGCCTGTCTTGCTTCGCCGCATCCGTTCGTCGCCCACGCGCGAAGATTTACGAATGGAGGGCGGGAGCTCAATCTGTCCGGAGGTAGGCTGCGACGAGGTAGAAGAATGACGGAACTATACCAAGGTTGAGGCCACGCTGAGAGCGAGCTCCGGCTCGCAACGACCCTTGCAACGGCTGCAGGCGGACAGCGCGTCAGTCCCTCGACAGTATTTTCAGAACGCGCGCCCTCTGTTCGGGCGTCACGCTGCCAACGACCGCGGCCACGTTCTGCCGGCTGCCGACAGGGTCGAGATATTCGACGTGCCGGTCCGCCTTCTCGCCCTCGGCGATGAGCTGCGGGTTGTGCAGCGTCTGCCTCACGGCGTCCTGCAGCCAGGCCAGGCGGGCCGGCGGAATTCCAGGCGGCGCGAGGAACACACGGCCAAGCTTTTCGATATTGCTGAGGAAATCCATCACCCAGATCCCGTCCGCATCCATCTTCGCGGCCTCGAATATGGTGGGCCGGTTCGGGAAGTAGCGCGACCTGGTGCGCGAAATCGTCGCCAGCGCCCAGTTCTGTCTGGCGTTGACGAACTGGTTGGCAGACGATTCCGGTACATAGATTGCGTCGGTCTCGCCGCGCATGACCGAAAGTGCGGCTTCGGCGCTGCTCTTGTATCCCTGCACCACATGGCAATCGAGCTTGAGCGCCTCGCAGGTCAGCGCCGCACCGATGCCGAGCATGGACGTTCCGCCTGCGGAGGCCCAGCGCCACCTCTGCTTTGCGTCGATCGCCTGTTGAACCTCCCGGAAAGGAGAATTCGGCGCGACCAGCCAGAGTCCGGGCGGCGTGCCCACCGTCGACAAGTAGCTGAAGCTGGCAAGGTCGAAGCGCGCATAGCCGGTGAGTTGCGCCGACGCAGCCATCGTTCCGTTGGCAAGCGAGATCTGCAAACCGTCAGGTGGCGCCGTGTACAGGCGATTGAGCGCGACCAGCCCGCCGGCGCCGGGCTGGTTCTCGACGATGACCGTCGCGCCCAGCGTCTCGGCGAGATAGGGCGCGATCATCCGTGAAAAGACGTGGAATCCTCCGCCGACGCCGGCGCCCACGATCATTCGCACCGTCTTGCCGGCGTAGAAGGCCTTCTCCGTGGCCCTCTCGGATTCCTTCCCGTTTTCTTGGGCCTGCCCCGGCGACACCGACACGGTCCAGCAGGCCACAAGCCAAAGAAGGAAAATCCAACGCGCTGAAATCATGGCATGGCACCGCATCATCGGGCGTCCAAGAGTTCCACCTTAGTGGCTTGCACCCTCGGGTTGAAGCAACCTTTCTGATGCCTGCGGGAAAGGAAACAAAGTGCGAAGCCACTCAGCTCGACCAGCGGTCTTTAGTTACCGCTAAACCCGAGATCGGATGCGGCCACCGTGGCCGCCCCCTCCTTCGAGACGCGGTCCTCGGACCGTTCCTCAGGATGACGGCGGGGAAAGAACGGTGTGTGCAGAAAGAAAACGGCGCGCACCGCCTGCGGCGGTCAGTTATCCAAGAAGGACTTGGGTTTCCGCGACCGTGCCGGCTGCTTCAGCTTGCGCAGTGCCTTGATCTGGCGGATGGCTCGGCTGTCGATTTCGCCTTCCCTTCACTCTGCCGCAACGCGCGAAAGCTCTCCTGCTTTTTCCATTTCGCGGCGCAGCCATTCCGGCGCGATATCGAAGCCGTTCGGCCACGTGAGCGCGCCGAATTCGAGGAAAACGCGCGCGAAGTAGGCCTCATCGCGCAGCGGTTCGGTCATCGGCCCGGGGCCGGCCACCAGCGCGGCAAAGTCGCGTACGCCTTCGCTGCCATCGGTGAACCGGACGTGCAGCCGAAAGCCACCGAGCTTTTGCAGTTTTACGACTTTAGTCAGCATCGAGTCCCGCAATCCGTTCCACTGGAATTCCGGCTCGCGCGCGGTCCCAGTTCGCCTGCAAGTCGGACCGGTGCACCAGCGCCCATTGCTTCACCAGCCGCGCCGCAGCTTGCGGCAGATGCCCCTCGATCACCTCGCCTGTGGCAATTTCGACATTGGCCTCGTGTTCGCCGTAGACCGCATGAAAATGCGGCGGCGGGTGATCGACGAAGTACATGCGGATCGCGATGCCGTAGAACCAGGAGATCGTCGGCATCGCGGCCGTTCATCAGTTGTCGAGGAAGCTCCGCAGCTTCCGGCTCCGCGACGGATGCTTCAGCTTGCGCAGCGCCTTGGCCTCGATCTGGCGGATGCGCTCGCGGGTCACCGAGAACTGCTGGCCGACCTCTTCGAGCGTGTGGTCGGTGTTCATGCCGATACCGAAGCGCATGCGCAGCACGCGCTCTTCTCTCGGCGTGAGCGACGCCAGCACGCGGGTCGTGGTCTCGCGCAGGTTCGACTGGATCGCCGCGTCGATCGGCAGGATCGCGTTCTTGTCCTCGATGAAATCGCCGAG
>JAIESI010000093.1 GCA_019746135.1 Xanthobacteraceae bacterium
AAACTCGCCAGAAACTTCCTTGCCGGAGTTCAACTCGCCTCCGCTATGATCTTGCTCAACTGAAGACAGGCCCTAGCTTTCGAGGCGTTCCGCGAGCGGGCGGAAGGTGGGAGCCGCCATGCGGCGCATTTCGACGATGGGAATTGCGCGCGCGAAGCGCTTGATCGTTTCGATTGTGCTCTCGATTGCAACCTGCGAGCCGGGCGTTTCGTTCACGACAACGGCCTTGACGGTGAGGCCGCGCCGCGTCAGCACGTCGAGTGCCGTCAGCGTGTCGCTCAGGCTGCCGAGATAGCTGCCGGTCACGAGCAGAAGCGGAATGTTCAGCACGACCATCCAGTCGAGCACCGTGTGCCGGTTGTCGAGCGGCACCATGATCCCGCCGATGCCTTCGATCAGCAGCATGCCTTTGTTGCCGGCGATCGCAGCCTGCGAAAACGTCGCCAGGGCGTCGAAATCGATCGAGCGGCTTTCGCGCTGCGCCGCCATGTCGGGCGAAAGCGGTGCGGCGTAACGCCAGGGCGAGATGCGGTCGATCTCGGCCGGCGTGACCGGGCGGCCGAGTGCCGCCAGCAGCACGCCGGCATCGCTGGCTTCGGCCGATGCGGGATCGAAACCGGTGGCAACGGGCTTCAGCGCCTCCACCGGCCGTCCGGCCGCGCGCCAGTGCCGGATCAGCCCCGATGCGACGTAGGTCTTGCCGATGTCGGTGCCGGTCGCGGTGATGAAGCACGCGCTCATCGGTTGCCCAGCACGCGGGTGCGGACCACTTCGGCAAGGCGCGCAATCGCCTCGTCGGGATGGGCGGCGCTGAACGAGAAGCGCAGCCGCGCGGTGCCTTCCGGCACGGTCGGCGGACGGATCGCGACCGCAAGGAAGCCCTCGGCCTCCAGCAGCTTCGAGGCGTCCAGCGCGGCCTGTGCCTCGCCGATCACCAGCGGCACGATCGAGCTTTGCGCCGGCGGCAGCCGGGTGGCTCCGGCAAAGGAGCGGGCCTTTTGAAGCGGCACCGCAAGACGCGCCGGCTCGCGCTCGATCAGGTCGAGCGCGGCGATCGCGGCCGCAACGACCGGCGGCGGCAGGCCGGTCGTGTAGATCAGCGTCCTGGCGCGGTTGCGAATGAGATCGATCACCGGCTGCGAGGCGCAGATGTAGCCGCCATAGGCCCCGATCGCCTTGGACAGCGTGCCGATCCGCAGCGGCGCGCCGGCGCGGGCGGCGTTTTCGAAATCGAGATCGTGCGCGTCATCGGCCATCAGCCAGGCGTCGGCGTCGTTGGCAAGCGCCGCGAGCTCGGCGAGCGGCGCGCGGTCGCCGTCCATCGAGAACACGCCTTCGGTGACGATCAGCGCGCGCGCATGCCGGCCGCGATGCGCGCCGAGCAGTTGCTTGACGTGGGCGACGTCGTTGTGACGGAAGGAAACGACCTCCGCCCGCGACAGCCGCGCGCCGGTCCAGAGGCTCGCATGCGCGAGCTCGTCGATCAGGATCAGATCGCCGCGCCCGGCGAGCACCGGCGCGATCCCGGCATTGGCGAGATAGCCCGAGCCGAACACGCAGGCTGCCTCGGTGCCCTTCATGCGGGCGAGGCGCTGCTCGAGCTCGGCGTAGAGCGGGTGGTCGCCGGTCACGAGCCGCGAGGCGCCGGCACCGACGCCGTGCCGCTCGATGGCGGCGACGGCCGCGGCCTTCAGCGCCGGATGCTGGCTCAGCCCCAGGTAGTCGTTGCAGGAGAACGACAGCAGCTTGCGGCCGTTGCGCTCGACCCACAGGCCTTCGCTGCGGCCGGTGGAGACGAGGCTGCGGCGCAGATGCGACTGCTGCAGCGTGTCGAGCTTGCGGCGCGCGAATTCGTCGAGGGAGGACATGTTTGCCGTATAATAGACGCGCGATGGATTGGAAACACTGGTACGAGGCAGGCCTCGATCATATCTGGCTGCCTTATGCGCAAATGAAGACCATGCGGCCGCCGCTTGCGGTGGCGCGCACGCAAGGCTGCCGGATCGCTTTGGCCGATGGCCGGGAGCTGATCGACGGCATCGCCTCGTGGTGGACCGCCTGCCATGGCTACAACCACCCGCACATCAGGCAGGCGGTCGACCGGCAGCTTGCCGCCATGCCGCATGTGATGTTCGGCGGGCTGGTGCACCAGCAGGCCATGACGCTGGCGCAGCGGCTCGCGGCGCTGCTGCCGGGCGACCTCGACCGGGTGTTTTTCTCGGAAAGCGGCTCGGTCGCGGTCGAGATCGCGATGAAGATGGCGCTGCAGTACTGGATCAACCGCGGCGAGCGCGGCCGGACCAGGTTCATCGCCTTCAAGGGCGGCTACCACGGCGACACCACCGGGGCGATGGCGGTCACCGATCCGGACGGCGGCATGCACGACATCTTCCGCGGGCTGCTGCCGGAGCACGTCATCGCCGACCTGCCGACGGACGCCGCAAGCGCGGATGCGCTCGAGCTGGTGCTGGCCCGGCACGCCGAAAGCATCGCCGGGCTGATCGTCGAGCCGCTGGTGCAGGGGGCGGGCGGCATGCGCTTCCATGACGCGGCGACGCTGAAGCGCCTGCGCGAGATCGCCGACCGGTGCGGCGCGCTGCTGGTCTTCGACGAGATCTTCACCGGCTTCGGCCGCACCGGGACGATGTTCGCTTGCGAGCAGGCCGAGGTCCTGCCCGACATCATCACGCTGTCGAAGGCGCTCTCCGGCGGCACGCTGCCGCTCGCCGCGACCGTCGCGCGCAGGCACGTGTTCGAGGCGTTCTGGTCGGACGATCCGGCGAAGGCGCTGATGCATGGCCCGACCTACATGGGCAACGCGCTCGCCTGCGCCGCCGCCAACGCATCGCTCGATCTGTTCGAGCGCGAGCCGCGCCTGCGGCAGGTCGCAGCGATCGGCAGCCAGATGGCGCAGGAGCTGGCCGCCTGCCGCGGCCTGCCGGGGGTCAGGGACGTGCGGGTCATGGGCGCGACCGGCGTGGTCGAGATGGAGCGGATCGGCGACCTTGCGGCGCTGCGCGCCCGCTTCGTCGAGGAGGGCGTGTTTGTCCGGCCGTTCGGCCGTATCATCTACCTGACGCCGCCGTTCACGATCGAGGCGCACGAGCTGTCGCGGCTGACCGCGGCGATCGTGAAGCTCGTACGGCAAGGAGCAGGGCAGGAGACCTGACATGGACGCACACAAAGCGCGCGCCTTCCTGGCCGCCGCGGCACTGCTGATTTCGGCAGGCGTCACGCAGGCGCAAGACTTCCCCACCCGTCCGGTGACGCTGATCGTGCCGTTTGCCGCGGGTGGCACGACCGATATCGGTCTGCGCGCGCTCGCGGCCGCAACCGAAAAGCATCTCGGCCAGCGCATCCTGATCGAGAACCGCACCGGTGCCGGCGGCGTGATCGGGCCGCTGCAGATGGCAGCCAATGCCGCGCCGGACGGCTACACCATTTCGCAGATCCCGATCACGGTGTTCCGCTATCCGTTCACCGCCAGGACCCCGTTCAACCCGATCACTGATCTGAGCTACATCATCAGCCTCTCGGGATACACGTTCGGCATTGTGGTGAAGCCCGATGCGCCGTGGAAAACATTTCAGGACCTGCTGGCCGACGCCAGGACCAATCCCGGCAAGATCAGCTACGGCAGTCCGGGTGCGGGCACGACGCTGCACCTGACGATGGAGCAGATCGCAAAGCAGCAGGGCATCAAATGGACCCATGTACCGTTCCGCGGCACCTCGGACTCCACCAATGCGCTGATGGGCGGGCACGTCAGCGTCGTGGCTGATGCGAGCGGCTGGGCGCCATTGGTCAACAGCGGCAAGCTGCGCCTGCTGGTGATCTGGAGCGACAAGCGGAGCAAAAGCTGGCCGGACGCGCCGACCCTGAAGGAGGCGGGCGTGGCGATGGTGTCGAACTCGCCGTTCGGCCTCGCGGGCCCGAAGGGCATGGACGCCAGGGTCGTGAAAGCGCTCCACGACGCGTTCAAGAAGGGGATGGACGAGCCCGCCTACGTCGAGGTGATGACCAGGATCGACCAGGAGCCGTTCTATCTGAACACCGAGGACTACCGCGCGTTCGCGGCGCGGACCTCGACCGAGCAGAAGCAACTGATGGAGGAGCTTGGGCTGGCGCAGCAGTGAGACGCGTCAGAAACCCGTCACCGTGCCGTGCAGGTCATATTCGTCGGCGCGCTCGATCTTGACGGTCGCGATCTCGCCGACGCGCAGCGGCCGCCGGCTGGCGACATAAACCGATCCGTCGATCTCCGGCGCATCGCCCTTGGTCCGGCCCTTGGCGACGGTTGGCCCGACCTCGTCGATGATCACCTGCTGGCGGGTGCCGACCTTGCGCTTGAGCCGCTTCTTCGAGATCGCCTGCTGGCGCTGCATGAATCTGTGCCAGCGCTCCTCGGTGACCTCCTTGGGCACGGCTTCGGCGAGATCGTTGGCGGTTGCGCCTTCGACCGGCTCGTAGCGGAAGCAGCCGACGCGATCGAGGGCGGCCTCGTCGAGCCAGTCCAGCAGCGTCTCGAAGTCCTCGTCGGTCTCGCCCGGAAAGCCGACGATGAAGGTCGAGCGCAGCGTCAGGTCGGGGCAGATTTCGCGCCAGCGCGCGATGCGGTCGAGCGTCTTGGCCTGCGCCGCCGGCCGCTTCATGCGCTTGAGCACGCCGGGGGCGGCGTGCTGGAACGGGATATCGAGATAGGGCAGCACACCGCCGTTTTTTTGCCCATCGGCCATCAGCGGGATGACGTCGTCGACGTGCGGGTAGGGATAGACGTAGTGCAGCCGCACCCAGGCGCCAAGCGTTCCGAGTTCTCGTGACAAGTCGAGGAACTTGGCCCGCACCTCGCGGTCTTTCCATTTGCTCGCGGCATACTTGATGTCGACGCCGTAGGCCGAGGTGTCCTGCGAGATGACCAGCAGCTCCTTCACGCCGGCCGCGACCAGCCGCTCGGCCTCGCGCAGCACGTCGGCGGCTGGGCGCGAGACGAGATCGCCGCGGAGCTTCGGGATGATGCAGAAGGTGCAGCGGTTGTTGCAGCCCTCGGAAATCTTCAGATAGGCGTAGTGCCGCGGCGTGAGCTTGATGCCTTCCGGCGGCACGAGATCGACGAACGGATCGTGCTTCGGCGGTGCCGCCTTGTGCACGGCCGCGACCACGCTCTCGTATTGCTGCGGGCCGGTGACCGCGAGCACGTTCGGGAATTTGTCGGTGATCTTCTCCGGCTCCGCGCCCATGCAGCCGGTGACGATGACCTTGCCGTTCTCGGCCAGCGCCTGGCCGATGGCGTCGAGCGATTCCGCCTGAGCGCTGTCGAGGAAGCCGCAGGTGTTGACGACGACGAGGTCGGCGCCCTTGTGCTCGCGCGTGAGCTCATACCCCTCGGCGCGCAGCCGGGTGATGATGCGCTCGCTGTCGACCAGCGCCTTGGGGCAGCCGAGGGAGACGAAGCTGACCTGCGGGGCAGCCTGCTTTTTTGCGGTTTTCGATGTCGGCACGGCCGATCAGCTATAGGCGAATGGGCGCGAGATCAAGGCGTTACGGGCAAATCGCGCCGTTCAGGCGTATTCGGGCAGCGGATCGCTCCAGGCGTCATAGCCGTAGACCCAGTCCGGGTTGGTCGGCTGTCGCATGAACGTGTTTTGCTGCGAGGTGCCCTGGATGCGCGCGGTGCGCTCGCGCCGCGCCATGGCGAAGCGCTGGAAGGCCGCCGGGATGTCGTGCGGCTCCGCCTCGAGGCAGCGGCTGAGCACGACGGCGTCCTCCATCGCGGTCGCCGCGCCCTGCGCCATGTACTGCGTCATCGGATGGGCGGCGTCGCCGAGCAGCACCATCGGCCCTTTGCCCCAGCCGGGCAGGGGATCGCGGTCGACGATCGCCCATTTGTGCACGCGCGGGCAGGCGTGCACCACGCGCTGCACCTGCTCGTGGAAGCCCGCGAAGTGGCTGCGAAGCTGATCGAGGTCGCCGGTTGCGGACCAGGATTCCACCGTGAACTCCGGCTCCGGCACGCTGGTGACGAAGTAGACCTCATCGCGGTTTGCGGTGATGTAATAGATCACGATGTGGCGGTCCGCTCCCCACCACTTGCAGCACTGGTCGATGGCGTAGCCGTTCAGCAGCGCAGCGGGAAACGTCGTGCGATAGGCGACGCGGCCGGTGTGGTTCACCTTTTCCGGGCCGAGCCACAATTCGCGTACGCGCGAATGGATGCCGTCGGCGGCGACCACGGCGTCGGCCTCCGCCTTGCTGCCGTCGGCAAAACGCAGCGTTACGCCGCGGCCGCCCCAGTCGAGATCGACGAGCTTCTTGTCGAGCTCGATCTGGCCGGCGGGCACGCGGGAGACCAGCGCTTCATGCAGGTCGCCGCGATGCATCAGCAGGTATGGCGCGCCGTATTTGGTCTCGGCCTCGCCGCCGAGCGGCAGCTCGTTGGTGAGCGCCCCACTGTCCCAGTCCCGGTTGGTCCAGGTGCGGGGCTGGAACGCGGTCATCCGGATGCGCGGCTCGAGCCCGATGCCGCGCAGGACGCGCATCGCGTTCGGGCTCATCTGGATACCCGCACCGAGTCGCTCGAAGCCCTTGGCCTGCTCGTAGATGCGCGCCGCGATGCCGCGCGGGTGGAGCGCCGCAGCGAGCGTGAGCCCGCCCATGCCGGCGCCAATGATCGCAAGTTTGGGAGCCATCGGCCGGTGGGGTCTCCGGTGTCAAATCGATGGGCCGAGTGTGGCCCGGTATTCCGCCGATGGCCAGCAGCCGCCCTATGGGGCTGTCGCGGAATGGCTGCCCTGGAACCAACGCCCGGCCTGCCGCGTTAAGGGAGGTCCGGACGGGGAATTCCATGCCGCAGTACCAAGCGTATGCCGTTCAGAAGGGCCGTCGTGCCGACTTGCCTGCGTTGTTTGAAGCCGCAAGCGACGACGATGCCATCCCGCAGGCCAGGGCGCTGTTGGACGGCCCGTATATCCAGCTCTGGCAGGACGAACGCTTCGTGATGGGGCTCCGCAAACCAGTCAAGAACGCGCCGCTGCCGCTTGAGGCGCATAGGGCGTGAGGGACGCGCGTTCGCCGCCCAGCCACAAGTTGCGTCATCCGGAAAACCACGCAATACAGGGCTCGGACGGATGGCCGAGCGGTTTAAGGCACCGGTCTTGAAAACCGGCAGAGGGGCAACTCTCTCGTGGGTTCGAATCCCACTCCGTCCGCCACCGGCAAAATCAAGCGACTGCGGCGCGGCTCCACAGAGACTTTTCACCACCTGTGCGTTCTTGCCGCAGATGGAACTCCGACCTAAGCTTGCTCGCCGACGTCCGAAGTTTCGCGGACGCGATTGCAACAACCGGGAGACGTCACATGAAAACGTTGGTACTCGCCGCGGCGCTTTCTCTGGTCGCGACCAGCGCATTCGCCACCTGCAAGGCCGACGCGGAGAGCAAGAAGCTGGCCGGCGCGGCGCTGAAGAGCTTCCTGACCAAGTGCGAATCCGATGCCAAGAAGTCCTGCGAAGCCGACTCAGCCTCCAAGAAGCTCGCCGGAGCGGCCAAGACCAGTCACATGAAGAAGTGCGTCACCGACGCCGTCGGAAGCTGATCAGTCCGTTTGCGACGACCGGTCGTTGCCGGTCCGTTGTGCGAGCCCCGGTCGGTTGCCGGGGCTCTTGCTTTCAGATGTCGGTTGCCCGCGCGAGTGGTTTCGGCAAGACCTGTGCGCCGCATCGGCTTTGCCATAATGTCATACCGATCCGGTTCCATCCTGCCGGCACCAACAGGCGATCTCCAGGACGCACCAGACGATGGCAGACGAGATTTTCAAGGACGACAAGATCTTTGTCGGTAAGAGCGGCAAGCCGGAATATCTGACGCTGAAGCTCGCCAACCGCCACGGCCTCGCCACCGGCGCGACCGGCACCGGCAAGACCGTGACGCTTCAGGTCCTGGCGGAGGGCTTTTCGCGCGCCGGCGTGCCGGTGTTCGCAGCCGACATCAAGGGCGATCTGTCAGGCATCGCGGCGGTGGGCGAACCGAAGGACTTCCTGGTCAAGCGGGCGGAGCAACTGGGCTTCAAATACCAGCCGGATGAATTCCCGGTGGTTTTCTGGGACCTGTTCGGCGAGCAGGGCCATCCGATCCGCACCACGGTGTTCGAGATGGGCCCGCTGCTCTTGTCGCGGATGCTCAACCTCAACGACGTGCAGGAGGGCCTGATCAACATCGCCTTCAAGTTTGCCGATGATGACCCGCAGCTTGGCGACGCTCCCTCAAATGGCCTCGTGAACCTTCAGGACCTGCGCGAGCTTCTGACCTATCTCTCCAAGAATGCCAAGGAGATCGGCACCCGATACGGCAACGTGGCCGCCGCCACAGTCGGCTCGGTGCAGCGCCAGCTGCTGATCCTGGAAAACCAGGGCGGCGCGAAATTCTTCGGCGAACCCGCGCTGTCGCTCGACGACCTGATGAAGACGGACCGCGACGGACGCGGCGTCGTCAACATTCTGTCGGCCGACAAGCTGATGGAGAATCCGCAGCTCTACGCCACGTTCCTGCTGTGGCTGCTCGCGGAGCTGTTCGAGAAGCTGCCCGAGGTCGGCGACCTCGACAAGCCGAAGCTCGTGTTCTTCTTCGACGAGGCGCACCTTTTGTTCAATGATGCGCCCAAGCCGCTGCTCGACAAGATCGAGCAGGTGGTGCGGCTCATCCGCTCGAAGGGCGTCGGCGTCTACTTCGTGACGCAAAACCCGCTCGACGTGCCGGACAAGGTTCTGGCGCAGCTCGGCAACCGCGTGCAGCACGCGCTGCGTGCCTTCACGCCGCGCGACCAGAAGGCAGTAAGGGCCGCGGCGGAAACCTTCCGTCCGAACCCGCAACTCGACACGGCCCAAGTGATCACCCAGCTTGGCAAGGGCGAGGCACTGGTGTCGTTCCTGGAAGGCAATGGCACACCGTCGATGGTCGAGCGCGCGCTGATTGCGCCGCCTGCAGCCCGGATCGGTCCGGTGACGCCGCAGGAGCGCAAGGCCGTGATCGGGAAAAGCCCAATCCGCGGCAGATACGACCAGACCATCGATCCCGAGTCCGCTTGTGAAATCCTGCAGCGCCGCGTGCAGGGAGAGCCCGACGAGGAATCGAGGCCGCAAGGCCGCCCGCGTCCTGCGCCGCAAGGCGCGCCGCCGCCGGGTTCGGGCGGCGGCTGGGGCGACGTGCTCGGCGGGGTTCTGGGCGGCGGCCGCACGCGCGGCCGCATGACGACGACCGAGGTGGTGGTGAAGCAGGTGGCCCGCTCGGTGGCGTCGCAGGTCGGCTCGCAGATCGGCCGCGCCCTGGTCCGCGGCGTGCTCGGCAGCCTGATCGGCGGCGGCCGCCGTTAGATCAGAGCATATCTCGGCGGAAGGCCGATGGCGTGGTTCCAACGACGCGGCGGAACGCGCGCGTGAGTTGGATCGGGCTGCCGAAGCCGGTTTGCGAGGCCACCTCCGCGATCGACAAATCGCCTTCGGCCAGCATCTCTTTTGCGCGGTCGACGCGCAGCCGGATCATGAACTGGTGCGGCGGAATTCCCGCAGCCTGCTTGAACGACCGGATGAAGTGAAA
>JAIESI010000189.1 GCA_019746135.1 Xanthobacteraceae bacterium
GGCCGGAGCCGGCTGCGGCTTCGGCGCGGGCGCGGCGGAGCCGGCGCTCGCCGCCGCGGCCTTCGCGTCCTCGCCCTCGCCGGCCAGCACCGCGATCAACTGGTTGACCGGCACGTCGGCGGTGCCCTCGGGCACCACGATCCTGGCCAGCGTGCCCTCGTCGACGGCTTCCACCTCCATGGTCGCCTTGTCGGTCTCGATCTCGGCGATGACGTCGCCGGATTTGATCTTGTCGCCCTCTTTCTTCAGCCACTTGGCGAGGTTGCCCTTTTCCATGGTGGGCGACAGCGCCGGCATGAGAATGTTGATCGGCATGGCGTTCCGCCCTCAGCGTTTCTTGCGTCGGGCCGCGGGTCTGGCGGCCGGTTTTTTCGGTCTGGATCTTGCTGCCGAAGCTTTCGGCTTGGCCCTCGGCTTGGCCCTCGCCTTGGCCTTCGGCCTGGCTCGAGCCTTGACGGGCTGCGCGCCCAGTTCACTGACGAAGGCTTCGGCGATCTGGACGGTCACGTCCTTCTGGTCGAGCGCGGTGTTCTGCGCCGCGTAGATGGCGCCGAGCCGCCCGGCGACCTCCGCCAGCACCTCGCCCCACTGCGACGGCGCGGTGAACGCCGGCAGCGCCGACACGTAGAGCTCATCCTTGATGATGCCGAGCCGAAGGATTTCCACGCCGCCGGCTTCCAGCGCCTTGTCCGGCAGCGCCAGCGCCCGATAGACCTGCGGATCGTCGTCGCCGTTCGCCATCGGCGCTACCGGTAGCAGACCGCCTTCGCGGCCTCGACCACTTGAGCGACCGTCGGCAGCGCGAGCTTTTCCAGGTTCGCCGCGTACGGCATCGGCACGTCCTGGCCGGAGACGCGCGTGACCGGGGCGTCGAGATAGTCGAAGGCATGCTCGACGACGCGGGCGGCGATCTCGGCGCCGATGCCGGCCTGCGGCCAGCCCTCCTCGACGGTGACGATGCGGCCGGTCTTCTTCACCGACGCGACGATCGTCGCGGTGTCCATCGGCCGCAGCGTGCGCAGATCGATCACCTCGGCGTCGATGCCTTCCTTGGCGAGCTCGTCGGCGCCCTTGAGCGCATAGCTCATGCCCATCGAGAACGAGACGATGGTGACATCCTTGCCCGGCCGGGCAATGCGCGCCTTGCCGATCGGCAGCACGTGGTCGTCGAGCTTCGGCACCGGGAAGCTGTGGCCGTAGAGGATTTCGTTTTCGAGGAAGATGACGGGATTGGGATCGCGGATCGCGGCCTTGAGCAGGCCCTTGGCATCGGAAGCCGTGTAGGGCGCGATCACCTTCAGCCCGGGAATGTGCGAGTACCAGGCCGAGTAATCCTGGCTGTGCTGGGCGGCGACGCGCGCGGCCGCGCCGTTCGGTCCGCGGAACACGATCGAGTTGCCGATCTGGCCGCCGGACATGTAGCGGGTCTTTGCCGCCGAATTGATGATCTGGTCCATCGCCTGCATGGCGAAGTTGAAGGTCATGAACTCGACGATCGGTTTCAGCCCCGCGAGCGCCGCGCCGACGCCCAGGCCGGCAAAGCCGTGCTCGGTGATCGGCGTGTCGACCACGCGCTGCGGCCCGAACTCCTGCAGCAGGCCCTGCGTGACCTTGTAGGCGCCCTGGTACTCGGCGACCTCCTCGCCCATGACGAACACGGACTTGTCGCGGCGCATCTCCTCGGCCATGGCGTCGCGCAGCGCCTCGCGCACCGTCATGGTGACCATCTCGGTGCCTTCCGGCACATCCGGCTCGGGCGCGGCCTGCGGCTGCGGCGGAGCGGCAACCGAAGGCTTCGGCTCGGCCGGTGCCGACGCCTTCGCGTCCGTCGCCGCGGGCGGCGCGGACACAGCGGCTTGCTGCTGCGGTGCGGGCTTCACGTCCGCCGCGGCGGCGTCCTCGCCGTCACCCAGGATCACCGCGATCGGCGTGTTCACCGCCACGTCGGCGGTGCCCTCCGGAATGAGGATCTTGCCGAGCGTGCCCTCGTCGACCGCCTCGACCTCCATGGTCGCCTTGTCGGTCTCGATCTCGGCGATCACGTCGCCGGACTTGACCTTGTCGCCCTCGCGCTTGAGCCATTTGGCGAGGTTGCCCTTCTCCATGGTCGGCGAGAGGGCGGGCATCAGAACTTGGATGGCCATCGAACGCGGGTCCTCAACACGCCTTACGAGGCGTAGACATCGGTGTAGAGCTCGGAAGGATCGGGCTCGGGATCGTGGGTGGCAAACTCGGCGGCCTCGTTGACGGTCTCGCGCACCTTGGCGTCGACCTTCTTGAGGTCATCCTCGCTCGCCCATTTGTTCTGCAGGACGCGCTGGCGCACCTGCTCGATCGGGTCGCTCTCGGTGCGGACCTTCTCGACCTCCTCGCGGGTGCGGTACTTGGCCGGATCCGACATCGAATGGCCGCGATAGCGGTAGGTCAGCATCTCGAGAATGATCGGGCCGTTGCCCTCGCGGCACCACCTGGCGGCGTGATCGGCGGCGGCCTTCACCGCACGCACGTCCATGCCGTCGACCTGCTCGCCGGGGATGCCGTGCGCGGCGCCGCGCTGCGACAGGTCGGTGGTCGCCGAGGCGCGCTTGAGCGAGGTGCCCATGGCGTATTGGTTGTTCTCGATGATGTAGACGACCGGCAGGCTCCAGAGCTTCGCCATGTTGAAGCTCTCGTAGACCTGGCCCTGGTTGGCCGCGCCGTCGCCGAAATAGGTCAGGGAGATGTTGTCGTTGCCGCGATATTTGGCGGCAAAGGCGAGCCCGGTGCCGAGCGGCACCTGGGCGCCGACGATGCCGTGGCCGCCGAAGAAGCCCTTCTCGGCGGAGAACATGTGCATCGAGCCGCCCTTGCCGCGCGAGTAGCCGCCGCGGCGCCCGGTCAGCTCGGCCATCACGCCCTTGGCGTCCATGCCGCAGGCCAGCATGTGGCCGTGGTCGCGGTAGCCGGTGATGACGCCGTCGCCCTCCTTCAGCGCCATCTGCATGCCGACGACGACCGCCTCCTGGCCGATGTAGAGATGGCAGAAGCCGCCGATCAGGCCCATGCCGTACATCTGGCCGGCCTTCTCCTCGAAGCGGCGGATCAGCAGCATGTCGCGGTAGGCACCGAGCTCCTGGTCCTTGGTGAGCTCCGCGGGCGGGCGCGCGTTGTGCCCCGCCCTGCTTCCGTTGCCCGGATCGCTTGTTGGACGCGCAGCCGCAGACTGCGCCGAGTTCGTGGCGACGGCCATATGTCTCCTCGGGCAAGTTGGCCGTCGAGCGACGGCCTCAATCCCATAGCGTAATTTACGGCATGGCGGAAGCGCGTGACAGCCCCGCGCACAGCTCAGCCGCCGCGTCCAACCGTCTGATGGCGAAAGAAATTTGCCGGCCGCAGCCGTCTGCGGCAACGATGTTACGGGCGCTTGAGCATCAAGGTGAGTTCGCGCGGGTCGAGGTAGTTCAGGTTGGCGCGCGCCCGCTCCTCGAGCATGTCGGGATCGATGCTTGCGGATTTCAGCAGTTTGACCCGATGCTCCCAGTCCGCCCGCTCGTGCTTGAGCTGGTCCAGCTCCTGGCTCAGCGCCGTGAACTGCTGGTCGAGGTCCTTCTGGGCGCGAAGCCCGTGGTTGCCGCTGAAGGCGTTGACCGCGAAGTAGGCGATCACCAGGCCGCAGCCGGCATAGAGGCCAAGCGTCGTCAGAACCGTTCTGAGCTTGCGCCGGGAGACCATCCCGGCAGTTGAAGTGATCCGCGTTAAGGCGGCGTTACCGAAACGCGGCTGGCCCGCCGCATCAGCGGCGGCGGAAGGCCTTCAGCGCGCTCTTGCCCAGGTACCGCGCCTGCGCGCCGAGCTCCTGCTCGATCCGCAGCAGCTGATTGTACTTGGCGGTGCGGTCGGAGCGCGCCAGCGAGCCGGTCTTGATCTGCCCGCAATTGGTCGCGACCGCGAGGTCGGCGATGGTCGAATCCTCGGTCTCGCCGGAGCGGTGCGACATCACCGCGGTGTAGCCCGCCTTGTGCGCGGTCTCGACCGCGGCCAGCGCCTCGGTCAGCGTGCCGATCTGGTTGACCTTGACCAGGATGGAGTTGCCGATGCCCTGCTTGATGCAGTCGTTGAGCCGCTCGACATTGGTCACCATCAGGTCGTCGCCGACCAGCTGGCAGGTCTTGCCGATCAGGTCGGTGACGAGCTTCCAGCCGTCGAAATCGTCTTCGGCCATGCCGTCCTCGATCGAGGCGATCGGGTAGCGGGAGGTCAATTCGGCGAGGTACTTGGCCTGCTCCTCCTTGGAGCGGGTTTTGCCCTCGCCTTCATAGACATAGTAGCCGCTCTTGAAGAATTCGGTTGAAGCCGGGTCAAGCGCGATCACCATGTCGTCGCCGGGCTTGTAGCCGGCCTGCTCGATGGCCTTCATGACGAAGCCCAGCGCTTCCTCGGCCGATTGCAGGTTCGGCGCAAAGCCGCCCTCGTCGCCGACATTGGTGTTGTGGCCGGCATCGTGCAGCGCCTTCTTCAGCGTCTGGAACACCTCGACGCCCATGCGCAGGCCTTCGGAGAACGTCGGCGCCCCGACCGGCATGATCATGAATTCCTGGAAGTCGATCGGATTGTCGGCATGCGCGCCGCCGTTGACGATGTTCATCATCGGCACCGGCAGGACGCGCGCCTGGGTGCCGCCGACGTAGCGGTAGAGCGGCATGCGGTTCGCCGCCGCCGCGGCCCGGGCGACGGCGAGCGACACGCCGAGGATGGCATTGGCGCCGAGCCGCGCCTTGTTCGGGGTGCCGTCGAGGGCGATCAGCGTCTCGTCGATGCGGGCCTGGGCCTCGGCCTCCATGCCGCCGATGGCGTCGAAAATCTCGGTGTCGACCGCGAGCACCGCCTTCTGCACGCCCTTGCCGAGATAGCGGCTCTTGTCGTTGTCGCGCAGCTCCACCGCCTCGTGGGCGCCGGTCGAGGCGCCGGAGGGCACGGCGGCGCGGCCCAGCGTCCCGTCCTCGAGGGTGACGTCGACTTCGACCGTCGGATTGCCGCGGCTGTCGAGGATTTCACGGGCGGTAATATCGGCGATGGCGGTCATGGGGCTCCCAGCGGGTTTTGCCGCCGCTTCTAGAGCATTTTCCGGCGAAGTGTGAAGCGGTTCGCCGCAAGAAAATGCGGCCCAGCCGGGAGCGGATCGACCGCGGCGCGAAAAGCCCGGCGTTCAGCGCTCGATCACGCGGGTGACCGCAAGATATGTGCGGTCGTCGCCCTCGAAGCCCCGCCTGGACATGGCCAGGAGAACGGCGAGGCTGACCTTGCCGTCCGGACGGTCGAAGGCGTGGACTTCGGCAAGCGCGTAGCCGGTGGCGCAGAACCGCGACGGCGGGATGGTCTTGTCGTCATTGAGGACAAGGGACCGGCCGCCACGAACCAGCGTCAACCGGAAAGCGGCGCCCTTTTGCCAGTCGACCTCCCTGGCGCAGGGCGTCGCATCCTTGTGGGGGCCGAGCTTCGACGTCCGGGGCCAGTCGACGTCCTTGATGTCCAGCGTGAGGTCGAGCGGCCCCAGCGACGGATGCTTGGCGGCGATCGTCTTTGTGTCGGCCGCGGCGGCGCGGGCGAGAACCGTGCCGGGCTTCGAAACGTTGTAGCGGCCGAACGCAGCCGCATGGCGCTTTCCGGCCCTGGTCAGCAGCGCCTTGATCTCCTCGGCATCGTCCGGGTTCTCCTCGCGCATCTCCGCGGTCACGCGCAGCGGGACACCCGGCACGAAGCGATCCCGCGTGACATCGACGACGAAAGTCTCGGCGGCGTGGGTGCCGGCATCGGCCTCGGTGCCGTACTGAACGAAGCCGAAATAGCGGCCGTCCGGCGAGAAGCCCAGGACCTTCAGCTCATAGGCGTCAGCGGCGATGGCCGCCGGAGCGGTCAGCGCGAGGCCCAGCATCAGCGCCAATCGTTTGAGCATGCAGGTCCCGGCCCGAAATCCGTCCCGGCCGAGCTTGGTCGCACGCCTGACGCGCGAGGTTCAACGCCGCCCGCCGGGTTGACGTGGCGCGGCAACTGCGGCCTCTATGCGGCCCATGGCTCGCACCATGGCTCGAACCACGACCCGAAAGCCGCTGCAACTCGGCCGGCCCGTGCCGCAGCCCGCCTCGCCCGAGCAGGCGGAGTTCGACCGCGTGCCCAATCCGCACCCGGATACGGATTACGTGGCGCGCTTCACCGCGCCGGAATTCACCTGCCTCTGCCCGATCACCGGCCAGCCGGACTTCGCGCATCTCGTCATCGACTACGCCCCAGGCCAATGGCTCCTGGAGTCGAAGTCGCTGAAGCTCTATCTGGCGAGCTTCCGCAACCAGGGCGCATTCCACGAGGACTGCACCGTCGGCATCGGCAAGCGGATCGCAAGCCTGCTCAAGCCCAAGTGGCTGCGCATCGGCGGCTATTGGTATCCGCGCGGCGGCATCCCGATCGACGTGTTCTGGCAGGCCGGAAAATTGCCCAGGGGCGTGTGGGTGCCCGAGCAGGGCGTCGCCGCGTATCGCGGGCGGGGATAGCGGGGCCAAGCCGATGCTGAGCATTCGACGGACGCTGCTGCTGCGCGACGTGCCGACCTCGGAGCTGGGCAAGGTCGCCGCCCGTCCAGTGGTTCGCGTTGCGGCGCTTGCGGTCATCGCCAATCCCTACGCGGGACGTTATGTCGAGGATTTGAGCGAGCTGTTCGAGGCCGGCCGTGCGCTCGGCGAGCAGCTGATGCCGGACCTGGTGCGGCTTCTCCGCAACGCTGCGGTGTCCTATGGCAAGGGCGCGATCGTCGGCACCGGCGGCGAATTCGAGCACGGCGGCGCCTGTATCCATCCGATGCTGGGCAAGCCGATGCGGGCGGCGATCGGCGGCGGCAAGGCGGTCATTCCCTCCAATGTGAAGGTGGCACCGGCGGGCACGAGTCTCGACCTGCCGCTCGGCCACAAGGACGATCCGTGGTCGTTCGATCATTTCGACACCATCACCGTGTCGGTGCCCGACGCGCCGCGTCCCGACGAGATCGTCGTGGTCATGGCGCTGGCCGACGGCGGGCGGCTCCTGCCGCGCTGTGGCAGCGCGCCGCGCTAAATTAGAAGCATGATCCCGAAAAGCCTGCCCCGGACTTGATCCGGGGTGTGAAGCGGTATTCGGAAGGTCATGCCCACTGCAAGCGTCAGGCGGCTTTCGGCTTCACCAGAAGCTGCGCGCTGACGGTACCGATCAGGATCATCGCCGCCCCCGCAATCGACAGCGTGACGCCCGGCCCGAAGTTGTCGAGGCCGTAGCCGTACAGCACCGGGCTGATGCCGCCGCCGACGAAGAACGAGAAGGTGTGGAGCGCCACCGCCGAGCTGCGCGTCGCCGGCGCGAACTCGGTGACATAGACCTGAATGCTCGCGTGCAGCATGTAGAAGCCAAGCCCCATCACCCCGAAAGCCAAGGCCTGCACCGGCCAGGGCGGGCTTGCGGCGACGATGAACAGGCCGATGGCGGCGAAAATTCCGCCGACCATCATGATCCGTTTCTGGCCGAGCAGCCGCAGCAACTGCGGCACGCTCACCGAATAGATCAAGCCGCCGACCGCAAAGGCCGCAACCACCAGACCCGCGATCGAGGCGCGCGGCTCGCCGCCTTGCAGCAGCAGCACCGCGGCATAGGGAAAGATGCCGAACAGGAACAGCGCCTCGAGCGCGACCGTGCCGTAGCAGATGCGGGCCGTGGGAATGGCGAAGATCGCGCGGTTGCGCGCGAGCACCGCGCGAACGTTGAGCGGTTGCGGCTCGCCGCGCGGCAGCCCGCGCAGGCCGTAGACGCCGAGCGCCAGCGCCACAAGGCTGATGACGCCGAGGCCGATGAACATGCCGCGCCAATGGACCACGTCGGCGACCACGCCCGAGATCGAGGCGCCGAGCAGATTGCCGGAGATGGTCGCGCCCAAGAGCCGTCCGATGGTGACCTGGCGTTGCGCCAGCGGCACGAAATCGGAGATCAGCGCCATGCCGATCGGAAAGCTGCCGCCGCAGGCAATCCCGGCCACAACGCGCAATGCGAACAGCAGCCAGAAATCGGTGACGAAGGCGGACAGAAACGACGAGACCGCGAGCAGCAGCAGGCAGGCGATCATGATCCGCGCCTTGCCGAAGGCGTCGGCCACCGGCCCCAGCACCGGCTGGGCCAGGCCGTAGGCGGCAAAGCCCGCCGCCAGCAGCGCCGCGGTGTTGAGCGAGACCGAGAGGTCTGCCGCAATTTGCGGCACCACCGGATCAATGGTGCGGACGCTCAGCGCCGAGGCAAAGATCAGAAAGCTCAGAATATTGAGCGTGCGGTTCATGCGGGCGCTTTGGACACGAGCAGCGTCGGCGCCGCCAGCCCGATTTGTGCAACCCACCCATTCGGCGGGCCATCCGTTTTTTTGCCGTCAGGTCTTGCGGCGAAGCAGCCGCGAGCACATCAAGCCCACGCCAAGCACCACCAGCGCACCGAGCATGATGGTCGGTTCCGGCCCGCCATGGGCGAAGCCGAAACCGTAGATCACCGGGCCCACCGCCTGCCCCATGTAGAACGACGACGAGTGCATCGAGGCTGCGGCGCCGCGCGCCGTCTGCGACAGGTCGGTGACATGGACCTGGATGCTGGCGTGCAGCAGGTAGAAACCGCAGCCGAACACCGCGAACACAACCACCTGTGCCTGCCAGGGAAAATGCAGCGAGATCAGCGCAAGGCATGAGCCCGCGAGCGTTCCGCCAATCAGCATCAGGTGGCGATCGGGGACCCTCGCGACGAGATACGGCACCACGAGCGAATAGGCGATGCCGCCGATCGCGAAGCTGGCGATCAAGAGACCCGTGATCGACGCCCGTGTCTCGCCGATGCTCTGCAGCAGAAGCCCCACATAGGGAAACAGGCCGTGAATGAAGATCGCTTCGAGAAATACCGCGCCGAAGCAGACCTTGGCGCGGGGATCGGCGAGAATGTCGCGGAAATTGGCAATCACCGCGGCGCGGTTGAACGGCGGCGGCTTCAGCAGCGTGGTGTTGCGGAACGCAAAGAATGCGAGCAGAGCGACCGCGAGCGAGAATGCGCCAAGCACCCCGAACACCGCCCGCCAGCCCATCAGGTCGCCGATGATGCCGGCGATCGAGGCGCCCAGCACGTTCGCGGTCAGCGCCACGCCGAGCAGCCTGGCGATGGCGATCTGCCGCTGGTGCATCGGCACGAGGTCGCCGATCAGCGCCATCGCCACCGGAAACACGCCGCCGGCGACGAGACCCGCGACGATGCGCATGGCGACCAGCAGCGTGAAGTCGGTCGCCACCGCGCAAACGAGCGTGGCGATCGCCAGGACCAGCACGCAGAGATTCATCAGCCGGGTCTTGCCGAAAAAGTCGGCGGTGACGCCGAGGATCGGCTGCACCATCGCATAAGGGAACGCGAAGGCAGTCGACAGCAGCGCCGCCGTCTTCACGTCGATCGCAAGATCGCCCGCGATCATCGGGATGACCGGATCGATCGCGCGGGTGAAGATCGTCTGGGCAAAGACGACCAGGGCGACGATTTTCAGGAGCAGCGGAATGGCGAGCCTCGTTCGGTCGGGCTCAGCCCTGCTTCCGGTCCTTGGCGAGACGGTCGAAATCGATCAGGCGGCGCAGCAGCGCTTCCATCTCCTTCAGCGGCACCATGTTCGGCCCGTCGGACGGCGCCTTGTCGGGGTCCTGATGGGTCTCGATGAACAC
>JAIESI010000308.1 GCA_019746135.1 Xanthobacteraceae bacterium
TCTTCGCCGACGTTGATCTCGCCGCGGTACACACCCGGCGGAATCGAAACACAATCGCGTTCGCCGAGCACGGCCTCCCAGTATTCGCCGTCCTTTTCGGTCATGACCTTCACCTTGCCGCGCAAGACAAAGAACACCTCTTCTGCGTCGACGTGCAGGTGCATCGGCCCTTCCGCACCGGGCGGCAAGATCATGTTCGAGAGTGTGAAATGTTCGGCGGGAATGACGTTGGCGTCTACCGCCACGCCGGTGCCGCCGGTGCCGATGAAGCGCTTCTGGGCGCGGCGGTATTTCGGATCATGGTCCGCCTGAAACTTCAACGCGTTCCAGTCATAGGAGCGATCAGCCACACGTGCGACGCGGCTGTTCATCCAGGACGCATAGCTCGCCCCCTCCGGGCGGTCCCAGGACCGCTTCGGTCTCGTCATGTCGTTCATGCGTTTCTCCTTTGCGGCTTAACCTGTTTCAACGAGTCGTCGTGCGGCGCGTCGGCCGACGAATAGGCATCGTGACGGCCGAGATCGTGCGAAATCGCCCGGGCTGCCGCGAGCACCTCGGCCTTCAGCGGACCGTTGAGCTCGGCATCGGTGGTAAACAACGCGACGGTGGAAATATTGATCGCGGCGAGGATTTTTCCGGTGACGTCATGGATGGGCGCAGCCACGCTCGCGACGCCGGGTTCGTAGACCGCGTTTTGCACGACCACGCCGCTGGCGCGGTCTTCGGCGAGCTGCCTGACCAGTCCCGCGGCATCGACGGCCTTCGCCGCGCCCGGGGCGACCGCCGGCTCATCCTGATACAGCTCGAGGACTTCGGCTTCGGAAAGCTGCGACAGCAGAATGCGCCCCATGGCCGTGGCATGGGCCGGCAGACGCGTCCCCACATGCACCGTGCTCGCAATCGACCGCCGCGTCGGCACCCGGGCGAGGTACAGAACGTCGCGCCCATGCAATTCGCCGAGATGCGCCGACCAGCTCGTGCGGTCACGAAGCCGCACGAGATGCGGCATCGCCACTTCAACGAGGTCGCGGGACGCAAGGTATCCGTAGCCGAGGCGCAGGACCTGTGACCCCAGCATGTAGTTCTTCGTCTCCGGATCGCAGTCCACAAACCCGAAGTGGCCGAGCGTGTAGAGAAGCCGGTACGCCGACGAGCGCGTGACGCCGAGAGCGGCGGCGATCTCCGACAACGAGAGCTTGCGTCGGTCGCCCGCGAGCGTTTGCAAAATCTGCAGCCCGCGATCGAGCGCAGGCACCAGATAACGCGCGTCGGCACCGCCCGCTCCGACGCCCCGCCCGGCGCCGGCTTTCACCTGCAGTTTTCTAGTCCTGGGCCGGGCGCGCTTGCTGGTCATGGGCTCAGTTCATGGGCTCAGTTCATGGGCTCTGTTTCGTATATTAAACACAGTATATCATAAGAAACAGCGGCGCGGAAGGGCCGAGGTCGCGCGCCATCGCGCCGGGCGCGGAATCGGGATTGACGCCGGCCGGATCCGACACCGCCGCGATTGACTTCAGCCGGAACAACAGTTTGAACTGTGCATTATGCGAACGTATCGTTCACATATGAACATCCCGACCGGCGCGGCGGAACACCGGATCGCGACCGATCCCGCGGCGCGCATCCCGGACGACAGGCCTTGCGTGCCCGACACCCGGCCGGCGCAGTCATGACGGTGCAGCACGACATCGCAGGCCTGCAGGACGGCCGCGCCGGCGGCATCCGGTACTTGCGGCGACCGGGCGATGTCGTGCATGGCACGCTCGTTCTCTTGCACGGGGTCGGCAGCAACGCATTCAGCTTCGCACCGCTGATGGCCGCATCGCCCGCAACGATCGACGTCATCGCCTGGAATGCACCCGGTTACGCCGGCTCCACAGCCCTGCCGGTGGCGGCGCCGCAGCCGCGCGACTATGCGGATGCGCTTGCGGCCTTCCTGGACGAGCTCGGGTTGAAACGCATCGCACTGGCCGGCCATTCGCTCGGTGCGCTGTTTGCCGCCAGCTTTGCGGCAAACCATCCAGGCCGTGTTACCGCGCTCGCCCTTCTGTCGCCCGCATTGGGCTATGCGGTGGCGCCGGGCGCCGCATGGCCGGCGGGGCTGCAAGCGCGCCTTGCCGAATTCGAAGAACTGGGACCGGAGGCTTTTGCCGCCCGCCGTGCCCGGCGCCTGGTCGCGCGTCCCGACCAGAACCCGCAAATCGTCAACGCCGTGCAGAACGCGATGGCGAACCTTGATCCGGCCGGCTACAGGCAGGCGGTCGCCGCGCTCGCGGCCGGAAGCCTTTTTGCCGATCTCGCGCGGATTGCGGCGCCGACGCTCATCGCCGTGGGGACGGAGGATGTCGTCACCCCGCCGGAAGGCGCGCGCCGCGCGTACGCGTGGTTGCGAACCGCGGCGGGCTTGCACGAGATTGCCGGGGCCGGACACGCGTGCCCGCAGGAAGCGCCTGCCGCGCTCGCGGCACTTCTGACGCAAATGGCGATGGACGCGGCGCATGCGTAGTTCGTCGATGACCGCCGAGCGGCCGGAAGAGCCGGACCAGGACGAAGGCTATCTGTCTCCGCCGATCCAGCGCGCGGCGCGACTGCTACGTCATATCGCCGAGGGCGATCCGGTGACGAACATGTCGCACACCGCGCGGGCGCTCGGGATCAACCGCACAACGCTCCTGCGCCTGCTGCACACCTTGCACGGGGAGCGGTTCATCGAGCCGCGCGCTGAAGGCAACGGCTGGCGGATCGGCGTCGGCCTGATCGGGCTGACGGCACAGGCGTTCTTCTCCGAGGATCTGGTCCAAGTCTCGGTGCCGATTTTGACGCGGCTGGCGGAGTCGCTGAAGCTGTCGGCTCATCTTGGCGTGCTCGACGGGACGGAAATCGTATATCTGGTCCGCCGCGTTCCCAACCATACCTTCGCCAGCAACATCCGGGTCGGCAGCAGATTGCCGGCGCATGCCGCGAACATGGGCCGCGTCATTCTCGCGCACCTGCCGCCGGAGCGCGTCGACCGCATGTACAGCGGCCTTGCCCTGAAACCGGTGACTTTGCGAACGCCGGTGACGCTCGTTCAGCTCCACGCCCAGCTCAAGGCCGACCGCACCGCCGGCCTGGCCTGGAGCGACGGCAATTTCGAAATCGGCATCAGTTCGGTTGCGGCCGCGGTTTTCGACGCCACGAACCTGCCTGTGGCTGCGCTGAACGTGAGCGGTCATTCGGCGGATTTTTCCGGCGCGGGGCGGCGCGCGCAGATCGCCACTGCGATCGCAGCCGCCGCGCACGAGATTTCGCAACGCATGGGCTGGTCCGGCCCGGCTTTGCCGGGGCGGCCGACGCCATCCGGTTCGGCGCGCAAGCGCGCGCGTCGCAAATCGAGGTAACGACATTGGATCTGGGTCTGAAGGATCGCGTTGCCGTTGTCACCGGCGGCAGTTCCGGAATCGGGCTGGCGACCGCCCGGTTGCTCCTCGCCGATGGAGCCCGGGTCGCGATTTGCGGGCGCGATCCCGAACGGCTGGCAGCGGCCCAATCGGTGCTTGCGGCGGCGAACGCCGCGAATGTGCTGGCGGAACGCTGCGACGTGCTGGACGCGGATGCCGTCAACCGCTTTGCGAGCAAGGTCGGCGCGTGGAGCAACGGCCGTGTCGATCTGCTCGTCAACAATGCCGGCCAGGGCCGGGTCTCGACCTTTTCCCACACCAGCGATCGCGAATGGCGTGAAGAGCTGGATTTGAAGTTCTTCAGCCAGATCCTGCCCATTCGCGCATTCCTGCCGCTGCTGAAGAACAGCGATGCGCCGGCGATCGTCGCGGTCAATTCGCTGCTGTCGCTGCAACCCGAACCGCACATGGTGTGCACATCGGCGGCGCGCGCGGGCGTCCAGAATCTCCTGAAATCCCTGGCCGCCGAATTCGCACCGCAAATCCGCGTGAACTCGGTTCTGCTCGGGCTGGTGGATTCCGGTCAATGGCAGCGGCGCTTCGAAGCCCGCAAGGACAAGGCCGAGACACGCGAGCAGTGGTTCGGCGCCCTCGCACGCGAAAAGGGCATACCGCTCGGCCGTCTCGGCGAGGCCGAGGAGCCGGCACGCGCGATCGTTTTCCTCGGCTCGCCTGCGGCGAGCTACATCACAGGCGCGAGCCTGGAAATTTCCGGCGGCGTGTCGCGGCATATCTAGGAAGGCGAAAAGGGCGATGACGGTTTCTCTGCGCACCCCTCCCAAGGCCGAACTGACCGCGCCCGCTCTGCTGCCCAAGGAGCCGGTCGGCGATGCGATCGCGCGCGCGCTCGCCGATATCGGCGTGACCGTGGCCTTCGGGGTGATCTCGATCCACAACATGCCGATCCTCGATGCGATCGCCCGTCACGGCCGCATCCGCTTCGTGCCGGCGCGGGGCGAAGCCGGAGCCATGAACATGGCGGACGCCTATGCGCGCGTGTCGCGCACGCTCGGCGTCGTGATCACAAGCACCGGCACCGCCGCCGGCAATGCCGCCGGCTCCCAGGTCGAGGCGCTCACCGCCGGATCGCCGGTCCTCCACATCACCACACAGGTCGATCGCGAGTTCATGGATCGCGATCGCGCCGCCATTCATGACGTTCCGCACCAGCCCGACATGCTGCGTGCGATCAGCAAGACCTATTTGCGCGCATCGGAGCCGATGGCGGCAATCGACACGCTGCTCGCGGCGGCGGCTGAAGCGCTGTCGGCGCCGTCGGGCCCGGTCACTTTCGAAATCCCGATCGACGTCCAGCGCGCACTCATTCCGGCGCGCGCTGCGGCCACACCGGCTGCCGTTGCGCGACGCGTGCCCGACAGCGCCCAACTCGACGTGTTGGCCAGGCTGATCCTCGATGCAAAACGGCCCATGCTCTGGCTTGGCGGCGGCGCCCGCGGGGCCGCAGACGCCGCGACCGAGCTGGTGAACCGCGGGATCGGCGCCGTCACCAGCACGAACGGCCGCGCCGTCGTGCCGGAGGGGCATCCGCGCAGCCTCGGCGCCTTCAACATGACCCGCGACGCGCAGGGCATCTATGCCCGCGCCGACCTGATGATCGTCGCCGGCTCGCGTCTGCGCGGCAACGAGACGCAAAACAATCGGATGGCGCTGCCGCCGCTGGCGCAGATCGATGCCGACCCGGCGCAAGCCGGGCGGAACTACCCGGTCAACCTGTTCGTCGATGGCGACGCGCGGCTGGCGCTCGAAGGGCTTCTGCAGCGGCTTCCGCAAGCTCTCGACACGGATCCGAAGTTTCTCGCCGAGATCGGCGCGGCGCGCGGCAAATCGGAAGCCGTGTTGCGCGCCAGCCTGGGCCCGTACGCGGAGCTTGCCGATCTCATGAGCCGGCGCGTGTCGAACGGGGCCCATCCCTGGGTGCGCGATGTCACCATATCCAACAGCACCTTCGGCAATCGCTACGTGCGCATCGCCGCACCTCATCTCGGCGTGCATGCCCTGGGCGGCGGCATCGGGCAAGGCATCGCGATGGCGATCGGCGCAGCGCATGCCGGCGTGCCCGCCAAGACCATCGCGCTGCTCGGCGACGGCGGCGCGCAATTGATGATCGGCGAACTTGCGACGGCGGTGGAGACGCGCGCGGAAATCGTCTTCGTGCTGATGAACGACAACGGCTATGGCGTGATCCGGAACATTCAGGATGCCCAGTACGGCAGCCGGCAGGTCTACTCGGACATTCTCACGCCCGACTTTTCGCTGGTCTGCCGCTCGATCGGCCTGGCTCATGAACGCATCGCCGACATGAACCATTTCGCCGCGGCATTCGACCGTGCGCTCGCGGCGCCAGGGCCGCACGTGATCGAGATCGACATGATCCGGATCGGGCCGTTCGCGCAAAGCTTTGCCGGACCACCCGCCGGCGCCGCCGGGTCAGCCTGATCGCCGAACATGGCCACCCCTGCCGCATCGCAAGTCTTAGTCCGCTGCGCCAACCAAGCAGCCCAGAGTCCAGAACTGATGACGCAAATCGGAGCGAACCAATGAACAGGTGCATGTTGCGTGTCTGCCTCACGCTTTCACTGCTGGCAGTGGCCCTCACAAGTCCCGCGCTCGCGCAAAAATATCCGGACCAAACCGTCCGCTTGATCGTACCTTTTCCCGCGGGCGGCGGCGTCGACGTGGTGGCGCGGGTCCTGGCCGCCAAGCTCTCGGACCAATTCAATCAAACGGTGGTGGTCGAGAACCGCCCGGGCGCCGGCGGCAACCTCGGCGCCGCCACGGTGGCGACCTCGCCGCCGGACGGCCACACGATCCTGATCACGGTCGGTGGCATTGCCAGCAGCGTGGCGCTGTACAAGAAGCTGAGCTACGATCCGGTCAAGGATCTCGCCCCGGTCATGCACATGGCCGACACCCAGCTCCCGCTCGCGGGGTCGTACAAGTATCCGGCCGCCGCCATCCAGGAGCTGATCGCGGCCGCCAAGGCTCAGCCCGGGACCTTGAACTACGGTTCGAGCGGCATCGGAGCTCCCCTGCACATCCTGGCCGAGACGTTCAAGCACGCGGCCGGGCTCAACATCGCGCACATCCCCTATCGCGGCGATGCCCCGATGCTTTCGGCCTTGATCAGCGGCGACGTCCAGCTCGGGTTCATGCCGTTGAGCACCGGCGTGCCGCAGATCAGGGAAAAGGCCATCCGGGGATATGCGATCACCGGCCGCAAGCGGCTGGCGTCGCTGCCCGAACTGCCGACGTTTCTTGAACTCGGGTACGCCGGTCTCGAAACCGGGTCCTGGTATGGCCTCTTTGTGCGCGCGGGCACTCCGCCGAACATCATCGACACGATCCAGCGGGCGGTGACCGTGGCGTTGGCGACACCGGAGATGCGCGATCGGATGCTGGCCGTCGGCCTGGAGCCGGTCGGCAGCACGCCCGCCGAATTCGACGCCTTCTTCAAGTCCGAAATCGCACGCTTCGCCAAGCTGGTCGAAGCGGCACAAATCCCAAAGCTGGATTAGGCCTTGCCCGGACACCCCCTGGTCTAGAGCCGTTTCCGTTCCTTCGGAATCGGAAACAGCTCTAAAGCGGGATGACCTTTCTTCGAATCGTCATCCGCTTTAGCTTCTTGTTTGAGCATGATCTTTTCCGAAAACCGCTTCACACTTTTCGGGATCATGCTCTAGCTTGCGGGCTCGACGGCAAGGTTGGCGCCGTCGGCGCGGGTCACCCTGACCCGGCTGCCGGCGGGGCATTCGGGGCCGCGCACCCGCCAGATGGTGTCGTCGATGCGCACCGTGCCGACGCCGTCGACGATCGGCTTCTCCAGCGTGAACACCCGGCCGATCAGCGCCTCGGTGCGGCGGTTGAGCAGCGGCGCCTCGCTCTGCGGCTCAACCTTCAGCGCGAAGCGGCGGAACAGCGGAATCGAGGCGATGGCAAACGCCGCGAAGGCGACGCACTGCCACTGCCAGGACCAGTCGACCGCAAGCGAGATCGCGCCGACCAGCGCCGCGGCAATGCCGAGCCACATCATGAACGCGCCGGGCACCACGAGCTCGAGCGCAAGCAGGATCGCGCCGGCGATGATCCAGGCCCAGGGGCCCAGAGCGACGATGGTGGTCTGGATGCTGGCCATCATGGTGTCACCCGTCAGGAGGCGGTGGACGGAACGGTCGGCCGGCGCGGCGGCGACGGTGCGCCCGGCGTGGCGGACGGCGGCCTGCTGCCGTCGGGGCCGAACGTCGCCCTGGCGATCTCGGCGATGCCGGCGAGCGAGCCGAGCACGCCGGTGACCTCCATCGGCATGATCATCATCTTCTGGTTCGGCGAGTCGGCGAGCTCGGCCAGCACCTTCATGTACTTGTCGGCCACGAAGTAGTTGATCGCGGCGACGTCGCCCTGCGTGATCGCGGCGCTGACCATCTCGGTGGCCTTGGCTTCGGCCTGCGCCAAGCGCTCGCGGGCTTCCGCGTCGCGGAACGCAGCCTCGCGGCGGCCTTCGGCCTCGAGAATCTGCGACTGCTTCTGCCCCTCGGCCTTCAGGATCGCCGACTGCCGCTGGCCTTCGGCCTGCAGGATCTCGGCACGCTTCTCGCGCTCGGCCTTCATCTGCCGGCCCATCGACTGCACCAGGTCGGCCGGCGGCACGATGTCCTTGATCTCGATGCGGTTGACCTTGACGCCCCATGGCGACACCGCGGCGTCGACCACGCGCAGCAGCCGCTCGTTGATCTCGTCGCGGTGCGACAGCATCTGGTCGAGGTCCATGCCGCCCATCACCGAGCGGATGTTGGTCATGGTCAGCTTGATGATCGCCTGATCGAGCGCGGCGACCTCGTAGCTCGCCTTCGGTGCGTCGAACACCTGGAAGAAGGCGAGCCCGTCCACGGTGACGGTGGCGTTGTCCTTGGAGATGACATCCTGCTGCGGGATGTCGATCACCTGCTCCATCATGTTCACCTTGCGGCCGATCCGGTCGAAGAACGGCACGATCAGGTTGAGGCCCGGCTGCAGCGTGCGGGTGTAGCGGCCGAACCGTTCGACGGTCCAGTGATAGCCCTGGGAGACCCGTCTTCACGCCGGCGAAGATTGTGAGGATGACGAGACCGACCAGAACGATGACGAAGACATTGACACCAAGCAGGATCGAAAGATCGCTCACAGTTCCCTCCCTCGGGGCTGCCTCAAATGTGGCGAGCCGCGAGGGCTGCCGCCAGCCCCGGCACTCGCGCTCGAAATGTTTGTCGGATCAACCTCTTGCAAGGTTCATGGTCAGGGAATCGTGAACACAATCAGCTGATTGGTCACCCCGCCTGACCCGGGTTTGAGCGAACCCGCGGCGACATAAATGCTCCTGCCGAGCACCGCCGCGCCGGTGCCGTGACGGCCGGCAGGCATCGCGGTCAGCGTCCGCCAGCGCATCGACTTCGGGTCGTAGGCCTCGTTTTCCGGGAAGGTGTCGGGCGGCAGCTCGCCGCCGAGCACCACGGCCATGCCCTGGAAATTCGCATAGGCCAGTCCGCTGCGCGCGGTCGGCAGCGGCGGGCCGGGCGACCACGAGTCGGTCTTCGGATCGTAGACGTCGTGCTGGCCGGTGCGGCTTTGCGGATTGGTGATGCGGCCGCCGATGGCGTGCAGCTTGCCGTCGATCGCAATGAGCGCCATGTGGTCGCGCGGCTGCGGCAGGGCTGCGCGCTCGGTCCATTGCCCGGTCGCGGGATCGAGCACCTCGTGGGTGCCGACGGTGAAGCTGTTGTCGACGCCACGGCCGCCGACCGCATGGACCTTGCCGTCGAGCACTGCGACGGCGACCGAGCCGCGCCCCGCCTTCAACGGCGCCAGCGCGCGCCAGGCGTTCGAGGCGACGTCGTACTGATAGACGTCGCTCACCGCGCCGCGATGCACCGAGCCGATGAAGCCGCCGACGGTGATGATGGCGTTGCCGATCACCGCGACGCCGAGATGGTCGAGGCCCCTGGGCATGTCGGCCATGGCCCTCCAGCTGTCGGACGCCGGATCGTATTCGTCGACCAGCGGCACGGCGTTGCCGGCGATGCCGCCGCCGACCACGTAGATCTTGCTGCCGACCGCCGCCAGCGCGACCTCGTTGCGCGGCGTGGGCAACGGCTTTTTCGTGACCCATGCCCCGTCCGGCGCGGATTGCGCACCAGCGGGCGTCACACACAACACGGCACAGAGAACAGCGCCTGCCACCGGCAGGTGCCGTCGCGGGGTTGGTTGGAAATGAGGGTGGCGTAGTCTCCGAGGTGATCAACCTCGAATCATCCGGCGTT